>NZ_JBIBVY010000018.1:0-170491 GCF_043080665.1 Streptomyces sp. NPDC014991
ATCGACTGGCCCACCCTCCTCACCCCCTACAACACCCACCCCACCGAACTCCCCCCCTACCCCTTCCAACACCACCACTACTGGCTCACCCCCGAGCCCGCCGACGTCACGGTGAGCGGGTCGCGTTCGGAGGGGCGACCGGTGGAACCCGTACGTCTGTTGGGCGTGCGACTGCCGTCGCCGCTCGCGCAGGCGCAGTTCGCCGCCCGACTCGACCCGGCGGCGCATCCCTGCCTCGGTGACATCGTGGTCGGCGGACGGCCGGTGGTGGGTGCCGGGGTGTTCCTGGCGTCGGCGATCGAGGCGGTCACCGAACTGGCCGGGCCGGGGCCGGTTTCCGTCGAGGGTCTGGAGCTGCCGCTCGACCTGGTGCTCGCCCCGGCCGGCGCCGATCCGGGCGCGATCACCGAACGCGCCGTCCAGCTCGTGGTGGATGACGGGTCGTTCCGTTACTACGCGCAGGACGCGGCCGGTGGCTGGCAGCTGCACGCGGAGGGACGGGCCCGCTCGGGCGCGCCGGCCGCGCCGACGGTGGCGCTCGCGGTGGTCGAGTCGGGCCGGGAGCTGACCGGGGACCAGCTGTACCGGTTGCTGTGGCAGCGTGCGTTGTACCTGGGTTCGGCCGTCCGCTGGGTGGAGCGGATCAGGCTCGGCCGGGACGAGGCCACGGCCGTGATCCGGGCCGCCGTCTCGGGTGAGGCGGAGCCCTATCTGCTGCACCCGGGGCTGGTCGACGCGATGTTCCATACCGCGCTGGCCTGCTTCCCCGCGGGCGGGCCGGCCCTCGTGCCGGTCGGGCTGGACCGCTTCGTCCACTACCGTCGTGGTGGCCCCGGGGACGGTCTGCGATGTCACGCGGAACTGTTCGACGGTGGCGCCCGGGCGCGTATCCGGCTCGTCGCGGGAGACGGGCGGCTGGTGGCCGAGGCCGACGGTGTGCGGTTCGCTCCGGTCGCTGCCCGGCCCGGGGCGGAACCCGCGGCCGTAGCGACGTCCGTGGTGGTGCCGGGGCCGTGCGCCCGGACCGCGGAGCTGACGGTCCCCGCGCCCGCCCCGGCAGAGGTGGCCGAAGAAGTGCCCGCCCTCACGCCCGAGGCGGTGCGGGCGTTCGTGGCACGGACCGTGGCCCAGGCGCTGGGTATGGAGGCGGCCCGGTTCGACGGACGCCAGCCGTTGCAGGCGCTCGGTCTCGATTCGCTGATCGCGATGAAGATCCGGCTGACCCTGAGCCGGCGGTTCGACGTCCTGCTGCCGATGACGGCGTTCCTCAACGGCCGCGGCAGCGACGACATCACCGACGACATCCTTCGCGCCCTGGGCAGCGCGGTCGAAGCGGAGAGCGACCGCGAAGCCGGCACCGGCACGGAAGCCAGGCAGGCCGCCGAGGAAGCGGGCACCGTGTCCCGGGCCGAGGACGCGGAACGCTACGAGCCGTTCGGTCTCACCGATCTTCAGCAGGCGTACCTCGTCGGCCGTGGTGACGTCTTCGAACTCGGCGGCACCTCCACCTACTTCCAGATCGAGATCGACCTGGAGCACGTGGACACCGACCGCCTCGCCGCCTCCTTCCGGGCGATGATCGAACGGCACGACATGCTGCGGGCGGTCTTCACGGCCGAGGGCGAGCAGCGGGTGCTGCGGGACGTTCCGGCCTACGTGATCCGGGAGAGCGACGTCTCCGCGCTGGACCCGGCCGGGCGCGACGCCGCGTTGACCGCCGTCTACGAGGAGATGCGGCGGCAGGTGTTCGACACCGCCCAGTGGCCGCTGTTCGACGTGCGGGTGACCCGCGTCGACGACCGGGTGATCCGGCTGCACGCCGGCTTCGACGCCCTGATCATCGACGGTTTCAGTACGTCGATCCTGTTCAGGGAGTGGGCCGCCCACTACCGCGGTGAGACGCTGCCGGAACTGCGGCTGCGCTACCGGGACTACGTCCGCCAGGCCCGTGCCCTGGAGAGCGGGCCCGAACACGAGCGGGCGCTGGCCTACTGGCGGGACCGGCTCGACACGCTGCCGCCCGCGCCGCAACTGCCGCTGGCTGTCGACCCGTCGACCCTGGACCGGCCGGTGTTCAACCACCGGGGGGCGACCCTGTCGAGCCGGGACTGGTCCCGGTTCAAGCGGCACGCGGCGGCGGCCGGGGTCAGCGCGTCCGCGGCCCTGTGCACCGCGTACTCGCAGGTGATCGCGGCGTGGAGTGCCACCCCCGACTTCTCGCTCAACCTGCTGTTCGCCAATCGGCTGCCACTGCACCCGCAGGTCGGCGATGTCATCGGCAACTTCTCCACCACCCTGCTGCTGGAGATCCGGGACGCGGCCACCGACACGTTCGCCCGCCGTGCCGAAGAGGTGCAGCGCCGGCTGTGGAGCGACATGGAGCACAGTCAGGTCAGCGGGGTGCAGGTGCTCAGGGAGCTGAACCGGGCCCGGGGCGGATCGGTGCGGGCCGCCGCGCCGGTCGTCTTCACCAGCCTGGTGAACTCCACCGGCCGGCAGGACACCGAGCAGCGGGGTGTCGTGCAGTATCTGGCCGGGATCGGTGAGAACGGCCGCCAGGTCAGCAGCTCGGTCCGCACCCCACAGGTGTGGCTGGACCACCAGGCGGTCGAGGAGGCCGGTGAACTGGTCCTGAACTGGGACGTCATCGAGGAGTTGTTCCCGGCGGGCTGTGTCGACGCGATGTTCGCCGCCTACCGGCGGCTGCTGCACGACCTGTCGCAGGACCCGGCGGCCTGGCAGCGGCCCGCTCCCGTCCTCGTCCCGGCGGCCGATCTGGGCGTGCGGGACACGGCCAACGCCACCGACGGGCCCGTCCCGGACGGGCTGTTGCACGAGGGTGTTCTCGCCCAGGCAGCGTTGCGGCCCGACGAGCCCGCGGTGATCACGCCGGCGCTGACCCTGACGTACGCCGGTCTCGACCGCCGGTCCAACCAGGTGGGGCACCGGCTGCGCGCTCAGGGAGCCGGTCCCGGCGATCTGGTGGCGATCGTGATGGACAAGGGCTGGGAGCAGGTCGTCGCGGCGCTCGGCATCCTGCGGGCCGGGGCGGCGTACGTCCCGATCGACGCCGCCGTGCCCGCCGAGCGGCTGCGGGTACTGCTGGACAGCGCCGGGATCAGCCACGTCGTCACCCAGCCGTGGGTGGAGGACACCGCCGCGTGGCCTCAGGGCGTGGCCAGGACCGTGGTGCGGGCCGATGACGAGGGTGACGACCGGCCGCTCGGCCGGTGCGGCGCCGGACCCGCCGACCTCGCCTACGTGATCTTCACCTCGGGTTCCACCGGGCTGCCGAAGGGCGTGATGATCGAGCACGGGGCGGCCCTGAACACGGTGGTCGACGTCAACGAGCGCTACCGCGTCACCGCGGCGGACCGGGCGCTGGGGCTGTCCGCGCTCAACTTCGACCTGTCCGTCTACGACGTCTTCGGGCTGCTGTCGGTGGGTGGCGCGCTCGTCCTGCCCGAGCCGTCCGCGCACCGCGAGCCGGCCCGCTGGGCGGAACTCGTCGCCGAGCACCGGGTGACTGTCTGGAACAGCGTGCCGGCGCTGATGGAGATGTTCACGGAACACGCCCTCGCCAACGGGCTGACCGGGCTGCCGGTGCGGCTGGTGATGATGAGCGGGGACTGGATCCCGGTGACGCTGCCGGGCCGGATCCGGCTGTTGCTGCCGGACGCCGAGCAGTGGAGCCTCGGCGGCGCCACCGAGGCGTCGATCTGGTCGATCTGCCAGCCGATCGGGCAGGTCGCGGAGGACTGGGTGAGCATCCCCTACGGCAGGGCGATGCGTAACCAGCGCTTCCACGTCCTCGACGGCGCGATGCGGCCCTGCCCGGTGTGGGTGCCGGGTGATCTCTACATCGCCGGTGTCGGTCTGGCCCGCGGGTACCTGAACGACGAGGCGAAGACCCGGGCCGCCTTCGTGCACCACCCGGTCACCGGTGAGCGGCTGTACCGCACCGGTGACCTGGGACGCTTCCTGCCGGACGGCACCATCGAGTTCCTCGGCCGGCAGGACTCCCAGGTGAAGATCCAGGGATACCGGATCGAGCTGGGAGAGGTGGAGGCCGCCCTCACCCAGTGCGAGGGGGTGCGGGCCGCCGCGGTCGTCGCGGCGGGCGAACAGCACGGTCCCAAGCGCCTGATCGCCTACGTCGTCCTCGACGACGGGCGGGAGGACACCGAGGCCGGGATCACCGAGGCGCTGCGCCGTGCGGTGCCCCGGTACCTGGTGCCGCAGCGGATCCTCGTCCTGGACGAGCTGCCGCTGAGCGACAACGGGAAGGTCCTGCGGGCGGCGCTGCCCGCGCCGGACGAGGTGGCCGCCGAAGGCACCGGCTTCGTCGCGCCCCGCGACGACGTGGAGCGCCGACTGGCGGAGATCTGGGCGGAGTTCTTCGGTCTGGCCGAGGTCGGGGTGACCGCCGGCTTCTTCGAGCTCGGCGGTGACTCGCTGCTCGCGGTGCGGCTGATGGCCAGGATCGCCCGCGGTCTGGGCCGCAGCCTGCCACTGTCCACCCTCTTCGCCCGGCCGACCATCGAACTGCTCGCCCAGGCCGTCCGGGAGACCGGCAGCGGTGGAGACGGCCGCACGGCGCTGGTGCCGGTGCGCACCACCGGCTCACGTCCCCCGCTGATCTTCGTGCACCCGGTCGGCGGTGACGTGCTCTGCTACGCGGAGCTGGCCGAACTCCTCGGCGACGACCAGCCGTTCTACGCGCTCCAGTCGCCGGACGCCGAACTGCTCAGCGTCGAGGACATGGCCGCGCACTACGCGGCGGCGGTCCGCGAGGCGCTGCCCGAGGGCCCGTACCGGCTGGGCGGCTGGTCGATGGGCGGGGTGATCGCCCTGGAGACGGCCGCCCAGCTCACCGCGGCGGGCGCCGAGGTGGACCTGCTGACCGTGGTGGACCTGCTGGAGCCGCCCGGGCCGGCCGACGCGTCCGTCACCGACGAGGTGCTGCTGTCCTGGTTCGCCCGGGACCTGGCGGGTCTGGCCGGCGTGGACTGGGAGCTGCCGCCCGAGGCGTTCGACGGCCGCCCGCCCGTGCAGGTGCTGCACAGCGAGGCGTGCGCGGCGGGGGCGTTGTCGGACGACGTCGACCTCGGCACGCTGAGCCGCATCCTCACCCGGTTCCAGAACAACTACCGTGCTCTGCTGCGCCATTCGCCCCGCGGCTTCGCCGGCCGGGTGCTGGCGCTGCGGGCCGCGGACGGCGGTGCGACGGCCGAGACGGCGTCGCGCTGGATGGCGTACTTCCCCGGTGACGCCGAGCTCGTCGACATTCCGGGCGACCACTACACAGTGATGCGCGGCGAGGGGCTGCGCGCTCTGGCCGGCGAACTGCGCCGGGCACTCGACGCCAACTGACCGGCCGGCCGGGCCGTCCCACCGACGGCCCGGCCGGTCCACCCCGGACGGGTCCTGCGGGTCCGGCGGGTCCGGTCCAAGGAGTGAGGACAATCGGTATGCGAACTGACCAGGCCGCCGACCCGAAGCGGTGGCTGATACTGGGCGCGATGGCGTTGATGATGTTCATCGCGACCATCGACAACACGGTGATGACCGTGGGCCTCGCGTCGATCCAGAGCGGACTGGGCGAGTCCAACGCCCAGTTGCAGTGGTCGATGGACGCCTACACGCTCACCTTCGCGGCGCTGCTGTTCACCGCGGGCATCCTCGGTGACCGGTTCGGCCGGCGGCGGGTGCTGCTGGCCGGCCTCGTGGTCTTCCTCGGCGCGTCCCTCGCCGGCGCGTGGTCCTCCAGCCCGGGCGAACTCATCGCCTGGCGGGCCGTGATGGGGGTCGGTGCCTCCGTCGTGCCGG
Organism: Streptomyces sp. NPDC014991; assembly: GCF_043080665.1. Taxonomy (NCBI): domain Bacteria; kingdom Bacillati; phylum Actinomycetota; class Actinomycetes; order Kitasatosporales; family Streptomycetaceae; genus Streptomyces; species Streptomyces sp. NPDC014991. Next base: position 5,830 of record NZ_JBIBVY010000018.1, read on the forward strand.
GTTGCACGATGGCCGTCGTCGCGAGCGTGTTCCCCGCCGAGGAGCGGGCCCGGGCCATCGGCTACTGGTCGATGTCGGCCGGTATCGGCATCGCGGCCGGGCCGGTCGTGGGCGGTGCGCTGCTGTCCGCCTTCTGGTGGGGGACGCTGCTGCTGGTCAACGTGCCCTTCGCGGTCGTCGCGCTGGCGATGGTCGGCGTGCTGGTGCCGGCGAACCGTGGCCCCGGGGCTCCCCGGGTGGACGTCACCGGGGTGCTGCTGTCGGTCGCCGGTGTCGGCGCCCTCGTCTACGGAGTGATCGAGGGCGGTGAGGAGAGCAGCTGGCTGGAGGGGGTGGTGCTCGGTCCGATCCTGCTGGGACTGGTCCTGCTCACGGTGATGGTGCTGGCCGCCCGCCGCCGGGACCAGCCCGCGTTCGACCCGTCGCTGTTCACCGACCGGCGGTTCGCGATCGGCGCGGCGGCGCTGGCCGCGTCGTTCTTCGTCGCGACCGGGGCGACGTACATCCTCTCCTTCTACCTCCAGCAGCTGCGGGACTTCTCGCCCGTGCGGGCCGGGCTGCTGACGTTGCCGCTGGCCGTCGGTTCGACGGTGTCCGGTGCCGCTGCCACCCGGCTGACCGCCCGCTGGGGGCCCGCGGTCGCGCTCGGCGGCAGTGGCCTGCTGATGGCCGTCTGCTGTGTCTTCTACGCGGTGGTGGACGCCGCCACCCCGGTCTGGCTCTTCGAGGCCGTGCACGCGCTGTTCGGGCTGGGTTTCGGGGCCACGTTCGCGGTGGGCATGGCGGCGACGATGTCCGCGGTGCGGCCCGCGAAGGCCGGCGCCGGGTCCGCCGTCGCGAACACGGTGCGGCATCTGGGTACGGCCTTCGGTGTCGCGGTGCTCGGCTCCGTCCTGGGGTCGGTGTACCGGCACTCGCTGGGCGGTGCCGCCGGGGCGCTGCCCGCCGGGGCGCGGACGTCCCTCGGTGGCACCCTGCGGGCGGTCGTGCACGCGCCGCCGGGCCTGCGCGGGGCGGTGGTGGCCGACGCCGACAGTGCGTTCCTGACCGGGCTGCACGCCGCGATGTGGGTCGCGGCCGTGGTGTGCGCCGTCGCGTCCGCCGTCGTCCTGGCCGGCCTGCGCGGCGGTCCCGCCCCGGCCCGCCCGGTCGCCGGCCGCCGGCCGCGCGCGGTCGCCGGAGGGACCCGATGAGCGCGCTGCCGGCCACCGTGCCGGTCGCCGTCGTCGGAGCGGGCCAGTCCGGGCTCGCCGTCGGGTACTACCTGCGGCAGGCCGGCGTGCCCTGCGTGCTGCTCGACGCCGGGAGCGCGGTCGGCGAGACCTGGCGGCGGCGCTGGGACTCGCTGAGACTGTTCACGTCCGCGCGGTTCTCCGCACTGCCGGGCCTGCCCTTCCCCGGCCCCGGCGCGCGCTACCCCGGCAAGGACGAGGTCGCTGCGTATCTACGGGAGTACGCGCGGCGGTTCGACCTTCCCGTACTGCCCGGCCACCGGGTGCTGGCCCTGCGCAGGGACGGCGACGGCTACCTGCTGACCACCGGGCACGGCGACTGCCGGGCCGGTCAGGTCGTCATCGCGACCGGCGCGTTCGGCACCCCGCGGATCCCGGAGTTCGCCGCCGCGCTCAGCCCGGACGTGCCGTCCCTGCACACCGGCGACTACCGCGGCCCCGCGCAGGTCCCGCCGGGCACGGTGGTGATCGTCGGTGACGGCAACTCCGGGCGGCAGATAGCCGTGGAGCTGGCCGGCACCCACCGGGTGGTGCTCAGCTGCGGGGACACCGTGTCACCGGGGCTGCCGCAGACCGTCGTCGGGCGGGACATGTTCTGGTGGATGAGCGTCCTCGGCGTGATGAGCATGCCGGTGAACATGCGGGCACCGGATCCCATCGTCGGTGACCGGGTGCCCGCGCTGGTCGCGGACGGCCGTATCCGGACGGTGGGCCGGATCGCCGCCGCCCGGGGCGCCGAGCTGCTGGTCGCGGACGGCGAGCGCCTCAGGCCGTCCGCGGTGATCTGGGCGACCGGCTACCGCACCGACTGGAGCTGGCTCGACCCGGCGATGCTCGACGAGTCCGGTCAGCCCCGGCACACGGAGGGTGTGGGGGCGCTGCCGGGCAGTTACTACCTGGGCCTGTACCGGATGCGCACCCGCGGCTCGGCGCTGCTCGGCTTCGTCGGCCGGGACGCCGAACGCATCGCGGCCGCGGCCGTCACCGCCGCCCGCGGCACCCCGGACGCTTCCCCCGCTGCGAAAGGCGAACCGGCATGACCACGGCCACCGTCACCGAACTCGACGTACTCGCCGCACTGCTGGCGTTCGACTTCATCGGTTTCGCGCAGAAGTCCACCGCCCTGGATCCCGCCGACCCGCACTACGGGCGCGCGGTCGGCGCCGCGTTCTCGCTGGCGGTCCGCCGCCGGTTCCCGCGCGGCGCGGCACCCGAGGAGATCAGCGGCTACGTCGCCGGCGTACTCGGCTCGCTGGAGGCAGGCGCGGAGGACTTCCCCCCGGCGTTCCTCGAAGGCCTCGTCACCGAGGGCCTGTACGGCGGGCAGGCGTCGGGCGAAGGGCACGTGGGCCCGGAGACGGTACTCCAGGCCCGACTGCTGCTGACGTTCCGGCTGGTGCGCGAGCTGGGTCTCGACCCGGACGGGCAGCGGGAGTTGCTGGCCGAGGCGGCCCGGCGGGTGTCGGCCTGAGGCGTGCCGGTGTGGGCCCCGACGGCCGGGGCTCCTCCTGAGGCGTGGCCGCTGTGGTGCCCCGGGCGGCGGGCGGCACCGCAGCGGCGCTCACCGCGCGGACGGCGGACCGGGAACCTGCGGTCCGGCCGGGCTCCCGGACACTCGCGCCGTGCCTCGGTCCCCGGCTGCCTGCGCCGTACCGCCCTCCCCGGTCGCCTGCGCCACGCCTCGCTCCCCGGACGCCGTGTCCGTGTCCGCGCCGGAGGCCCGCGGGCCGCCCGAGACGTGCAGGGCGCCCTCCGCGTACATCGCGCGTACCGACCGCTTGTCGTACTTGCCGACGCTGGTCTTCGGCACCGCGTCCACGAACGACCACCGCTCCGGAACCCACCAGCGGGCCACCCGACCGGCCAGGAACTCCCGCAGCTCGTCGGCGCCGACGTCGGCGCCCGGTACCAAGGACACACAAGCGAGCGGGCGTTCCTCCCAGCGCGGGTCGGGCACACCGACCACGACGGCCTCCAGCACCGCGGGGTGCTCGGTGATCGCGTTCTCCAGCTCGATGGTGGAGATCCACTCGCCGCCGCTCTTGATGCCGTCCTTGAGCCGGTCGCTGACCACCACCCAGCCACCCGGTTCGATCACTCCCAGGTCGCCCGTGCGCAGCCAGCCGTCGTGGAACTTCTCGGCCGAGTCGGGGCTGTTGTAGTAGGAGCCGGTCACCCAGGGCCCGCGCAGCTCCAGTTCGCCCACCGACGTGCCGTCCCAGGGCTGTTCGGTGCCGTCCTCCGCGATCAGCCGCACCTCGACGCAGGGCATCAGCCGGCCGCTCTTGGCGAGCCAGTCGATCTCCTCCTCGTCGGGGGTGCCGTGCGGCGGGACCGCGAAGGTGGCCAGCGGGCTGGTCTCGGTCAGACCCCAGCCCTGCTTCAACCGGACGCCGTAGCGGTCCTTGAGCCGCTGGAGGAGGGCACGCGGCGGGGTGGCACCGCCACAGCCGGCGAGCCGTACGCCGCTCAGGTCCAGCGGGTGGTGTTCGCCGTGGTGCACCAGGCTGTTCCAGATCGTGCAGATCGCCGCCACCCCGGTGGGCCGCTCCTCGTTGATGATCCGGGCCAGCTCCGGAGGGTGCAGCAGCCGCCCGTTCATGATCAGGTCGGCGCCCGCCAGCCAGGCCGCGTACGGCCAGCCCCAGGCGTTGGCGTGGAACATGGGCACGATCGGCAGGATCCGGTCGCCTTCCCGCATCGCGAAACCGGCGCCGGCCGACACACCGAGTGTGTGCAGGAAGATCGACCGGTGGCTGTAGGCCACGCCCTTGGGGTGGCCGGTGGTGCCGGTCGTGTAGCAGAGCGCCGCCGCGTCCCGTTCGTCCAGGTCGGGCCAGGGGAAGCCGGGCCGCTCGGCCGCCAGCAGCTCGTCCCAGCGGTGTACGGTGATGTGCCCGGGCAGGTCCGGTTTCGGCGCGTCGCCGATGACGACCACGTCGCGCACACTGCCCAGCCGGTCCCGCAGCGGGGCGAGAGTCTGCAGCAGGGTCGCGTCGACCAGGAGGACCGCGTCCTCGGCGTGCTCGACGATGTAGCCCAGCTGGTCGGGGTGCAGCCGGAGGTTGAGGGTGTGCAGCACCGCGCCCATGCTCGGCACGGCGAAGTACGCCACGAGGTGCTCGGGGGTGTTCCAGGCCAGCGTGGCCACGCGCTCACCGGGCCGCACGCCCAGCCGGTCCAGCGCCGCTGCGAGCCGCTCGGCCTGCCCGGCGATGCCGGCGAAGGACTGCGAGGAGCGTGCGGCCGGCCCGTCGGCACAGCGCACGACCCGGCTGTCCGCGTAGACGCGCTGCCCGTGGCTCAGGATGTCGCGGACGAGCAGTGGACGGTCCTGCATCGTGCTCTTCATGGCGGCCCCTCGCAGGTGCGCGGTCAGAAGGTGGTCCGGCGTCTTACCACGGCTGTCGTCCGGGAGGTCCGGACGACAGGCCGGGGCCGCACGGGGAACGCTGACGGCGGGCGGCGGGCCGGCCCGTCGCCCGCCGCCGTCGTCCGTTGCTAGGAGAGGGTGCCGTGCAGACTCGCGGAGACGTGGGACGTGTCCCGGAGGTTGACGACGGAGTTCATCCGTCCGCCACCGGTGGCGTGCGCGTACTCCCCGGTGCCGCCGGTGATCCAGTAGGTGCCGGACGGGTGGACGACGGGGTCCTCCGTGAGCGGCGCGGTGAGGTGGTAGCCGAGGGTGATCCGGTCGCCGTCACCGGCGCTGATGACCGCCGTCCCGTTGATGTCGTACTGGCCGGGAAGGCTCAGCGTGCAGGCCTTCTCCTGGTCCTGCCATGTGCCGTTGCCGCCGATGGGAGTGCCGGCGGCGCGCCCCTGCGCGGTCACGTCGAAACCCCCGCAGGTCACGGTGTCCGGGTCCGCGGCGACGGTCGCCGCGAAGTGCGCGGTGACGTTCATGTTGCGACCCTGCTGGTCGGCGGCGTGCGTGGCACCGGCGGTGTACCCGGCCAGCAGCAGCGCTGCGGCAGTGGCACCGGTGGAACGCGCCAGCCATTGACGGACAGCTTTCCTCAAGACGTCCTCCGTCTGTCATGAACAGTCAGATCTGGGTTCGGCAGGCCGCGGCGGACCGGTCGGCGCCGACCGGCCGTGGCCCGTGTGCGATCTCGCGTGTCAGCCGCCCTGTCGGGGTCTCCCCCTCCCCGGGGCACGCGACACGGCCGTCCTCCGCGCCGGTGCCGGTCGGGCAACCGAGCGCGGGTGAAAGTCCGTTGAGGACAGTTTCCCTGCCGATGTCCCTTCCGTCGAGGCGTTTGACACATTGTCCTGCTTTCGGATCTGCGTTCTATGCGACTGCCGAGCACGGCTCCCACCGGCCGGCCCGGCCCGGTGCCTCAGGTCGTCCTGTGCGACCGAACGGCCCGGTACGCACCGGCGCGCCGCCCGACTGACGCGCACGGCCGTGCCGGGCACGCGATGCTGGTGGACGGAACAGGTCCGTGCGAGGCCAGGAGGCTCGGCCGGTGACAGCCGTCAACCCGACGAACAGCGCCTCGGTACTCGCCGCCTTCGGCGCGCTGGGCGTCCTGGCGGTGATCTTCGCCGAGTCGGGGCTGCTCGTCGTCGGCTTCTTCCTGCCCGGTGACACCCTGCTGTTCCCGGCCGGGGTGCTGTGCGCCGGCAGTGCCGGGCAGCCGCCGCGCCTGGAACTGTGGCAGGTGCTGGTGTGCGCGGCGGTCGGGGCGGTGGCGGGCGGCCAGGTGGGGTACCTGATCGGCCGGCACGGCGGACGGGCGTTGCTGGCGCGCACCTCCAGCCGGCGCGTGAAGGACGCGGCGGCACGGGCGGAGGAGCTGCTGGCGCGCTACGGCCACGGCAAGGCGCTGGTGATCGGCCGGTTCGTACCGGTGCTGCGCACGGTCGTGCACCCGGTGGCGGGCGCCCTGGGCGTGCCCGCGCGGGCCTTCACGCTGTGGCAGACCGTGGGCGGCGTGCTGTGGTCGCAGACGCTGGTCCTCGCCGGCTACCTGCTCGGCACGTCCGTACCGCACGTCGACGACTACCTGCTGCCGCTGGTCGCCCTGGTGGTGGTGCTGTCGCTGCTGCCGCTGCTGGCCGGAAGCCGCCGGGCCCGCCGCGAACGAAGCGAGCGGCGCGGCCCCGGACACTGACCCCACGCACACGCTGCCCCGGCACGGCGCACGCGCCCCGCGGGCGCACGCCACCCGCCGGACCGGTGCCGACGGGCGCCGGTCGTGCGGGGAGCCGAGGCGGTCGCGCGCCCGGCGCCGCCCGTGCCCGAAGGCGCGCCCGCGGCCGGACCGGGCCGGTGTCAGTGGGGCCGGAGCGGCGTGCGTTCCTCGCGGCGCCTGCTGTTCGGACGGCGCGGGCGGTGGACCGTGTCCATCTCCCCCACCGCCGCGCGGACGTGCCCCGGACCGTCCGGCCCGTCGGTCCCGCCGCACCACCAGGAGGGGCGTCCGGCGACCTCGGCCAGGTGCATCCCGAGCCCGTGGAGGGTGCACACCGGCCACGCCAGCCACAGGCACTCCATGACGGTGTCCTGGGCGGCCCCGGCGACGGCCAGGAGGGCCTCGGCAGCGGTCGACGACGGCTCCAGCGGGTTACCGTGCGCGTCGCCGTCCGCCAGGGCCACGTGCACGCGCTCCGCCTCCTCCTCCGGCTCGCCCGGCCAGGCGACGAGGCACAGCGGACGCTGGTCGGGCAGGGTCACGGCCAGGTCCTGGTTGACGGCGGCCAGGGCCTCGTCCCGGAGCGGGTGTTCGCCCCTCGGGACGAAACGCGGCTCGGACGGGGCGGGGAACGGTGCATGCATGGCCTCATCCTCCCAGCCGGCCGCCGGGACCACGCCGGCCGTTCGTCGCCGCCGGCCGCCCGGGGAGCCGTGTCATGCAGGTACGTGCCCGGCGTCCGGTGGTCCGCGCCGCCGGAGAGCGCGGAGTTCCACGGCGTCCTGGGTCTGGAGGAGGTCATGAAGCGGGACCCGAACGGCGCGGTGGTCGACGTGCTGGGCCACCCCTGACCCGTCCGGGCGGGCACAACAGTCTCCTGGGCGGTTCGCTGACCGGCCGTGGTACCGGTCCGGGTACGACGCCCCCGCTGTCCGGAACGGGGGCAGCGGCTTCTCGCCGGAGGCACCCGAGGGGGTGCGTTTCCTCACCCGTTCTCGCGTAGTGGACGCCTGCTCGGCCCGGCGGCCGCCCGAGTCTGGTGCACTTCCCTTGGTCAAGGCAGAGTTGACGAGACATCAGGGGACACGGTGATCAGACGTCGCAGACGTTCGACAGCGGGCAGAGTGGTTCTCACGGCGGTCACGGCGTTCGGCGTGCTGGCCGGTACGGCGTCGGCGGTGGCGGCCCCGGCCCCGGCGGGCCGGTGGATCGCACCGGGTGTGACCTACCGTCAGTTCGACATCGACGCCCGCGCGGGGACGGCCCACGCCCATCTGCTCACGGTCGACCTGGCCAACCCGCACGTCCGGGTCGACCTGCTGTATCCGGGCGAGGTGGCGGCCCGGGCCACCGTCTCCCGGCTGGCGGACTCGGCCGGGGCGGTCGCGGGTGTCAACGGCGACTTCTTCCACATCACCGAGACGCAGCATCCGGGTGTGGAGGCCACCGGTGCGACCGTAGGGCCGGCCGTCGCGGCCGGGCAGGTGCTCAAGGCGGCGGTGCCCCAGGGCCAGCGGTTCGGACCGGCACTGCCCCCCGGCACGACCACGCGCGACGTCTTCGGCGTGGGCACCGACCGGAGGGCCCGTCTGGACCGGCTCTCCCTGGCCGGCACCGTCGGCACGCCGGACGGCCGGCTGGCCCTCGGGGGCCTCAACCAGTACGCGCTGCCGGTGAACTCCGTCGGCGCCTTCACCGCGAAGTGGGGCAGCGCCTCCCGGGCGCGGGCCGTATGCGGCACGGACACCCAGCGGTCGGCGCCGTGCAGCGGCGACACCTACGAGGTGAAGGTGCGCGCCGGCCGGGTGGCCTCCGTCTCCGGCGCCCCGGGCGGCGGCGCGATCCCGGCGGACACCACGGTCCTGGTGGGCCGGGAGGAGGGCGCGGGGCAGCTGCGCGCGTTGTCGGTCGGGGACCCGGTGGAGGTCACGCACAGCCTGGTGGCGGCCTCCTCCGGGGTGCCGTACACGTTCGCGGTCGGTGGCTTCCCGGTGCTGCGCGGCGGCGCCCCGCTGTCCGGGCTGGACGACGTCACCTCGGCGGTGCGCACGGTCGTGGGGTACAAGGGCGGCGGACAGCAGCTGCTGCTCCTGGCGCTGGACGGCTCCGCGGAGTACCGCAGCGGCCTGACCGTCGCGGAGGAGGCGGACACCATGCGGTCGCTGGGCGCCTCCGACGCCTTCAACCTGGACGGCGGCGGCTCGACGGAGCTGGTCACCCGCGCCGCGGGCGCCGGCGCCGTGTCGGTCCGCAACCACCCGAGCGGCGGCGCCGAACGTCCGGTGCCGAACGGCATCGGTGTCTTCTCCACCGGGTGACTCAGGGCCGCAGGCTGCTCACCAGGTCGGCGGTCGCGGTGAGCCCGCTGTGGATGGTCGGCGCCATGCTGGTGCCGGCCAGATAGAAGCCGAGCATCATGCAGACCAGGGCGTGGGACACCTTCAGGGCGCCGTTGCGCATGAAGATCACGGCCAGGATCAGGAGCAGCAGCACCACAGAGATGGAAATGGCCATCAGAACCTCCTCCGCCACGCCCCATGTGCGGCGTTCGGCCGCAAGTGTGGCGTAGCGGAGGGTCTGCCCGGGTCGCTGACGTGTCCGCCGTTCGTGTGGTGTCACACGGAGGGACGGGCGTCGAGGAAGGCCTCGAGGCCGGCGAGGTCGTCGGTGTTGAGACAGTCGACGCCCGCGGCGAGCAGTTCCGTCCACAGCGCGTCCCGGGCGGGACCGGCCGTGTCGGGGGTGGCCCAGAAGCGGACCCGCCGGCCCTGCGCGTGGGCGGCGCCGGTGATGCCGCGCGGCTTCTCCCGTTCGGCGTCGGGGAACGCGCCCTCGCCCGTCCAGGTGAAGTTCTGTGTCCAGTTGTCGCTGATCAGTGAGATGAGGGAGGCCGGGGCGGTGCCGGGAGGTCGTCGAGCCGGCCGTCGTAGAAGGCACGGCGTTCCGTCTGCGCCTCCATAGGGGTGCGGGCGGCACGGTCGCCTCAGACGACGGCGGTGACGGGACCGGGGTGGACGCGGCCGTGCGCGTACCGCGTCCACAGGTGCGGGTGGCGGCGAGGTGGCGGTCGAGTTCCAGGTAGGTCGAGGCGCCCTCGGTCTTGATGTCGATGAGGAGGTGCAGTGGCCGGCGCCGTCCCCCGTGGACACTGCCGCGGTTGGCCCGGACGAGGGCGGCGAGCGGGTCGAGACAGAGGGATTCGAGGGTGCGGGACGGGTCCGGTCCGGAGCTGTCGTGGCCGACGAGGAGCTGGTCGCCGACGAGGAAGATGTCGGCCTCGACGCTGCCGAAGCGGTGGTCGAGGGCGTCGGACAGGGGCCGCGGATGGGCGTAGTCGTTGTGGGCGTGGGCGTGCCACAGCGGGCGTGGGTGGTGCTGGTGCGCACCGGCCGACGCGCGGTTCGCGGGCAGGGCGAACGTGCCCGCGAGGGCGGCGCCGAGGGTGGTGAGTACTCGGCGGCGGGTGGTGAGGGCCATGCGCTGCCTCCCTGGGAATGCCGGATGAGGCCGAAGGGAGTATGCGTTCGGCACCTCACCGACAGGCCCCACCCGACGGGGAGTTCGCCCTCTGTTCACTTGTCGTCGCCGGGTGGGACGGCCGGCCCGGGGCGCGGGGAAGCGCACCCGGCCGGGCCCGCGCCCGGCGTCCGCCGGTCAGGGCTCCTGGAGATCGACCAGTTCTGCCAGCGCCGAGCGGTGCGCGCCCGCGGTGCCGTAGGCGATGGAGTCGGCCTTGGCCCGCTTCAGGTGCAGGTGTGCCGGGTGTTCCCAGGTCATGCCGATGCCGCCGTGGAGTTGCACCGCCTCCTCGGTGGCGCGGACGGCGACGGGGGCGGCGTAGGCCTGGGCGACGGCGACGGTGATACCGGTGTCCTCGCCGGTGGTGAGGGCGTCCGCCGCGGCACGGGCGGCGGCCCGGAGGTGGACGACCTCCAGCCACAGCTGGGCGAGCCGGTGCTTGAGCGCCTGGAACCCGCCCACCGGCCGGTTGAACTGCTTGCGCTCCTTGAGGTACCGGACCGTTTCCGTCAGCGCCCAGTCGGCCACACCGAGCTGCTCCGAGGCGAGCAGTCCGGCGGCGGCGCGCAGCGCCCGGCGTACGGCGGGTCCTGCGTCGCCGACCCGGCGGCCGGCCGCGCCGGCCAGGGTGACGGTGGCGAGCGGGCGGGTGAGGTCGAGGGAGACCTGCGGGGTGACCGTCACGGCGTCGGCGGTCACGGCGTACAGGCCGCCGTCGTCGGCCGGGACGAGCAGCACGTCGGCGACGGCCGCGTCCGCGATGCCGGTCAACTCGCCGTGCAGGACGCCGTTCTCGACGCGCACGGTCGCGAAACCGGCGTCCGGGGCGAGGTGCAGTCCGACCGCGAGGGCGCCGATGGTCCGCCCGGAGGCCAGTCGGCCGAGCAACTCCTCGTCGGCGCAGGCGAGCAGGGCCTCGGTGGCCACGACGGCGCTCGTGAGGTACGGCACGGGGGCGACCGCCCGCCCCAGTTCCTCGAGCACGACCGCGGCTTCGCGGGCGGAGGCGCCCTGGCCGCCCTGCGCCTCGGGCACCAGCAGGCCGGCCAGGCCCATGCCGTCGGCGAGCAGCTTCCACAGGGCGAGGTCGTGCGGGGCGTCCGACTCGGTGCGGGTGATCACGTCGGCCGGGGCGCAGTGGTCCGTGAGCAGGTCGCGGACGGCGGCACGCAGCGCCTCTTCCTCCTCGGAGTAGAGGAGATCCGGCTGTGTACTCATCGGGCCAGGTCCTTCCAGGCGACGTCCTTGTCGGTGCGCGGCTCGGCGGGCAGGCCCAGGACGCGCTCGGCGACGATGTTCAGCAGGACCTCGCTGGTCCCGCCCTCGATGCTGTTGCCCTTGGAACGCAGGTAGCGGTATCCGGCGTCCCGGCCGGTGAAGTCGACGAGTTCGGGGCGGCGCATGGTCCAGTCGTCGTACAACATGCCCTCCTCTCCTCGGAGTTCGACTTCGAGGCCGCTGATCTCCTGGTTGAGGCGGGCGAAGGCCAGCTTCATGCCGGAGCCCTCGTAGCCGGGCTGGCCGGCGACGAGCTGCTGGCGCAGGCGTTCGCCGGTGAACCGGGTGACCTCGGCCTCGACCCACAGCCGCAGCAGGCGCTGGTGCAGGTCGTGGGTGCGCAGTCCGGGGCGTTCGCGCCAGGTCCTGGCGACCGGGCCGATCATGCCGCCCTCGCGGGGAACGGCCATGCCGCCGATGGAGACACGTTCGTTCATCAGGGTGGTCTGCGCGACCCGCCAGCCGTCACCGGTCTCGCCGAGGCGGCGGGTGTCGGGGATGCGGACGTCGGTGAGGAAGACCTCGTTGAACTCGGCCTCGCCGGTGATCTGGCGCAGGGGCCTGACCTCGACGCCCGGGTCGGTCATGTCGCAGACGAAGTAGGTGATGCCCTGGTGCTTGGGCACGTCCGGGGCGGTGCGGGCGATGAGGATGGCCCAGCGGGCCACGTGCGCGCTCGACGTCCACACCTTCTGCCCGTTGACGACCCACTCGTCGCCCTCGCGTACCGCCCGGGTGCCGAGCGCGGCCAGGTCGGAACCGGCGCCGGGCTCACTGAACAGCTGGCACCAGACCTCCTCGCCGGTCCACAGGGGCCGCAGATAGCGCCGCTTCTGTTCCTCGGTGCCGTACTCGAGGATCGTCGGCGCGGCCATGCCCAGGCCGATGCCGATGCGCCGGGGGTCGTTGTCGGGGGCGCCGGCGGCCTCCAGTTCGGCGTTCACGACGCCTTGGAGGGACCGTGGGGCGCCGAGCCCGCCGAGGCCCTCAGGGTAGTGCACCCAGGCCAGGCCGGCGTCGAAACGGGCCCGGAGGAACTCCAGGCGGTCGGTGCTCGCGGGTGGATGCTGCGCCAGCAACTCCTGTGTGCGGCGGCGCAGTTCCTCGGCGTCGGTCATGCGGCGGCTCCCTTCTCCAGAACGACGGCCACCCGGCCGGTGGTACGTCCGTCGGCGACCCGCTGCACGGCGTGCGCCGCCTGGGCGAGCGGCACGCGCTCGCTCACCAGCGGCCTGACGGCGCCGCGGGCGGCCAGTTCGGTCAGTTCCTCGTGGCAGCGCCGGACCAGCTCGGGGTTCTTCGTGTTGTACAGGCCCCAGTGCAGCCCGAGGATGGTGTAGTTCTTCACCAGGGCGTGGTTGAGGGCCGGGCTCGGGATGGTGCCGCTGGCGAAGCCGACGACGACGATCCGGCCCTCGAAGGCGGCCAGCTTCGCGGACTGTGTGTAGGCCGCGCCGCCGACCGGGTCGTAGATCACGTCGGCGCCCCGGCCGCCGGTCGCCTCCTTGACGGCGGCGACGACGTCCTCGGCACGCCGGTCGACCACCACGTCGCAGCCGAGCCCGCGGGCGACGGCGGCCTTGTCCGCGCCGCCGACGACACCGATCACGGTGGCGCCGGCGGCCTTGCCGAGCTGTACGGCGGCGCTGCCCACACCGCCGGCGGCGGCGTGCACCAGCAGGGTCTCCCCCGCCTCCAGGCGGGCGCGGCGGTGCAGGCCGAACCAGCCCGTCTGGTAGCCGATGTGCAGCGCGGCGGCCTCGGCGTCGTCCAGCGACTCGGGCGCGGGGAGCAGGGCGCGGGCGTCGGCGAGGGCGTACTCGGCGAAGCCGCCGTGGGGCAGCACGGGGTTGGCGAGCACGCGCCGGCCGTCCTCGGTCTCGCCGCAGATCTCCACGCCCGGGGTGAAGGGCAGCAGCGGGCGCACCTGGTACTGGCCCCGGCACAGCAGCGCGTCCGGGAAGTTGATGTTGGCGGCGCGCACCCGCAGCAGCACCTGGCCGTCGCCCGGCGTGGGCGGCTCCACGTCGGCGAGGCGCATCACCTCGCTGGGCTCGCCGTTCTCCTGCACTTGCCATGCCTGCATGCGGGGCCTCCACGGGACTGCTTCGTCTGACCGGGTGAAGGCATACTAAGCGGTCGCTTGCCGATCAGGGAACAGTCGGGTGCGTCACGTACGAGCCGGCCGCGCCCGTACGTGCATCCGCTCTCCCTGCGGCCCGAACAGGCTGAGGAACTCCACGGGCCCCTCCCCCGTCGATCCGAACCAGTGCGGCACCCGCGTGTCGAACTCCGCCGCCTCCCCCACCGCCAGCACCACGTCGTGCTCGCCGAGCACCAGCCGCAACCGCCCGGACAGCACGTACAGCCACTCGTAGCCCTCGTGGGTGCGCGGCTCCGGTGCCTGCCTGCGCTCGGGTTCGCGCACCTTGTAGGCCTGGAGGCCGCCGGGCTGGCGGGTCAGCGGCCAGAACGTGCGGCCGTTGCGCTGGACGGGCTTCGCCCGCACCCGGGGGTCGCCGGCCGGCGGGGCGCCGACCAGCTCGTCCAGCGGGACCTGGTGGGCCTCGGCGATGGGCAGCAGCAGCTCCAGGCTGGGCCTGCGCAGGCCGGACTCCAGCCGGGAGAGGGTGCTGACGGAGATGCCGGTGGCCTCGGACAGCGCCGCCAGGGTCACCTCCCGCTCCTTCCGGATCCGTCGCAGCCGCGGGCCCACCTCGGCGAGGACGTCGTCGGTACTCATGCCCGTATTGCAGGTTCGGCAAGGGTGTTTGTCAATGCGGCACGTCCTGGACGGCAGCCCGGAGGGGGATGGGCATCGGGCGGCCGGCGGGGTGGAGACCAGGTCGTCGTCCCGCCCCGCCGGACCCGGTGCGGCCGTCCGGGTGTGGACCCCGCACCCGCGGTGCACCATGACTCCATGCTGCTGACCCGGTTGGCCGAGGTGTCCCGGGACGTCGCCGCGACGGCGGCCCGGTCCCGTAAGACCGCGCTGCTCGCGGAGCTGTTCCGCGACGCGGAGGCGGACGACGTGCCGATCGTCATCCCCTACCTGGCCGGACGCCTGCCGCAGGGCCGGCTCGGAGTCGGCTGGAAGGTACTGAGCCGCCCTGTCCCGCCGGCGGCCGAGCCCACGCTCACCGTCCGGGAGGTCGACGCCCGGCTCACCGAGCTCGGCAAGGTCTCCGGGCCCGGCTCGCAGGCGGAGCGGGCCCGGATCGTCGGCGAGCTGATGGGGGCGGCCACGGAGGCGGAACAGCGTTTCCTGCTCGGCCTGCTCACCGGCGAGGTCCGGCAGGGCGCGCTGGACGCGGTCGCGGTGGAGGGGCTGGCCCGGGCGACCGGCGCGGACCCGGCGGACGTACGGCGGGCCGTGATGCTCGCGGGCTCGCTCCGGACGGTGGCCCGGGCGCTGCTCGGCGAGGGCCCTCAGGCACTGGAACGGTTCCGGCTCACCGTCGGCCGCCCGCTGCTGCCCATGCTGGCGCACAGTGCCTCCTCGGTCGCGGAGGCGGTCGAGAAGCTGGGTGCCTGCGCGGTGGAGGAGAAGCTGGACGGCATCCGGGTCCAGGTCCACCGGGACGGCGACACGGTACGGGTCCACACCCGCACCCTGGACGACATCACCGACCGGCTGCCCGAAGTGAGGGCCGCGGCACTGGAGTTGCGCGGCGAGCGCTTCGTCCTGGACGGCGAGGTGATCTCCTTCGACGCCGGCGGGCGGCCCCGGTCCTTCCAGGAGACGGCCGGCCGCGTGGGATCGCGCACGGACGTGGCGAGGGCTGCCGAGGAGACCCCGGTCTCCCCCGTCTTCTTCGACGCCCTCTTCGTCGACGGCCGCGACCTGCTCGACCTGCCCTTCGCCGAGCGGCACACGGAGCTGGCCCGGCTGGTGCCCGAGCCCATGCGGGTGCGCCGGACGGTGGCCTCGGGGCCGCCGGACATCCCGGAGGCGGAACGGTTCCTCGCCGACACCCTCGCCCGCGGCCACGAGGGCGTGGTGGTGAAGGCGCTGGACGCGCCGTACAGCGCGGGCCGGCGCGGTGCCTCCTGGCTCAAGGTCAAGCCGGTCCACACGCTGGACCTGGTGGTCCTGGCCGCCGAGTGGGGCCACGGCCGCCGCACCGGCAGGCTCTCCAACCTCCACCTGGGCGCCCGCAACCCGGACGGCACCTTCACGATGCTCGGCAAGACCTTCAAGGGCATGACCGACGCGATGCTCGCCTGGCAGACCGAACGGCTCCGGGAGCTGGCCGTGGAGGACGACGGCTGGGTGATCCGGGTGCGCCCCGAACTCGTCGTGGAGATCGCCTACGACGGCCTCCAGCGCTCCTCCCGCTACCCGGCCGGCGTGACCCTCCGCTTCGCCCGCGTGGTCCGATACCGGGAGGACAAACGCCCGGAGGAGGCCGATACCGTCGAGGCCTTGCTGGCGGCCCACCCGGAGGTCACACCGTGACGGTGCGTGCGACGAAGCGCAGCGCGGGACTGTTGTTGTTCCGACACACCGAGGACGGGCTGGAGGTGTTGCTCGGCCATATGGGCGGCCCGCTCTGGGCGAAGAAGGACGCGGGTGCGTGGACCGTACCCAAGGGCGAGTACGAACCGGACGAACCGGCCTTGGAGGCGGCCCGGCGGGAGTTCCGGGAGGAGCTGGGGCTCGCGCCGCCCGACGGGGAGGCCGTAGCGCTCGGCGAGGTCGTGCAGCGCAACGGGAAGATCGTCACCGCTTGGGCGGTGGAGGGCGACCTCGACCCGGAGGCGATCGTCCCCGGCACCTTCACCATGGAGTGGCCGCCGAGGTCCGGCCGCAGGCAGGAGTTCCCGGAGCTGGACCGGGTGGAGTGGTTCGCTCCGGACCGGGCCCGTGCGGTGATCGTGACGGCCCAGGCGGCGTTTCTCGACCGGCTGGCGGAGCACTCGGGCTGAACAGGCGGCCACGCGTTGCGCTCGGCCCTGCCGCGCGCGAAGGTCGGAACAAGCCCGCTCCCAGGGAGGTCGGCCATGCCCATCGCGACGGTGAACCCGGCGAACGGTGAGACGCTCAAGACGTACGAGCCCATGGACGAGGAGGAGCTGGAACGCCGGCTCCAGCTCGCCGAGGCCACGTTCCGCACGTATCGGACGACCCCGTTCGCCGACCGCGCCCGGCTGCTGAACAGGGCCGCCGACCTGTTGGACGGGGACCGGCAGGAGATCGGCCGGGTGATGACCACCGAGATGGGCAAGCCGGTCGGGCAGGCGCGGGCGGAGGCCGCGAAGTGTGCCAAGGCCATGCGCTGGTACGCGGAGCGCGCCGAGGGACTGCTGGCCGACGAGGACCCGCCCGAGCAGGACGTGCGGGACTCCGGCGCCCAGCGGGTCCGGGTGCGCTACCGCCCGCTCGGCCCGGTCCTCGCCGTGATGCCCTGGAACTTCCCGCTCTGGCAGGTGATCCGGTTCGCCGCGCCCGCTCTGATGGCCGGCAACGTGGGCCTGCTCAAGCACGCCTCCAACGTGCCCCAGACGGCCCTGTACCTGGAGGACCTGTTCCACCGGGCGGGCTTCCCGGAGGGCTGCTTCCAGACGCTGCTGATCGGCTCCGCCGCGGTGGACGACATCCTGCGCGACGAGCGCGTGAAGGCCGCCACCCTGACCGGCAGCGAGCCGGCGGGCCGGGCGGTCGCCTCCACCGCCGGGGAGATGATCAAGAAGACGGTGCTGGAGCTGGGCGGCAGCGACCCCTTCGTCGTCATGCCCTCCGCCGACCTGGACCGCGCGGCCGAGGTCGCGGTGACCGCGCGCGTGCAGAACAACGGGCAGTCCTGCATCGCCGCCAAGCGGTTCATCGTCCACACCGATGTCTACGACGCCTTCGCCGAGAGGTTCGCCGCCGGCATGCGGGCCCTGCGGGTCGGCGACCCGCTGGAGGAGGACACCGAGGTCGGGCCGCTCGCCAGCGAGCGGGGGCGGACCGATCTGGAGGAACTGGTGGACGACGCGCGGCGGGGCGGCGCCGAGGTGCTGTGCGGCGGACAGCGGCCCGACGGGCCCGGCTGGTACTACCCGCCGACCGTCCTCGCCGGCATCACCCGCCAGATGCGCGTCCACCGCGAGGAGACGTTCGGACCGGTCGCCACGCTCTACCGGGCCGGCGACCTGGACGAGGCGGTCCTCATCGCCAACGACTCGCCGTTCGGACTGAGTTCGAACGTATGGACGCGCGACGAGAGCGAGGTCGACCGGTTCGCGCGCGACCTGGAGGCCGGTGCCGTGTACGTCAACGGGATGACCGCCTCCCATCCGGCGTTCCCGTTCGGCGGGGTGAAGCGGTCGGGGTACGGGCGTGAGCTGTCCGGGCACGGAATCCGGGAGTTCTGCAACATCACCACGGTTTGGCACGGTGCGTGAGCGCCGCGCGGCTACCATCCCGTTCTGTGAACCGCGAAGTGACCCTGCCTCTGATCGTCGACGACCGCGGTACCTTGCAGGTGGCCGCGGCCGACGTGAGTAAGCTGCTGCGGACCGTGGGCGCGCGGTGGCTGCACCTCGTCGACGCCGGCGAGCAGCGGCTGGACGAGGACACGGTCGCCGCTCTGACCATCGAGCTGGCGAAGCTGGCGGACCGGATCGACGTGGCCTGTATCGCGCACAGCAGCGGGGCGCCGTAGGACCGCCCGCCCGTTGCCGGGCGCGGGGGCGTGACCGTCCCGCGTCCACCGCTCCACCACGTCGACCGCGTCCACCGCGGCTCCGGCCCTCCTCCTTCCTCCCCCCGCCCCGCCCTGCCGAGTGGTCGTAACGCCCGGCACGGCGTTTTCCCCCGTCCGGTGGTGGAAATCGCCCTGGTCGCCGTATCCGGGGTCCCCGATTCGGAGTAGTCCAACGAGAGATCGTGGGCCTCCCGGGTGACGGTGGGTGGAGCACCCACAGAGGTGAACCACCTACGGACCGGTGGGCGAAGGCCCGCCGGCACGCGGAAAGCAGGGACGGTTCATGGCGACTTTGTGCAGACCCTCGGTATCGGTCCCGGAGCACGTGATCACGATGGAGGAGACGCTGGAGCTGGCGCGCTCCCGCCACGAGGACCACCCTCAACTGCCCCTCGCGCTGCGGCTGATCGAGAACACGGGCGTGAAGACCCGGCACATCGTGCAGCCCATCGAGGAAACCCTCAAGCACCCGGGCTTCGAGGACCGCAACAAGCTCTACGAGGCCGAGGCCAAGGCCCGGGTCCCCGCGGTGATCCAGCGCGCGCTCGACGACGCCGAGCTGCTCACCAGGGACATCGACGTGATCATCTACGTCTCGTGCACCGGCTTCATGATGCCCTCGCTCACGGCGTGGCTGATCAACGAGATGGACTTCGACAGCACCACCCGTCAGCTCCCCATCGCCCAGCTGGGCTGCGCGGCCGGCGGAGCGGCGATCAACCGGGCCCACGACTTCTGCTCGGCCTACCCGAACGCCAACGCGCTGATCGTGGCCTGCGAGTTCTGCTCGCTGTGCTACCAGCCCACCGACATCGGCATCGGCTCGCTGCTGTCCAACGGCCTGTTCGGTGACGGCATCGCCGCCGCCGTGGTCCGCGGGCGCGGCGGCACGGGCGTCCGGCTGGAACGCAACGGCTCGTACCTGATCCCGAAGACGGAGGACTGGATCGCGTACGACGTCCGGGCCACCGGGTTCCACTTCCTGCTGGACAAGCGGGTCCCCACGACCATGGAGCCGCTCGCCCCGGCGCTGAAAGACCTGGCGGGCCTGCACGGCTGGGACGCGTCCGACCTGGACTTCTACATCATCCACGCGGGCGGCCCCCGAATACTCGACGACCTCAGCAAGTTCCTCAAGGTCGAGCCGCACGCGTTCCGGTTCAGCCGGGCCACGCTCACCGAGTACGGCAACATCGCCAGCGCCGTCGTGCTGGACGCGCTGCGCCGGCTGTTCGACGAGGGCGGCGCCGAGGACGGGGCGAGCGGACTGCTCGCCGGGTTCGGTCCCGGCATCACCGCCGAGATGACGGTGGGCCGCTGGGCCTCCTCGAACGGGGACGGACGATGACCGAGGAGACCCTCACCGGGGTCCTGCCCCCGGTCCGGCACTGGCCGGCGCTCGACCTGACCGGGACGGACTTCGACCCGGTGCTGGCCGAGCTGATGCGGGAGGGTCCGGTCACCCGCGTCCGGCTGCCGAACGGTGAGGGCTGGGCGTGGCTGGTCACCCGGTACGACGACGTGCGCGCGGTGGCCAACGACCCCCGTTTCAGCCGGGAGGCGGTGATGGACAAGCCGGTCACCCGGCTCGCCCCGCACTTCATCCCCGACCGGGGCGCGGTCGGCTTCCTCGACCCGCCCGACCACACCCGGCTGCGCCGCTCGGTCGCCGCCGCCTTCACGGCGAAGGGCGTGGAGCGGCTGCGGGACGAGGCACGCGGCATGCTGGACGACCTGGTGGACCGGCTGCTCCGGGCCGGCCCGCCCGCCGATCTCACCAGCGCGGTGCTCAGCCCGTTCCCCATCGCGGTGATCTGCGAGCTGATGGGCGTCCCGGCCGGTGACCGGCACGAGATGCACACCTGGACGCAGCTGATCCTGTCCTCCGCGCACGGCAAGGAGGTCAGCGAGCGGGCGAAGCGCGAGATGAGCGCCTGCTTCTGGGACCTGATCGGCTCGCGCGCGAACAGCACGGGCGAGGACGTCACCTCACTGCTCGGTGCGGCGGTGGGCCGGGGCGAGGTGACGCCGGAGGAGGCCGTCGGCCTAGCCGTCCTGCTCCAGATCGGCGGCGAGGCGGTCACCAACAACAGCGGGCAGCTGTTCTATCTGCTGCTGACCCGCCCCGACCTGGTGGAACGGCTGCGCGTGGAGCCGGAGATCCGCCCCCGGGCGATCGACGAACTTCTGCGCTACATCCCGCACCGCAACGCGGTCGGCCTGTCCCGGATCGCCCTGGAGGATGTGGAGATCCGCGGGGTCCGCATCCGCGCCGGCGACGCGGTCTACGTCTCCTACCTGGCCGCAAACCGCGACCCGGACGTCTTCCCCGATCCCGAGACCATCGACTTCTCCCGCAGTCCGAACCCGCACGTGTCGTTCGGCTTCGGCCCGCACTACTGCCCCGGCGGCATGCTGGCCCGGCTGGAGGAGGAACTGCTGATGGACGCCCTGCTGGACCGGGTGCCGGGCCTGCGACTGGCCGTGCCGCCGGACCAGGTGCCGTTCCGCAAGGGCGCGCTGATCCGGGGCCCCGAGGCCCTGCCGGTGACCTGGTGACCGGCCCATGACGGAGACGGAGGGACTGTACGTACCGCCGGGCCACGGCCGCGTCGTGGAGACGCCGGCCCAGCGGGTGACGTTCAAGGTCACCGGAACCCACTCGCGGATGGCCTCCACCTTCGAGGTGGAGGTCCCGCCGGGCTTCGATGTCGGCGCCCATGTACACACCCGCAGCGAGGAGCTGTTCTACGTCCTCGAGGGCGAACTGGACGTCCTCGCCTTCGAGCCCCGCGTCCGCACTCCCGACAACTGGCGGAAGTGGGAGTCGGGTTCGGGCAGCAGAGTGGTGCGGGCGACGCCGGGCACGGTCGTCGTCGTACCGCCCGGATGCCCGCACGCGTTCGCGAACCCGACGGACACGCCCGCGAGGATGTTCTTCCAGGCGAGCCCGCCACCGGATCACGAGCGCTATTTCGAGGAACTGCTGGAGATCCTCCGCGACGGCGGCCCGCCGGACCAGGAGGCCATCGAGGCGTTGCGGGCCAAGTACGACATCGAGCAGCTCACCCCGCTGAGACACCGGTGAGCGTCCCCGCCGGCGAGGGGCGCGGGGAACCCCGCGGCGAGCCACGGCGCACCCGCCCCCCGCGGCGCTACCTGATCGGCATCCCGGCCAGCGTCCGCGCGATCACGAGCCGCTGGATCTCGCTCGTCCCCTCGAAGATCGTATAAATGGCCGCGTCCCGGTGCATCCGCTCCACCGGGTACTCGCGGGTGTACCCGTTGCCACCGAGGATCTGGATGGCCTGCGCGGTGACCTTCTTCGCGGTCTCGCTGGCGAACAGCTTGGACATCGACCCCTCGGCCGCCGTGAACGACTTGCCGTTGACCGCCATCCACGAGGCCCGCCACACCAGCAGCCGGGCCGCGTCGATCTGCGTCCGCATGTCCGCGAGCTGGAAGGCCACGCCCTGGTTGTCGATGATGGGCCGCCCGAACTGCTCGCGCGTCTTCGCGTAGTCGAGGGCGACCTCGTACGCGGCCCGGGCGGTGCCGACCGCCATCGCGCCCACGGCCGGCCGCGAGGCCTCGAAGGTGGCCATCGCCGCGTTCTTCACCCTCTCCCCGCCGGAGGCCTTCGCCCGCTCCCGGGCCCGGGCGAGCCGCTCGTCCAGCTTCTGCTTGCCGCCGAGCAGGCAGGAGCCGGGGACGCGGACGTTGTCGAGGATGACCTCGGCGGTGTGCGAGGCGCGGATGCCGTGCTTCTTGAATTTCTGGCCCTGTGCGAGGCCCGGTGTGCCCGGCGGGACGATGAAGGACGCGTGGCCCTTGGAGCCCAGCTCCGGATCGACGACGGCGACGACGACGTGGACGTTGGCGATGCCGCCGTTGGTCGCCCAGGTCTTCGTGCCGTTGATCACCCACTCGTCCTTGGCCTCGTCGTACACGGCCCGCGTGCGCATCGAGGCGACGTCGGAGCCGGCGTCGGGCTCGGAGGAGCAGAACGCGGCGACCTTGACGTCACTGGCGTCGCCGTACATCTGCGGGATCCAGGTGCCGATCTGTTCCTCGGTTCCGTTGGCGAGAACGCCCACGGCGGCCAGGCCGGTGCCCACAATGGAGAGGGCGATGCCCGCGTCGCCCCAGAACAGCTCCTCCATCGCCATCGGGATGCCCAGACCGGTGGGGTCGAAGTACTGCTGGGCGTAGAAATCGAGGGAGTAGATGCCGACCTTCGCCGCCTCCTGGATGACCGGCCAGGGGGTCTCCTCGCGCTCGTCCCACTCGGCGGCGGCGGGCCGGATCACGTCCGCGGCGAAGCCATGGAGCCAGTCCCGGACTTCTCTCTGTTCGTCGTTCAGCTCCATGGTGAACCCGGACATGTCCCCTCCAGCGGCGGCAGTGCGATGTTACTAGCGGTAACCCGAGTCTGTTACTGACCGGTAGAAAAAGTCAACCGGTGAGGACCTTCGGCATCCCGTTCGATGTCAGGGGCCCGGTCAGTGTTAGTTTGCGCTGGCGTCACCGAATCAGCACGGGTGGGGAGAGCACATGGACACCACGCAGCGGACCGATCAGCAGCGGTCCGCCGACCGTCGACGGCGCGAGCTGCTGGAGGCCGCCGACCGGGTGGTGCTGCGCGACGGCCCGCAGGCGTCGATGAACGCCATCGCGGCGGAGGCCGGCATCACCAAACCCATCCTCTACCGGCACTTCGGCGACAAGGGCGGACTGTACGCCGCTCTCGCCATGCGGCACACCGACGCGCTGCTCGACTCGCTGCGGGCCGCGCTGGACGCTCCGGCGGACCGGCGGGAGCGGGTGGAGTCCACACTGGACACCTACCTCGCCGCGATCGAGGCCCGCCCCCAGGTGTACCGGTTCCTGATGCACCCCGCGGAGGGCAGCACCGGGCACGACCAGGGGTTCGACGTCGGCAAGCACTCCGCTCCGCTGCTGCGGCGGATGGGCGAGGAACTGGCCCGGGTCATCGAGGAGCGGGTGGACCTCGGGCCGGAGAGCCAGCGGCTGGCCCGGGTGTGGGGGCACGGCATCGTCGGGATGATGCATGCGGCCGGGGACTGGTGGCTGGGAGAACGGCCCTGCTCCCGGGCCGAGTTGGTGCGCTCTCTGGCCGACCTGCTGTGGGGGCGTCTCGCGGCGGCCGGGGACCGGCTGGGCGGTCCCGGGTTCTGACGGCCCCCTCACCTCACCGGTGCCACGAGGCCCGGGAGATCTGTCGCAGCAGCCGGCGCCTGCGCAGGCCCGTGAGGTGGTCGGCGTACACACGCCCTTCCAGGTGGTCGCACTCGTGCTGGAGGCACCGGGCGAAGAAGCCCGTGCCGTGGACCGTGACCGGCTCCCCGGTCACGGTGAAGCCCTCGACCACCGCGTGGTCGTACCGTTCCGTGCCCGCCTCCAGCCCCGGCAGGGACAGACAGCCCTCCGGGCCGCGGAGCACCACGCCGTCCGCCTCCACCAGGCGCGGATTGACGACGTGACCGAGGTGACGGACGTCGTCGTCGTCGGGACAGTCGTACACGAACACCCGCAGACCGACCCCGACCTGATTCGCGGCCAGGCCCACCCCCTGCGCCGCGTACATCGTGGCGAAGAGGTCCTCCACGAGAGCGGCCAGGCCGGGGCCGAAGTCGGTGACGTCCCGGCACGGCTCGCGCAGTGACGCGTCGCCGAGCAGGGTCAGGGGCCGGACGCGCCCGCGGGCGCCCGGAATGGAACCGTGTCGCATGGCGGCAAGGGTACGGTTCGTTCAGCTCATGCCCCGCCGCGGAGGGTGTGGACCGGGATTCGGGTGTGCGAACGGATCTCGATAGGCTGACGTTCACACCACGTTGCCGGATGGCCCCAGGCGCGGCGCGTACGCTAGGAGGATCGAGAACTGATGGCAGGCAACTCGGACCCGCTCTCGCCGCGGGCCAAGCTGGCCGTGACCGCGGGCAAGGCGGTCGCTGCGGCATCGCGCGCAGCGGGACGCGGCAGCGGGTCGGTGATCGGCGGCCGGGTCGCGCTGAAACTCGACCCCGACCTGCTCGGGCGGCTCGCCCAGAACCTGGACGTCGTCCTGGTCTCCGCCACCAACGGCAAGACGACGACCACCCGGCTCATCGCGGAGGCGCTGGGCGCCGCGGGCCCCGTCGTGTCGAACGCGCTGGGCGCCAACATGCCGGCCGGCATCACGTCGGCGCTGGCGGGCGGTTCGGACGCGAAGTTCGGCGTCATCGAGGTCGACGAGAAGTACCTGGCCGGCGTGGCCCGGGACACCAGCCCCAAGTGCATCGCGCTGCTGAACCTCTCCCGCGACCAGCTGGACCGCGCCGCCGAGACCCGGATGCTCGCGGAGAACTGGCGCGAGGGCCTGGCCGGTTCCAAGGCGGTCATCGTCGCCAACTGCGACGACCCACTGGTGGTGTGGGCCGCGTCCTCCTCGCTCAATGTGATCTGGGTCGCAGCCGGACAGATGTGGAAGGACGACGCCTGGTCCTGCCCGTCGTGCGGTGGCGTCATGCAGCGCCCGGGCGACGACTGGTTCTGCGGCGAGTGCGGCTTCCGCCGGCCCACGCCGTCCTGGGCGCTGTCCGGGGACCACGTGCTGGACCCGCACGGCTCCGCCTGGCCGATCCACCTCCAGCTGCCCGGCCGCGCCAACAAGGCGAACGCGGCCAGCTCCGCGGCCGTCGCCGCCGTGTTCGGCGTGCCGCCGCAGGTCGCCCTGGAGCGGATGTACCAGGTGCAGGCGGTGGCCGGACGGTACGACGTCGTCCAGTTCCAGGGCCGTGACCTGCGGCTGCTGCTGGCCAAGAACCCGGCCGGCTGGCTGGAGACGTTCTCCCTGATCGACCCGCCGCCCGCCCCGGTGATCCTGTCGGTGAACGCCCGCGGGGCCGACGGCACCGACACCTCCTGGCTGTGGGACGTCGACTACACGCGGCTGACCGGCCACCCGATCTTCGTGGTCGGCGACCGGAAGCTGGACCTCGCCGTCCGCCTGGAGGTCGCGAACCAGCACTTCCAGGTGTGCGAGAACCTCGACCAGGCCGTGCAGATGTGCCCGCCGGGCCGTATCGAGGTCATCGCGAACTACACCGCGTTCCAGGACCTGCGCCGCCGCGTCGGCAACTGATCTTCGAAGGGCGATCACCTCATGAGTGACAACCAACTGCGGCTGGTGTGGATCTACCCCGATCTGCTGAGCACCTACGGCGACCAGGGCAACGCGCTCGTCGTGGAGCGCCGGGCCCGGCAGCGCGGCCTGGACGTGGCGCGCCTCGACGTGCGCAGTGACCAGCCGATCCCGACCTCCGGCGACATCTACCTGATCGGCGGTGGTGAGGACCGTCCGCAGCGGCTGGCCGCCGAGCGGCTGCGCCGCGACGGGCAGCTGCACCGGGCGGTGGAGAACGGCGCGATCGTGTTCTCCGTCTGCGCGGGCTACCAGATCCTCGGCCACGAGTTCATCAACGACCTCGGTCAGCGCGAGCCCGGCCTCGGCCTGCTCGACGTGGTGTCCGTGCGCGGCGAGGGCGAGCGATGCGTCGGTGACGTGCTGGGCGACATCGACCCGCAGCTCGGGCTGCCCCCGCTGACCGGCTTCGAGAACCACCAGGGCGTCACCCACCTCGGCCCCACCGCCCGCGCCTTCGCCCGGACACGGATCGGCAAGGGCAACGGCACCGGGGACGGCACGGAGGGCGCGTACAACGGGACGGTCTTCGGTACGTACATGCACGGTCCGGTGCTCGCCCGCAACCCGCAGATCGCCGACCTGCTGCTGAAGCTGGCGCTGGACGTCAACGCGCTGCCGCCGATCGACGACCGCTGGTACGAGGCGCTCCGTGACGAGCGCATCGCGGCGGCGCAGCAGCCCGCGTGAGAACCGCCGCGCAGCGGCTTGCGTAACCGGCCGTTCAGCGGGATGTCAGCGGGGTGGGGCAGGCTCGTGGTGGGCCCGCCTGACGGCCTGTCCGCTCACATGTGCGGGCGAGTCCAGCAGGCGGACGCCCGCTACGGAGCCACCCCCTCACGCCGGTAGGGTGACCGGGAATCCGCCGGACAACGTGGTCCGGTTTCCCGGCCCACGTTGAGAAGGTATTTCGGGCTATGCGCATTGGTGTCCTCACGTCCGGCGGCGACTGCCCCGGCCTGAACGCCGTCATCCGGTCCGTCGTGCACCGCGCCGTCGCCGACCACGGCGACGAGGTCATCGGCTTCCGGGACGGCTGGAAGGGCCTCCTGGAATGCGACTACATGAAGCTCGACCTGGACGCCGTGGGTGGCATCCTGGCGCGCGGCGGCACCATCCTCGGCTCCTCCCGGGTCCGTCCGGAGCATCTGCGGGACGGGGTGGAGCGGGCCCGGGGCCATGTCGCGGAACTCGGCCTGGACGCGATCATCCCCATCGGCGGTGAGGGCACCCTGAAGGCGGCCCGGCTGCTGTCGGACAACGGGCTGCCCATCGTGGGCGTGCCCAAGACCATCGACAACGACATCGCCGTCACGGACGTCACCTTCGGGTTCGACACGGCGGTGGGTGTCGCCACCGAGGCGCTGGACCGGCTGAAGACCACCGCCGAGTCCCACCAGCGGGTGCTGATCGTGGAGGTCATGGGCCGGCACACCGGCTGGATCGCGCTGCACTCGGGCATGGCGGCCGGCGCCCACGCCATCGTCGTACCGGAGCGGCCCTTCGACATCGACGAGTTGACGCGGAGGGTCGGCGAGCGCTTCGAGGCCGGCAAGCGGTTCGCCATCGTCGTCGCCGCGGAGGGCGCCAAGCCGCGTCCGGGCTCCATGGAGTTCGACGAGGGCGGCAAGGACGTCTACGGCCACGAGCGCTTCGCGGGGATCGCGCGGCAGCTGTCGGTCGAGCTGGAACAGCGGCTCGGCAAGGAGGCCCGGCCGGTCATCCTCGGGCATGTGCAGCGGGGCGGCACGCCGACGGCGTACGACCGGGTGCTGGCGACGCGGTTCGGCTGGCACGCGGTGGAGGCCGTGCACCGGGGCGAGTTCGGCAGGATGACGGCGCTGCGCGGGACCGACATCGTGATGGTGTCGCTGGCGGAGGCCGTGGAGACGCTGAAGACGGTGCCGGCGGCGCGGTACGTCGAGGCGGAGTGCGTCCTGTAGTCCGGTGGCCCGGATCCTGACAAGCCGCCCCCGGTCACCGTCGTGACCGGGGGCGGTTCTACTCTTGGGGCGGACAACTCGTACAACCCCCACGAATCAGGAGCCGGCGGATGGATCACAGCGGGCACGGCATGACCATGGATCTGCCGCCGTTCACGCTGGGGCGAGGTCTCGAATGGTCGGCCGACCCCTTCTTCCTCGTCGCCTGTCTGGCCGGGCTGGCCCTGTACGGCTGGGGTGTCGTGCGGCTGCGGCGGCGCGGGGACGCGTGGCCGGTCTCGCGGACCGTGTCGTACGTGGTCGGCGTACTGACCATCGTGCTGGTGATGTGCACCAGGCTGAACGACTACGGCATGGTGATGTTCAGCGTGCACATGGTGCAGCACATGGTGATCAGCATGCTGTCCCCGATCCTCATCCTGCTGGGCGCCCCGGTGACGCTGGCGCTGCGCGCGCTGCCGGCCGCCGGCCGGGGCCGCAGGGGGCCGCGCGAGCTGCTGCTGATGCTGCTGCACAGCCGGTACATGCGGATCATCACGCATCCGGCGTTCACGATCCCGCTGTTCATCGCGAGCCTGTACGCCCTGTACTTCTCCCCGCTGTTCGACTTCCTGATGGGCTCCAGGGCCGGTCACGTCGCGATGATGGTGCACTTCCTCGCGGTGGGAGTCGTGTTCTTCTGGCCGATCATCGGTGTCGACCCGGGCCCGCACCGGCCGGGTCATCTGATGCGGATGCTGGAGCTGTTCGCGGGCATGCCGTTCCACGCGTTCTTCGGCATCGCGCTGATGATGGCGTCGACGCCGATGGTGGAGACCTTCCGGCACCCGTCGGCCTCGCTCGCGGTCGACGCGCTGTCCGACCAGAGCGCGGCGGGCGGCATCGCCTGGGCGTTCAGCGAGATCCCGTCGGTACTGGTGCTGATAGCGCTGCTGTTCCAGTGGTACCGCTCCGAGCAGCGGCAGGCCAGGCGCACGGACCGGGCCGCCGACCGGGACGGCGACAAGGAGCTGGTGGCGTACAACGCCTATCTGGCCTCCCTGAACGCCCGCGAGAGCTGACCCGCGCGTCCGCGGTATGCCCTTCGGGCGGATATCGGGGCACCATGGTCGTGGACGGACCATGAGGAGGGTGTCGCGATGCGCGGATCCACGAACGGTTCCATGGACGGTTCCACGAGGACGATGGGGGCGCTCACGATCGGCGGGCTCGTCGTCGTGACCGCCTACACGGTCGCGCTCGGCAGCAACGGCTGGCTCTGGTTCGGCTGGGTGGTCCTGGGGCTGCTGACCCTCGCCATGGTCGTCACCCGGCCGTGAGCCCGTCCCCGGCGCGCCCGTTCACTACAGTGCCCGCATGAACAGCAGGACGCCCTCCTTCGACGAACTGGACCGCCGGATCATCACCGCGCTGATGGGGAAC
The DNA here is from genome assembly GCF_043080665.1 of Streptomyces sp. NPDC014991. Lineage (NCBI taxonomy): Bacteria > Bacillati > Actinomycetota > Actinomycetes > Kitasatosporales > Streptomycetaceae > Streptomyces > Streptomyces sp. NPDC014991. The sequence continues at coordinate 34,261 of NZ_JBIBVY010000018.1, forward strand.
GCCCGGACCAGCTTCGCCGAGATCGGCGCGGTGATCGGGCTCTCCGCCACGGCGGTCAAACGGCGGGTGGACCGACTGCGCGAGACCGGGGTGATCACCGGGTTCACGGCGACGGTGAAACCCGTGGCGCTGGGCTGGCGCACGGAGGCTTACGTGGAGGTCTACTGCGAGGGTGCCGCCCCGCCCCGGCGCCTCGCGGAGGTCGTCCGCAACCATCCGGAGATCGCGGCGGCCATGACGGTCACCGGGGGCGCCGACGCGCTGCTGCACGTGCGCGCCCGGGACGTGGAGCACTTCGAGGAGGTGCTGGAGCGGATCCGCGCCGAGCCGTTCATCCGGAAGACGATCAGCGTGATGGTGCTGTCCCACCTTCTCCCGGAGAGCCCGGAGGCGGGCGCCACCCACGCGGCACCCGAGTGACCCGCGAAGGCGCGCAGCATCCGTGCGCGTCCGCGGGAGACAACGCAGCGTTCCTGCGCATCCGCGCAGCTCATGTCGCTTGTCGTCCGCATCCCTCCCTTCCTACCGTGGAGTCACCCCCAGTGACACACAGAAGAGCGGAGGGAACCCTCTGTGTCCGACGTGCGTGTGCAGCGCTCCCGGCGGTTCCTGGTCTGCGAACCCAGGCACTTCGCCGTCCAGTACGCGATCAACCCGTGGATGTCTCCCGACCGGCCCGTCGACGTGGATCTCGCCCGGGAGCAGTGGCAGGCGCTGATCCACGCCTACCGCACGCACGGCCACACGGTCGACGCCGTCCCGCCGGTCCCGGGCCTGCCCGACATGGTGTTCGCCGCGAACGCGGCGTTCGTCGTCGGTGGCCGGGTCTTCGGCTCCCTCTTCCACGCCCCGGAGCGGCGCCCGGAGTCGGTGCACTACGACACCTGGTTCGAGGCGGCGGGCTACGACGTGCACCGCCCCCGATCCGTGGCCGAGGGCGAGGGCGACCTGGTGTGGACCGGCCGGTACGTGCTCGCCGGCACCGGGTTCCGCACCACGCGGGAGGCGCACCGGGAGGTGCAGGAGTTCCTCGGCCACCCGGTGATCGGGCTGACCCTGGTGGACCCGTACTTCTACCATCTGGACACGGCGCTGTTCGTCCTGGACGACGACAACATCTGCTACTACCCGGAGGCGTTCTCGCCGGGCAGCCGGGAGGTCCTGCGGCGCCTGTACCCGGACGCGGTGCTCGCCACCCGCGAGGACGCGATGGCGTTCGGACTGAACTCCGTCTCCGACGGCCGCCACGTCTTCATCGCACCCCGGGCCGAGGCGCTGGCCGAGCGCCTGTCCGGCCACGGTTTCGTCCCCGTCCCCGTCGACCTGTCGGAGTTCCACAAGGCCGGCGGGGGCATCAAGTGCTGCACCCAGGAGATCCGCTGATGACCGCACCCGCGCGCACCCGTACGTCCGACGACCTGATCCGCGCCGAGGAGCCGGTTCTCGCGCACAACTACCACCCGCTGCCCGTGGTGGTGGCCCGCGCCGAGGGCAGCTGGGTGGAGGACGTGGAGGGCAACCGCTACCTCGACATGCTGGCCGGCTACTCGGCCCTCAACTTCGGCCACCGGCACCCGGCGCTGATCGAGGCCGCCCACCGCCAGCTCGACCGGCTCACCCTCACCTCCCGCGCCTTCCACAACGACCGGCTGGCCGGGTTCGCCGAGCGGCTCGCCGAGCTGACCGGCCTGGACATGGTGCTGCCGATGAACACGGGCGCGGAGGCGGTGGAGAGCGCCGTCAAGGTGGCACGCAAGTGGGCGTACGACGTGAAGGGGGTCCCGGACGGGCAGGCCACGATCGTGGTCGCCGCGGACAACTTCCACGGCCGGACGACGACCATCGTTAGCTTCTCCACCGACGAGACGGCCCGCACGGGCTTCGGCCCGTTCACACCCGGCTTCCGGATCGTGCCGTACAACGACCTGGCCGCGCTGGAGGCGGCCGTCGACGACACCACGGCGGCGGTGCTGATCGAGCCGATCCAGGGCGAGGCGGGTGTGGTCATCCCGGACGACGGCTACCTCGCCGGGGTGCGGGAGCTGACCCGCCGCGAGGGCTGTCTGTTCGTCGCCGACGAGATCCAGTCCGGCCTCGGCCGCACCGGCCGTACCCTCGCCGTCGAGCACGAGGACGTCGTCCCGGACGTGCTGCTGCTCGGCAAGGCGCTGGGCGGCGGCATCGTGCCGGTGTCGGCGGTCGTGGCCCGGCGCGAGGTGCTGGGTGTGCTGCACCCGGGCGAGCACGGCTCGACGTTCGGCGGCAACCCGCTCGCGGCGGCGGTCGGCACGGCCGTGGTCGAGCTGCTGGAGACCGGCGAGTTCCAGCGCCGGGCGGCCGAGCTGGGCGTGATCCTGCGGGACGGACTGGCCGGACTGGTCGGCAACGGTGTGTCCGGGTTCCGGGCGCGCGGGCTGTGGGCGGGCGTGGACGTCGACCCGGCGCTCGGCACCGGCCGCGAGATCAGCGAGCGCCTCATGCGTGAGGGGATCCTGGTCAAGGACACCCACGGCTCCACGATCCGGCTGGCGCCGCCGCTGACGATCACGGCGGAGGAGCTGCGTTCCGCGCTGGCCGCCCTGGCGAAGGTGCTGGCCTGAGGGACGGGCGGGCGGGCGCCGGTGACGGCACCCGCCCGCCGTGCGGTCAGCCGGCGCCGAGGAGCTGCCTCATCTCCTTGATCTCGGCGGTCTGCGCGGTGACGACGGCGTCCGCCATGGACAGGGCGGGACCGTACCGGCCCTTGTCCCGCTCGGTCGTGGCCATCTCGACGGCGCCCTGGTGGTGCGCGACCATCAGCGACAGGAACCGGCTGTCGAACTCCTTGCCGGTGGCCTTCTTCAGCGCCGTCATGTCATCGCCACTCATCATCCCCGGCATCTCCGACATCCCACTCATGCCGGACATGCCGGCATGACTCGAGTGGTCCATGCCGGTCTTGGGCACCTGCTCCCCCCAGGACGTCAGCCAGCCGGTCATGGTGCGGATCTCCGGCCCCTGGGCCTTCTCGATCCGGGCGGCGAGATCCTTCACCCGCGCCGAGGAGGCCCGGCCGTCGGCGAGTTCCGCCATCTCCAGGGCCTGCTGGTGGTGCGGGATCATGCCCTGCGCGAAGGCGACGTCCTGGGCGTTGTGCGCGGTGGCGGAGGCGCTCGGGGTGGCCGACGTGGTGCTGCCGGCGGCGCCCTCGGTACCGCCGCTCCCGCCGCAGGCGGCGAGGAGAAGGGCGGCGGTCGCGGCGGCCACGGTGACGGCGGCACGGCGCGTCAGCGCACGGGGGGTCTGCGTACGGGGGGTCTGCGTACGGGGGGTCTGCGTACGGGGGGTCATACGGGAACTCCTGCTGTTCGAGGGATTTCGGGCACGCGTGACGCGGCCGCGGCACCCGCGCCTGGCGGGTGTGCGGCCGGGGCGGCCTCTAGATCCGCAGGAGTTGGAGTTCGGCCAGGTCGGGCGGCGCACGGGCGCCCTCCGGCGCGGTGGCCGGACCGGGACGTGGGCAGGCGGCGGGCACGGCGGCGTGCACCGGGCCGGGAACCGGTGGGGGAAGCTGCGGGCCGCCGTCCACCGCGCCGGAGGCGCAGGCGGGGTCGGCGTGGTGCGGCCGGTGGCCGCCGCAGCGACCGTCGCCGTCCGGGCAGTCGTCCGGCGCGGTGACGGCGACCGTGCCGCGCGCGGCCCGGACGTGCCCCGCGTGCGCCGCGTGCCCCGTGCCCCCGCCGGGCGCCAGGGCGTGCATACCGAGCAGCCCGGCCAGCACCGCCAGCACGAGCAGCCCACGCCACCGCGGCCGGGGCGGCAGCGGGGCGTGCGGTCGGGCACCGGTCATGGGGGACATCGGCCACATCGTACGGGTCCGAGGACGACCACCGGGCAGAGGCACACCGAGGCCGTCGCCGCCCGCTTCAGGCAGGACGGGGGGATGGGGACGCGCCGGGCGGGCGGACTTCCGCGCTCTCCGGGCAGGCGGTGTGGTCGGTTCGGGGCAGGGCAGTCCGTCGGCCGCTGCCGCCGAGCGGGCCGGTTCGCGCCACCCGGCCGCGACCACCGGCCGTCGGCGGACGCGCAAGGCCGAGTGCGACGCGTGCGCGCAGCCGGCCCGCGGTGGACCGACGAAGGCTCACGGCGCCCGGAACCGTCACCCAGGCACCCGGCGCCCCGCCCCCCTCGGGCGCCGCTGTCGCCCACCGTCGCTGTACGAAGTCACCGGCCGGTGTCCGCCGGGCGTGCGGAAACGCCCAGGGAACGCAGGCCTGTGGAGCGAGGCACGCGCGCCGGGGCGCGCCACCGTACGCCCCGTGGAGTGTGCGGCGGCCCTCATGGTTTGCTGCTCCTCGACCGCTCACGCGAGCGGGTCCGGCCGGTGGGTGTGAGACTCGGTACTGCCGAGCGTGCACGCGCGACGGAGAGTGCGCCGGACCGTGGGTGTGGCGATGCCGACACCGGTGAGCAGGGGATGATGTGAGAGGTGCCCGCGTGACGGGGCATACGGCAAGCAGGCGTGTGTCGAATCCGGCGCGCGCCACATGTGCGATGCGACGAGCGGGGTGGCAGCTCGATGGTCCAGGAGGCGAGGAGATGGCGGAACCGGAGAAGACGGAGACCGGTCGACGGGAGACCCGGACAGTGCCTCCCGCCGAATCCGCCTGCGCGCTGGAGGCAATCGGGGCGCCCGCGTACGTCGTGGACGAGCAGGGCCGCATCCTCGTCGTCAACAGCAGCGCCGTACGCCTGCTGGGCCGGTCCGCCGGGGAACTCGTCGGCCACGACGCCCACGACCTGCTGCACCGCGGGCCGGAGGGACAGCCCCTGCCCGCCGCTCGGTGCAATATGCGGCAGGCGTTCCACGCCGGGCGCCCGGCGCAGGCCGAGGAGGACCACTTCGCCCATGCCGACGGCTCCGTGCTGAACGTCTCCTGGCTGATCAGCCCCTACACGCTCACCTCGGGTGAGAGCGGCACGCTCGTCGTCTTCCACACTCCCGAGCCCGTGCCGGATTCCGGCGCGCGCTCGCAGCCGGCCGTCGAGACGTTGACCGAGCTCGAACGCCTGGCTCTGCTGGCCGAGACCACCACCCGGCTGACCTCCACCCTGGAGGTCGACGAGACCCTGCGCAGGCTGGTGAGCCTGGTACTGCCCCGACTGGCGGACTGGGTCGTCATCGACCTGATCACCGAACGCGACGAGGTGTGGCGCACCGCCGTGGTCCAGGCCGACGGCGACAGTCTGACGCACCACGAGGATCTCCAGGGGCCGATGCCGCCCGTGCCCGAGCAGTCCCCGATGCCCCTGTCCCGGGCCCTGCGCGGCGTCGCCTCCACCCTGGCCGGCCCCGAGACCTACCACGGGCCACCGGACTCCGGCATCGCCGTGGAGCAGCGCCGCCTGTTCGACGTCACCGGCATCCATTCCGCGGCCATCGCCCCGATACGCACGGCCCGTGAGGTCCTGGGTGCGCTCACCCTGGGCCGGGCCGAGAAGCCCGGTAACTTCACCGGTGCCGACCTGCCCCTGGTCGAGGACATCGCCCGCCGGGCCGGCCTGGCCCTGGACAACGCCCGCCTCTACCAGCGCCAGCGCAAGGTCGCCGAGACCATGCAGAACCACTTGCTGCCGCAGATGCCGCGCGTGCCCGGGCTCCAGATGACCGTGCGCTACCTGCCCGCTCCCGACGGCTCGCACGTCGGCGGCGACTGGTACGACGCCTTCACCCTGTCCGACGGGGCCACTGCCCTGGTCATCGGGGATGTCGTGGGCCACGACCTGGAGGCCGCGGCCGGTATGGCCCAGCTGCGCAACATGCTGCGCGCCTACGCCTGGTCGCACGCGGAACCCCCCAGCCGCATCGTCGGACGGCTGGATGAGGCGATGATGCCCATCACCGACGTCACCATGGCCACCCTCGTCATGGCCCGGGTGGTCCGGGACGGCGGCGGAGACTGGGTGCTGTCCTGGACCAACGCCGGCCATCCGCCGCCCCTGCTCGTCACCCGAGACGGTCTGGCGTCCTACCTCACCGACGGCCACGGACTTCTCCTGGGAACGGGAGTCAACGCCGCCCGCCCCGACGCCTCGGTCCTGCTGCCGCCCGGATCGACCCTGTTGCTGTACACGGACGGCATGGTCGAAGCGCCCGGGCAGACTCTGGACGACGGCCTGGACCGGCTGCGCCAGCACGCCGCCGCCCTCGCCCACCGTTCTCTGGAATCCTTCACCGACGAGCTGCTGCGCCGCGTCCATCCGCCCGGTTTGGACGACGTCGCCCTCCTGGCCGTGCGGCCGCCCCTGTGAACGGTCCCGGGCGGAACGGCGGCACCGGGCGACGAGTGAGCGGAACGGAAACAGCGCCGAGACGCGCCGAGACCGAATCCGGCCACCGGCGGGCGTTGACATCTGCCTGCCGGCGGCCGGGTCCGGGGTTCGGGGGTCCCGGTCAGACCGCGGTCTTCGTCCGCGACTCGCCGCTCCGGGCAAGCAGCTGCGCGTTGATGCGCTGAGCTTCCTCGAGCTGGTCCTCGAGGATGACGATGCGGCAGGCGGCCTCGATCGGGGTGCCCTGGTCGACGAGTTCGCGCGCGCGGGCGGCGACGCGCAGCTGGTAGCGGGAGAAGCGGCGGTGACCGCCCTCCGAGCGCAGGGGGGTGATCAGGCGGTGTTCGCCCAGTGCGCGGAGGAAGGCGGGAGTGGTGCCGAGCATCTCGGCGGCCCGGCCCATGGTGTAGGCGGGGTAGTCGTCATCGTCGAGGCTGTCGACGGCGCGGGTACTGCGAGGGGGCATAGACCTCTTCTTCCCGGGGACGCATCGGGGGGCCCGGGTGCCGTACGGCACCCGGGCCCCGAGCTTTCAACACCATCTACCGGCAGACTTCGCCGGCGTTGTCTGTCCACAGGCTCCGCCTGGGAGGGCGGGGCTGCGGGGATCGCGGATGCGTGACCGGGGACCACCTTCCAATCCGGGGCCTGCGGTACCCGGGCGGACTACTTCCTCGCCCGGGCGATCCTGATGGCGTCTGCTCCTTACTTTCGCTACTTGGTTCGTACTACTGGATACCGCGGGTACTGCTCGCGACCTTTCGGGTCACGTCCTGCTCGACCTGCATGCGCGGCAGTTCGTCTCTGCCGTGCCCACGTGGACTTCTTGGCTACGTCGACAACAGTAGCCCAGCGACAGGGCAATGTCTATCGCCGCCGCGACAGATTTTCTCCATGCTCTGAGCCCGCACTTCTGTCACTCGTGCGACCCGAAGCTTCCTGCGGTCCCGAGTGATGCCACGTGGCACCATCTGACACCACCCCCTGCCACTCGGCGTTGTATCACCCCGCCCTTCGGCCCCTCCCAAGCGAAACACCAACCGGGCTTGCGTATGGCACCACTTTGACGCCATGATGGCGCCATGGACCTCACCCCCTATGTCGAAGCCCTGCGCCGGGAACTCGCGGTGGCCGCCGAAGCCGGCGGGAAGGAAGCCCGCGAGCTGGCGGAGCGGCTCACCGCTCCCCTGGAGTCGGCGACCCGGCTGACCATGCTCCACGTGCTGTCCGCCGCGATGGACGAAGTCACGCGCGACCTCGCCCCCGGCTCGGTCGACGTACGGCTGCGCGGGCTGGACCCCGACTTCGTGGTGACGCCGCCGCCCACCGGCGCCGGCGCCACGGAAGCGGTCGCCGCACCCGCCGAACCGCCCAGGGCACAGGCCCCCGCCGACGCCGACGAGGGCGGCACCGCTCGCGTCAACCTTCGTCTGCCGGCCCACCTGAAGGCGCGCGCCGAGGAGGCCGCGAGCCGCGAGGGCCTGTCGGTCAACGCGTGGCTGGTCCGGGCCGTGTCGGCCGCGGTCGACAGCGGCGCGCGACCGCGCACGACGGAGAAGACCCACACCATCGGCCAGAGCTTCACGGGCTGGGTGCGCTGACCGCACCCGCCCCACTTCACCCACACACCACGTCCCACCAGCGGGGACGATCCGAAGACCCATGAGGACGGTACAGTCATGCCTTCTTTCGACACTCCCGAACCGGTTTCGGCCACCGCCCACGTGTACGCGGGTTCCATCCGGTTCGCCGCGGGCGACCGCCTCGACACGGTCGTCGAGGTGCTGCCCCGCGACCCGAAGCGGGACCAGGACGTGCGGGCGGCGGCCCAGACCGAGGTCACGTACGCGAGCGGCGTCCTGACGGTCAGGACGCCCAAGCACCGCAGTCTCGTCGGGCGCGCCGGCACCGTCGACGTGACGGTCGAACTGCCCACGGGCTCGCACGTCGACATGACCGGTTCCTGGGTGCAGGTGCTCGGCGAGGGCCGGCTCGGCGAGGTGCGCGTGAAGACCTCGTCCGGTGACGTCCGCCTCGACACGACCGGGCCGCTCCATCTGACCGCCTCCCACGGCTCGATCACCGTCGACCGGGTCGAGGGCATGGCCGAGATCGCCACCAGCTCCGGCAGCCTGCGCGTCGGCACCGTCGACGGCCCCGCAGTCCTGAAGAACTCGCACGGCACCACGACCGTCGGCGCCGCGGCCGGCGAGCTGCGGGTGAGCGGCGCCAACGGTGACATCGACATCGCGCGCGCCGAGGGCTCGGTCACCGCCACCACCGCCCACGGCACCCTGCGTGTCGTCGAGGTCGCGCGCGGCACCGTGCAGCTGGAGACGTCCTACGGCGCCATCGAGGTCGGTGTCCGTGAGGGCACCGCCGCCTGGCTCGACGTCAGCTCCGGCCACGGGCAGGTACGCAACACGCTCACCGCCTCCGGCACCCCGGGAAACACCGAGGACACCGTCGAGGTCCGCGCCCGGACCCGCTACGGCAACATCGACGTGCGCCGCGCCCGTATCTGAGCCCCGGCCCCGCGCACCCCCCACTCCGCCATCGTCACGTCAGCCTTTCGAACGGGAGGGCTCCATGCCTTCATCTGTCATGCCCACGTCCAGGCGGGGCGACGGTCCGCAGTCGCCTCCCGCCGTCTCCGCCGTCGGTCTGCGCAAGTCGTACGGCGACGCGACCGTCCTCGACGGCATCGATCTGACCATCCCGGCCGGGTCCGTGTTCGCGCTGCTCGGGCCCAACGGCGCCGGGAAGACCACCACCGTGCAGATCCTGTCCACGCTCATCGCCGCCGACGGCGGCCGGGCCCAGGTCGCGGGCCACGACATCGTCACGTCACCGGACGGGGTGCGCGCCGCGATCGGCGTCACCGGGCAGTTCGCCGCGCTCGACGACCTGCTCACCGCCGAGGAGAACCTGCTCCTCATGGCCGACCTGCTGCACCTGGGCAAGCGTGAAGGACGCTCCCGGGCCGAGGAGTTGCTCCGACGGTTCGACATCGCGGACGTCGCGGGCAAGCGGGCGGCGACCTTCTCCGGCGGTATGCGGCGCCGGCTCGACCTCGCCATGACGCTGGTCGGCGACCCCCAGGTGATCTTCCTGGACGAGCCGACGACCGGGCTCGACCCACGCAGCCGCCGCACCATGTGGGACACGGTCCGCTCGCTGGTCGCGGGCGGCACCACCGTCTTCCTCACCACCCAGTACCTGGAGGAGGCCGACCAGCTGGCCGACCGGATCGCCGTGCTCGACGGCGGCCGCATCGTCGCCGAGGGCACCGCCGGCGAACTCAAGGCGCAGATCCCCGGCAGTCACGTACGGCTGCGGTTCACCGGCCCCGCCGAGTACGAGCGCGCGGCCACCGCCTTCCCCGGCGCGGCCCGCGACGACGACGACCTCGCCCTGCGCGTGGCGGGCGACGGCGGTCTCGACGCGCTGCGCGCCCTGCTCGACCGGCTCGACGCCGCCGGTGTCCGGGCCGCCGACCTCTCCGTGCACACCCCCGACCTCGATGACGTGTTCCTCGCCCTGACCGGTGACGGCACCACCGGAACCGGCACCCAGCCGCACCTGAAGGAGACCCTGCGATGAGCGCCCTCACCTACGCCGTGCACGACTCCATGACGATGCTGCGGCGCAACCTCAGGCATGCGCTCCGCTATCCTGCCGTGTCGCTCGGCGCCTCCATGACCCCGATCCTGATGCTGCTGCTGTTCGTGTACGCCTTCGGGGACTCGATCGGAGCCGGAATGGGCGGCGGCCGGGACGCCTACCTGGAGTACCTGACGCCCGGCATCGTCATCATGGGGGTGGCCTCCGGGGCGATGTCCACCTCGATCGCGGTCTGCTCCGACATGACCGAGGGCATCATCAACCGATTCCGCACCATGAACATCACGCGTTCGTCGTTCATGACGGGCCATGTCATCGGCAGCGTCATCCAGACGATGGTGAGTGTCGTCCTGGTCGTGGCGGTGGCACTCGCCCTCGGTTTCCGGTCGGACGCGAGCCCGCTGGAGTGGCTTGCCGCCGCCGGCCTCCTCACGGCCATCGCGTTCGCGGTGACCTGGCTGGCGGCGGCGTTCGGCCTGATCTCCAAGACCGTCGAGTCCGCGAGCAACAAACCGCTGCTGGTCCAGTTCCTGCCGTTCCTCGGCTCCGCGTTCGTGCCGGCCGGCTCGATGTCACCGGGCCTGCGCTGGTTCGCCGAGTACCAGCCGTTCACGCCGATGACCGAGACACTGCGCGGCCTGCTCTCCGGCTCGGAGATCGGCGCCGACGGCTGGATCTCGCTCGGCTGGTGCGCCGGTATCGCCCTGTTCGGCTACGTCTGGTCGCGCTCGCTGTTCAACAGCACCACCAAACGCTGAGAGCCCGGCGCGTCGTGGGCACGCCGCTCCGTGCCGGAGGTGACACCGGCAGGCCCGTCTCCAGGTGCGTGGCGAGCAGGGCCGGCGCGGCCGCACGAGCGGCGACCGCTCCCGCCGCTCGTGCGGCCGCCGTCGGTTCCCTCCCGTGACGCCGGACCAGGCGGGGCGCCGTCGTACTCCTCAGGGTGGAGGCCGGCGGTCCACGGAGACCGACCGCCCGGCATCCCGGCGCCGACGGCCCGACCGGGCACCACGACGGCTTCACATCCTGGCGAACGGGCAGCCTGACGACAGGTACGCGTGAGCCCATCTCCGTCCGTGACGCCTGACCCGACCTGGGAGTGAGCCGTGTTCTACTACCTGCTCAAGTACGTGCTGCTGGGGCCTTGGCTCAGACTGGTCTTCCGGCCCCGGATCGAGGGCCTGGAGCATGTGCCCGCTTCGGGGGCGGCGATCATCGCCGGCAACCATCTGTCCTTCTCCGACCACTTCCTGATGCCGGCGATCCTGAAACGCCGCATCACGTTCCTCGCCAAGGCGGAGTACTTCACCGGGCCCGGCGTGAAGGGCCGGCTCACCGCGTTCTTCTTCCGCGGCGCCGGGCAGATCCCGGTGGACCGTTCCGGCAAGGAGGCGGGCCGGACGGCGATCCGCGAGGGCCTCGGCGTGCTGGGCAGGGGCGAGTTGCTCGGCGTCTATCCGGAGGGCACCCGCTCGCACGACGGCCGGCTGTACAAGGGCAAGGTGGGTGTGGCCGTGATGGCGCTCAGGGCCGGGGTCCCGGTGGTGCCCTGCGCGATGATCGGCACGTTCGAGGCACAGCCGCCCGGCCGGGTCGTCCCCCGGATCCGCCCGGTCACCATCCGCTTCGGCCGGCCCCTGGACTTCTCCCGCTACGCAGGCATGGAGCAGGAGAAGGCGGTACTGCGGGCCGTCACCGACGAGATCATGTACGCGGTCCTGGCACTGTCCGGGCAGGAGTACGTCGACGAGTACGCGGCCGTCGTCAAGGAGCGGCAGGCGGCCGGGAAGCGCGGGCGGGAGCGCGGCTTGCGCGGGCGCCGCTGAACCGGTCTTCCGGCGCCGGGCACGGCGGAGGGGCGGCCGGTGGCCCGGCCGCCCCTCGTCACCGTGCCGGTGCGGTTACGGCTTGGGCGTGGCGTGCGGGGCGCAGGTCACGTCCGAGCCGTCCAGCGCGCCGTCGATCAGGTAGGCGTCGACGCGCTGGTTGATGCACGGGTTGACCAGGCCGGTCACGCCGTGGGAGCCCGCGTCCTTCTCGGTGATCAGGCGGGAGCCCTTGAAGCGGTGGTGCAGCTCGACGGCGCCCGCGTACGGGGTGGCCGCGTCCCGGGTCGACTGCACGATCAGGACCTTCGGCAGGCCATGGTGGGTCCTGACCTCCAGCGGGTGGTGCTGCTTGGCCGGCCAGGTGGCGCACGGCAGGTTCATCCAGGCGTTCGCCCAGGTCATGAACGGGTAGCTCTTGTTGAGCCGGGTGTTGTCCCGGTCCCACGTGTGCCAGCTGGTGGGCCACTTGGCGTCGGCGCACTCGACGGCCGTGTAGACGGCGTTGGAGTTCTCCGAGGCGATGTTGCCCGCGGTGTCCGACAGGTCCGGGGCGGCGGCGTCGACCAGCGCCTGGGTGTCACCGGCGACGTACTTGCTGAACACCGTGGCGACCGGCACCCACGAGGAGTCGTAGTACGGGGCGCTCTGGAAGAAGGAGATCAGCTCGGCCGGGCCGACGAGCCCGCCGATGGGGTTCTTCTTGGCGGTGGCGCGCAGCTGGAGCCACTTGTCCTGGACGGCGGCGCGGGTGGTGCCGAGGTGGAAGGCGGCGTCGTTCGCGGCGACCCAGTTCTCCCAGTCCTTCCAGCGGCCCTCGAAGGCGATGTCCTGGTTCAGGTTGGCCTGGTACCAGATGTTCTCGCGGGAGGGGTCGACGACGCTGTCCACGATCATCCGGCGCAGGTGGCCCGGGAAGAGGGTGCCGTAGACGGCGCCGAGGTAGGTGCCGTAGGAGACGCCGAGGTAGTTGATCTTCTTTTCGCCCAGCGCGGCGCGGATGACGTCGAGGTCGCGGGCGGTGTTCGGCGTCGTCATGTGCGGCAGCATCGCGCCGCTGTGCTCGCCGCAGCCCTCCGCGTACTCGCGGGCCAGCTTGCGCTGCGCGGTCTTGTCGGCCTCGCTGTCCGGCACCGGGTCGGCCTTGGGCGCCTTGACGAACTCCTGCGGGTCCACGCAGGAGATGGGCGCCGAGTGGCCGACGCCGCGCGGGTCGAAGCCGACGAAGTCGTAGGCCTTGGCGACCTTCGCCCAGACGGCGTTCTTGTTGGTGACCCGGGTCGGGAAGCGCAGTCCGGAGCCGCCGGGGCCGCCGGGGTTGTAGACGAGGGCGCCCTGGCGCTCCTGCGGGGTGCCGGTGTTGCCGATGCGGTCCACGGCGAGCTTGATCTGCTTGCCGTAGGGGTGGGCGTAGTCGAGCGGCACGCTGACCCAGCCGCACTGGATGGGCTTGGCGAGCCCCCAGCCGGTGGGGCAGTCCTGCCAGTCGATGCCGGCCCGGGCGGCGCGGGCGGCGGCTGTCGCGGCGCCCTTGGCCTCCCGGTCGGGTCCGGGCCGGCCGGCGGCACCGGCGGTGGGCGCCGACACCGCCCCGGCGATCAGGGTGGCGGTGACGAGTACTCCGGCGGAACCGAACGCCAACAGGCGGCTCTTCGGTCGGTTCTCCCTCAAGTGGGCCCCTCCCCGTACTTGCTGCGAGTGGTCAGGCGGGGATCCTCTCGGTTGTGAGCCGGTTCGGGACAGGGTTTGCCGCCCATCTTTACCAATCCGATAACCGGATGATCAAGTCTCGCTGAGCGGGGCCCTGTTCACCGGCCGAGCCGGTCCAGCCGGTCCAGCGCCGCGTCCAGCAGCCGCCGCAACCGCAGCGCGTCGGGGGCGACCGCGCTGACGAGCACGGCGGGCCCGGCGAGCGGCACCAGCGCGGCGCACTCCCCCAGCATCCGCGTGGCCGGCGGATCGTCGGCGAACTCCGGGCACACCACCACGAGTTGACCGACCGCCCGATGCCCGGCGAGCACGGCCGGCCCGTCCCAGCCGCCCGGCGCGCCGGGCCCGCAGGCCAGCTCCTGGTCCAGCACCGTACGGCCCGCGACCCGTACGGTCAGCCGGCTGGTGAGCCGCCCGGGCTGCTCCCCGGCCCGCCCGAGCACCTGCTCCTCACGCAGCACGAGCCGGGCGTCTGCGCCGAGTTCGGCCCGGGTGGTGACGTACAGGTCGCTGCCACCGGCCGAGATCAACTGCTCGGGCAGCCAGCGCAGTTCGCCCCCGTCGGCCACGTCGAGCCGTACGTCGTAGCGTGCTTCGTGCTCGGTCTGTCCGGGCAGCGCGATCGTGGCGGCGGCCGATCCGACGTGCAGCCGGGCGCCCTGCTCCACCCGCGCGGCCAGCGTGAAGCGGTCGCCGCCGAGCGGACCGCTCATCGCGCCGACGACCATGACCCGCGCCCCGGGCCCGGCCGCGCGGGTACGGCGCAGCGCCAGCGGGCCCTCGCCGTCCAGGACGGGCAGGGCCGTACCGCCGCGGCCGTCGGCGCGGGCGACCACACGGGCGCTCGCCCGGACGCCGGCGAGGGTCACGCCGTCCACGCGGCGAGCCGCTCGCGGACCCACGCGGCCACGTCGGCGACGCCGGTCCCGCCCCGCAACGACTGGAACACCACCGGCAGTCCGGCCCGCTGGGCCTCGGCGTCGGCGGCCATCCGGGCGAGGTCCGAGCCGACGTACGGGGCGAGATCCGTCTTGTTGACCACGAGGAGGTCGGCGGTGGTGACGCCGGGACCGCCCTTGCGCGGGATGTCGTCACCGCCGGCGACGTCGATGACGAAGACCTGGGCGTCCACGAGCCCCTTGGAGAAGGTCGCGGTGAGATTGTCACCGCCGGACTCGACGAGGATCAGATCCAGCGGACCGACGGCGTCCTCCAGGTCCTCCACGGCCTCCAGGTTGGCGGAGATGTCGTCGCGGATCGCTGTGTGGGGGCAGGCGCCCGTCTCCACGGCGGTGATCCGCTCGGGCGGCAGCACAGCCTCCCGGAGCAGGAACTCGGCGTCCTCGCGGGTGTAGATGTCATTGGTGACGACGGCGAGGGACAGCTCGTCGCGCAGCACCCGGCAGAGCGCGGCGACGGTGGCGGTCTTGCCGGAACCGACAGGGCCGCCGAGTCCGATGCGCAGGGCGCGGCGCCTTCCGTCGGGACGGTGGGCGTCGGCGCTGAGGGCGGCCGGACCGTCGTGGGTGTGGTCGAGGTGCATGTGCGGCTCCTGGGGGACAAGGGGTGGTTCGCTCGGCCCGTCCGGTGCCCGGGGACGGCGGCGGAGGGGCGGCAGGACACTGAGGACCGGGGGCGTCAGGACGCGAAAAGCCGCACCGGCCAGGCCGCGTGCCACTCGGCGCCGACCTCCAGCAGAGGTGCGGAGGCGGCCGGCAGGGCGTCGACGCCTTCGTCGGCCACCCGCCGGGCCGCCGCCACGGCCCGGTCCGCGACACGGTCCAGCTCGGGTGCCAGCCGGGCCAGCACTCCGGTCGCGTCGAACGGGTCGAGACTCAGCAGACGCACGGTGGCCGTCGCCGGGCCGCTCACGCTCTCGTACACCGCGCAGTGCGCCGCGTCGTCCGGGCCCAGTCCGGCGGCCCGTGCGGCGACACCGAGGACCACCGGCTGGTGCGCCCCCTTCGGGAACCGTCGCGCCAGTGCGTCGAGTTCGCCGCACGGCCAGCTCGCCCGCGTGGCCCGCAGCAGCTGGCGCCCGAGCCGCCGGGCAGCGGTCCGCAGGGCGGGCGACGGTGTACGGGCGTCGGCCGCGGCATCCAGCTCCGCCGGCTCCGCGCCGAGTACGGCGGCGGCCGCCAGCGCTCCCGCGACCAGCCCGGCGGTGTGCAGCCGGCCCCGGCAGAAGTCCTCCAGGCTCGCGGCGTCGGTGATGCGGCCCGCTCTGACGGCGGCCTCCGCCCCGCCGGAGTGCGCGTGTCCTCCGGCGGGGAAGCGGCCGTCGGCCAGGACGAGCAGGGCTGCCCTGGACATCAGAAGAGGAAGTAACGCTGGGCCATGGGCAGTTCGACGGCCGGGGTGGCCTCGACCAGTTCACCGTCGATCCGCACGGCGAAACTGTCGGGGTCGATACGGACGTCCGGCCGGGCGTCGTTCTCGCGCATGTCGGCCTTGGTGACCGCACGCGTGGAGTCGATCGCCGCGAACCGCTTGCCCAGCCCCAGCCGTTCCGGCAGCCCGTCCTCGATCGCCGGGCCGGCCACGAAGTTGACGGAGTTGGCGGCCGGGGCCCTGCCGATCGCGCCGTACATCGGCCGGGGCAGGATCGGCTGCGGGGTCGGGATGGAGGCGTTGGCGTCACCCATCTGCGCGTACGCGATCTGTCCGCCCTTGAGCACGAGGAGCGGCTTGACCCCGAAGAACGCGGGCTCCCACAGCACCAGGTCGGCGAGCTTGCCGTTCTCCACGGAGCCGATCAGGCTGCCGAGGCCCTGGGCGAGCGCCGGGTTGATCGTGTACTTGGCGACGTAGCGCCGGACGCGGTGGTTGTCGGCGTGTCCGTCGCCGGGCAGCGCTCCCCGCCGCCGCTTCATGACATGGGCCGTCTGCCAGGTGCGCAGGATGACCTCGCCCACCCGCCCCATGGCCTGGGAGTCGGAGGAGATGACGGAGATCGCGCCGAGGTCGTGGAGGATGTCCTCCGCGCCGATGGTGGAGGGGCGGATGCGGGACTCGGCGAACGCCAGGTCCTCCGGGACGGCCGGGTTGAGGTGGTGGCACACCATCAGCATGTCGAGGTGTTCCTCGGTCGTGTTGACGGTGAAGGGCCGGGTCGGGTTCGTGGAGCTGGGCAGGACGTTGGGCTGGGAGACGACCGTCATGATGTCCGGTGCGTGGCCGCCACCGGCGCCCTCGGTGTGGTACGAGTGGATGCCCCGGCCCGCGATGGCGGCAAGGGTGTCGCCGACGAACCCGGCCTCGTTCAGGGTGTCGGTGTGGATGGCGACCTGGATGCCGGTGCGGTCGGCCACGGTGAGCGCGGCGTCGATGACGGCCGGGGTGGATCCCCAGTCCTCGTGCAGCTTCAGGCCGACGGCGCCGCCGCGGATCTGGGAGAGCATCGCCTCGTGGCTGACGGTGTTGCCCTTGCCGAGGAGGCCGACATTGACCGGGTAGGCCTCCATCGCCTCCAGCATGCGGGCCAGGTGCCAGGGGCCGGGTGTCACGGTGGTCGCCTTGGAGCCCTCGGCGGGGCCGGTGCCGCCGCCGACCAGGGTGGTGATGCCGGAGGCCAGCGCCTCGTCGGCGACCTGGGGGCAGATGAAGTGGACGTGGGCGTCGATGGCACCGGCGGTGAGGATGCGTCCGTTGCCCGCGATGATCTCGGTCTCGGGGCCGATGACGAGGTCGGGGTGGACGCCGTCCATGGTGTCCGGGTTGCCGGCCTTGCCGAGGGCGGTGATCCGGCCGTCGCGGATGCCGACGTCGGCCTTGACGACGCCCCAGTGGTCGACGACGACGGCACCGGTGATCACGGTGTCGGGGGTGCCCTCGGCCCGGGTGGCGCGGGACTGGCCCATGGACTCGCGGATGACCTTGCCGCCGCCGAAGACCGCCTCGTCCCCGGAACCGCCGAGGCCACGGGAGCGGTCCTCCTCGATCTCGATCAGCAGGTCGGTGTCGGCGAGCCGGATGCGGTCGCCGGTGGTGGGGCCGAACAGGTCGGCGTAGGCACCACGGGACATCTCAGGCATCGAGGGCACCCCCGGTCTCGCCGCGCAGGCCCGGCACGATCCGGGCGCCGGCGAGGGGGACGAGCGCGACCTCGACGGGGATGCCGGGCTCGAAGCGGACGGCGGTGCCGGCGGCGACGTCCAGCCGCCTGCCGCGCGCGGCGGCACGGTCGAACTCCAGGCCGGGGTTGGCCTCGGCGAAGTGGTAGTGCGAGCCGACCTGGACGGGCCGGTCGGCGGCGTTGAGGACGGTCAGGCGAGTGACCTCGCGGCCCTCGTTGACGACGACGGGGCCGTCCGCGAACAGGATCTCTCCGGGAATCATCGCGGCGCCCCTCAGAAGATCGGCTCGTGCACGGTGACGAGCTTGGTGCCGTCCGGGAAGGTGGCCTCGACCTGGACGTCGTGGATCATCTCGGCGACCCCCTGCATGACGTCGTCCCTGCTCAGCAGCTTGCGGCCGGAGGACATCAGCTCGGCGACGGTACGGCCGTCCCGAGCGCCCTCCAGGATGTGCGACGTGATGAGGGCGACTGCTTCCGGGTGGTTGAGCCGGAGCCCGCGAGCCCTGCGCTTCTCGGCCACGTCGGCCGCCACATGGATCAGCAGCCTCTCTTGCTCGTGCGGGGTCAGTTGCACGTCCCACCTCACCGTCCTTGCTCCGGACCGTGCGGGGTCCGGTTGCCGCAGCCACCGCGACGGGGACAGGTGTAGCACGCAGACAAATGCCCGGATCGTCGTCGATCCCGGGCAGACAACCCCCTGATGGCGTGGAGCGGCAGGCTAGAACGCCGGAGTTTCAGCGACGTTAACCAGGCCTTGATCGGCGTATGACCGTGCGATGGGCTTCGCCATACCGGCTCACTCCGCGGCACGCCTCACGACATGCCCGGCCCCCGGTGCTCGGCCGCTATCCCGAAGCGCTGCTGCTCGCGCCCGCCGGGCCCGCTCTCGCGCACCAACGACACCGAGCTGACGATCCGCTCGTCGTCCGGCTCGTCGAGGGCGTCGAGGCGCTCCAGGTCGGCGGCCGAGACCAGGGCGACCAGGGGCTTGCCGTGCCGCGTCACGACGACACGCTCACCGCCGTACACGACCCGGTTGATCAGGTCGGCGAGTTCAGCCCTGGCTTGCGTCACCGGAATCTCGTAGGCCATACCACCAGCTTACGGGGCATCCCCGCGGGGCCGGCCGGCCCGGCAGCCGCGGCCCGCCGCCCCGGGCCCCGCCATGGCGGGCGGCGTGTCCGTCGACGCACTCCCCCCCGCTTCTGTACGTCCTGTACATTTTTTACAGAGAGCGGACCGGAGTCGGTCCGCCGTGAGAGGGGTGTGCCCATGTCCCGACCGTTCGCCCGCCATGTCCTGCCCGAGTTCACCGAACGCACGGGAAGCGGCGCCCGTACGTTCGACCCGTACGGCAAGCTCTTCGAGTCCCGGATCGTCTTCCTCGGCACCCCGGTCGACGACGCCGCCGCGAGCGACGTGACGGCGCAGCTCATGTACCTCGAACACGCGGCCCCGGACCGGGACATCACGCTGTACGTCAACTCGCCGGGCGGTCCCTTCCACGCCATGACCACGATCTACGACACCATGCGCTACATCAGCTGCGACGTGGCGACGTACTGTCTGGGACAGGCCTCCTCCACCGCCGCGGTGCTGCTCGCGGCCGGCGCGCCGGGCAAGCGGTCCGCGCTGCCCGGCGCGCGCATGCTGATCGAACAGCCCGGGCTGCCCGAACCGTTGCGCGGCCAGCCCAGTGATCTCCTCATCGAGGCCGAGGAACTGACCCGGGTACGCGCGCTGCTGGCGGAGATGCTCGTCCGGCACACGGGGCGCACGGCCGGGCAGGTGCACGAGGATCTGGAGCGGGACCTCTTCCTGGACGCCCCCGGGGCCCTCGCCTACGGCCTGGTGGACCACATCGTGCCCAGCCGCCGGGACGCGCCCGGCGCACCGGACGCGAGGTGAGCGCCCCGATGCCGCCGGACCTGCCACCGCTGCCCGCGCTGACCCGGGCCGAAGGTGACCTGATCGACCGTTACCTGGAGGCGGCCGACCTGCTGGGCCGCGTCAATCCGGCCCGGCACGGGGACACGTACCACGGGCTGCGTGCGGCCCAGGCCCTGGTGCGCAAGGCGGCAGAGCTGCGGGACGCGCTCGAGGTGATGCACCAGCGGGGCGAGAGGGAGCTGCACGGGGACACGCTGGCACGGGCCTTGCGCGTGCTGGACGGTGAGCGCCGCACCGCTCGCGTCGCGCTCCCGCCCGACACCGTCGGCTGAGGGGGACACCCGACCCGCTGGACGGGGCAAGCCGTGTCGACGCCTACCGTTCGGGCCGGACTTGAAACGGCCCGAACGACGTACGCCCATCCGATGGACATCCAGAATGATTTTCGGGCTTCCCGACTTGTGCGGCACGTGGATTCAGTCTGCGCCGGAAAGCGTTTAGCCCCAGGTCCGGGCATACGCACGGGTGCTGACGGTGGCTCGAACACACCGACGTCCACCCGAACGGGTGAGTGGTGAGTAAAACCACAAATCCCCGATTCCGTTGGGATTTTCCGACAGTTGTAGGTCAAGATCCCTGACTGACGACAAGCCCCCGCCACCGCGGCGGGGCGATCCGGGCGGACGCCGAGTCCTGCCGCCGCCCGGATGACCGGTCGACAGGAGTGGATCGGCAGGAGTGGAGGACCCAGGCAAGACGGGTCGCCGGAACACATGTTCGTCTGCTCGACGCGGACGGGCGGGGTTCCGAGCAGCCCTTGGGGTGAAGCCGTGGCAACGCGGCCGGGCAACTTCGCCAGCCCGAATCCGACAGGTCATCCTTCACAGGCGGCTGACGAAGGGTTGCGCATGACTGCGCTCAATCGTGTCCCGTCGCTGATGGCCCGAGCCGGCACGGCCTCGGCCCTCACCCTCGCCGCCGTGGGCGGCTCGATCGCAGTGCCCGGCCTCGCCACCGACGCGTCCGCCGCGACGATGGCGACGAAGGCACTCAAGGTCGCGGCCTCCAAGAAGGGTGCACCGTACAAGTGGGGCGCCACAGGACCGCGCAGGTTCGACTGCTCGGGACTGACCCTCTACTCCTTCAAGAAGGTGGGCAAGAAGCTGCCGCGCACCGCCGCCCAGCAGTACAACAAGACCCACCACATCTCCGCCCGCAGCCGCAAGGCGGGCGACCTGGTGTTCTTCCACTCGGGTTCCAACGTGTACCACGTCGGCATCTACGCGGGCCACGGCAAGATCTGGCACGCCCCGAAGACCGGTGACGTGGTGAGGCTCCAGAAGATCTGGACCAGGAGCGTCTGGTACGGCCGGGTCAGCTGACCCGGCCGGGGAGCGGGAGCGGCGGCGCCGGCCCCGGTGAAACGGCCGGCTCCGGGCGCCAGGCCCGCTCCGAGCGCCGTAGCGCCGCCCCGGTGCCCGCCCGCAGCCCGCGGGCGGCCCGGGGCCGTCACGTGCCCCACGGAGCCGGCCGGGCGGCCACGACGCTCACGGCTCCCGCGGTCCGCCTGCCGGTAACGGGGCGGCCGGCAGCGTCCAGGGCAGTTCGATGCAGACCGTCTTGCCGCCCTCACGGGTGGGGCGGACACGGAGTCTGCCGCCGTGCTCCGCGGTGAGCCAGCGGATGATGACCATGCCGCGGCCGTTGTCCTGCTGCACGGCGGCGGGCAGTCTCTTCGGGAAGCGGGGATGACTGTCCGTTACGCCGATGCGCAGGTGCTCGTCCCGGTCGAGTGCGAGGGCGACCGTGAAGGTGGGTGACTGGCCGAGGGTGTGCTGCACGGCGTTGGTGGCCAGCTCCGAGACGATGAGCCGCACGGTGTCGGCCGTCTCGGTGTCCGAGGGCAGGCCCCACTCCGCGAGGGTGCCCACGACATAGGAGCGGGCGGCGGAGACCGAGGCGGGATCGCTCGGCAGAGTGACGGATGCTTCCAGATGGTCTGCCATGGCGACGTCGTCCCTTTCCCGCGGGACCGCGGTCCGACATACAGCGAATGCTTCGAGTACGGTCCCGGAACTGGTGCTTGTTCGCCAGACTGCCACCAACGGGTGGGTCAGGGGGAGCGATCCACCGGGATATGCATATATCTGTCGCTCGAAGCGGTGAACTCTGCGCTGCGAAACCGTATGTGGGCGGCCCGGAAGGAGTAAGGAGGAGCCCATGCAGAACGGTCCGGCAGTGCGCCGTCGCAAACTCGGCGCGGAACTGCGCAGGCTGCGAACCGGCGCCGGGTTCACGAGCGGCGAGGCGGCCCGGCTCGTCGGCTGGCACCAGTCGAAGGTGAGCCGCATCGAGACCGGCGCCAGCGGTGTGAAACCGGCCGATCTGCGGTTACTGCTGGACGCCTACGGCGTCCTCGACGGACACCTGCGCGAGTTGCTGCTGATGCTGGCGGGGTCGCAGGACGCGGGCGGGCGGCACCGCTGGTGGCACGCCTACCGCGGGGAACTGCCGCCCACGTACCGCGATTTCATCAGCCTGGAGTCGCAGGCGAGCGCCATGCGCACCCTGGAGACCACGGTCGTGCCCGGTCTGCTCCAGACCGCCGAGTACGCCCGCGCGGTGACCCGGGCGGCCGTGAAGGACCTGGACGAGGACCGGCTGGACACGCTGGTGGAGGTGCGTCTGGCCAGGCAGGACGTGTTGCGCGCGGATCCGCCGCTGACGCTGAGCGCCGTACTGGACGAGGCGGTGCTGCGCCGCGAGGTCGGTGGCCCCGGGGTGATGTCCCGTCAGCTGGAGCGGTTGATGGAGGCCGCCTCCCTGCCCCAGGTACGACTCCAGATCCTGCCCTTCACGGCCGGGGCGCATATCGGCCTCACCGGGCCTTTCGTTATCTTCTCATTTCCGAGCACTTCCGATCTGGATGTAGTCGTTCTCGACCAGTTGACGAGTAGCCTCTACCTGGAACGGAAAGAAGACCTGGTGGCCTACACCGAGGCCTTCCACACCCTTCAGTTCCACGCCCTTTCCCCCGAGGACTCGTTGGACTACATCGCCGCAATAGGTGATGGCGCGTAAGGAGGCACCATGCCCGCATCGCCTCGGAACGTCCCTGCCAGTACCGACCTGCACGACGTGCGCTGGCTGCGCAGCAGCTACAGCACGGGCGCCAACAACTGCGTGGAGACGGCCCGGCCGCGCTCCGGCCCCGGAGCCGGGCTGCTCGCCGTGCGCGACTCGAAGAACCCGGCCGGACCGGCGCTGCTCTTCTCCGTCGGCAGCTGGGCGGGATTCATCACCGCACTCTGATCGGAACCGGTCGCTTCCTCATCGTTCTCCGGCGGCACACGGCCGTGTCACGCCGACTCATGGTCGCGTCTCGCCGATGACTCGTACAGCGCGGTCGATCTCGGCCCCGGACAGGTCCGCGCGGGCGGTCAGCCGGAGCCGTGAGATGCCGTCGGGCACGGAGGGAGGACGGAAACAGCCCACGGACAGGCCCGCCGTACGGCAGTCGGCCGCCCAGCGCACCGCCTGCTCCGGGGACGGAGCCCGCACGGAGACCACCGCGGCGTCCGGACGTACCGCCTCCAGACCCGCGGCGGTCAGCCGTGCGTGCAGTTCCGCGGCCACCTCACGGGCTCGCCCCGCCCGTTCCGGCTCGCGTTCCAGCAGCCGCAGCGCGGCCAGCGCGGCACCGGCCGCCGCGGGCGCCAGACCCGTGTCGAAGATGAACGTGCGGGCCGCGTTGACCAGGTGGTCGATCACCCGGGCCGGCCCGAGCACCACCCCGCCCTGGCTGCCCAGCGACTTGGACAGGGTCGCCGTGACGACCACGTCACCGGCGCCGGCGAGCCCGGCCGCGTACGGCGCGCCCCGGCCGCCGTCGCCCAGCACACCGAGCCCGTGGGCGTCGTCCACGACCAGCCCGGCGCCGAACTCCCGGCACGCGGCGGCCAGCGCGGCCAGCGGCGCCCGGTCCCCGTCGACCGAGAACACCGTGTCGGAGACGACGATCGCCGCTCCCCCGTGCGTGCCGAGCGCCTTGCGCACGGCCTCCGGGTCGGCGTGCCCGACGACCTGCGTGCCGCCCCGGGCGAGCCGGCAGCCGTCGATGAGCGAGGCGTGGTTGCCCGCGTCGGAGACGATCAGCGAACCGTGCGGGCCGAGGGCGGTGACCGCGGCCAGGTTCGCGGCGTAGCCGGAGGAGAAGACCAGGGCCGCCTCGAACCCGCAGAACGCGGCCAGCGCGCGCTCCAGCTCGGTGTGCAGCTCGGTGGTGCCGGTCACCAGCCGGGACCCGGTGGAGCCGCCGCCCCAGGTCCGGGCGGCCCGGGCCGCTCCCTCGGTGACCTCCGGATGGTGGGCCAGACCCAGGTAGTCGTTGCTCGCCAGGTCCAGCAGCGGGGAATCGGCGGGGCGCGGGCGCAGGGTGCGGACGAGTCCGGCGCGGCGACGCGCCTCGGCCTGCTCGTCGATCCAGCCGAACGCCATGGGTCCTCCGGTGCTTTTGTAGGTAGCGGACAGACCTTAGCGGCACGACCAGCCGCCCAGTGTGTGGCAATACCCACACGGTGAACCGTCTCCGTTGTGCAAACTCTCCTTGGCCCCGGGCGGTCCCGTAGGACAGGATCGGGCCTCATGGACCTGCTGAACACGCTGGTGGACAAGGGGCTTCGGCGCGAGCTGCCGACCCGCGAGGAAGCGCTCGCCGTTCTGGCCACCTCCGACGACGACCTGCTCGATGTGGTGGCCGCGGCCGGCAAGGTGCGCCGGCACTGGTTCGGGCGACGGGTGAAACTCAACTACCTGGTGAACCTCAAGTCGGGCCTGTGCCCGGAGGACTGCTCGTACTGCTCCCAGCGGCTCGGCTCCGAGGCCGGCATCCTGAAGTACACCTGGCTCAAGCCGGACGAGGCCTCCGAGGCCGCCGCCGCCGGCCTCGCCGGCGGCGCCAAGCGGGTCTGCCTGGTGGCCAGCGGGCGGGGTCCGACGGACCGGGACGTGGACCGCGTCTCGGACACCATCAAGGCGATCAAGGAGCAGAACCAGGGCGTCGAGGTGTGCGCCTGCCTGGGCCTGCTCTCCGACGGTCAGGCCGAGCGGCTGCGCGAAGCCGGCGCGGACGCCTACAACCACAACCTGAACACCTCGGAGTCGACCTACGCGGACATCACCACCACCCACACGTACGCCGATCGAGTGGAAACGGTGCAGAAGGCGCACGCCGCCGGACTGTCCGCCTGCTCGGGTCTCATCGCGGGCATGGGCGAGACCGACGAGGACCTCGTCGACGTCGTCTTCTCGCTGCGCGAGCTGGACCCCGACTCCGTTCCGGTGAACTTCCTCATCCCGTTCGAGGGCACCCCGCTGGCCAAGGAGTGGAACCTCACCCCGCAGCGCTGCCTGCGCATCCTCGCGATGGTCCGGTTCGTCTGCCCGGACGTGGAGGTCCGCATCGCGGGCGGCCGCGAGGTGCATCTGCGCACGATGCAGCCGCTCGCGCTGCACCTGGCCAACTCCATCTTCCTCGGTGACTACCTGACCAGCGAGGGACAGGCCGGCAAGGCCGACCTGGAGATGATCGCGGATGCCGGGTTCGAGGTGGAGGGCGCCGACGAGGTGACGCTGCCGGAGCACCGGTCGGACGCCGGGGGCTGCCACGAGGGCGGCGGGGGCTGCCACGAGGGCGGCGTCTGCGGGCCGGCCACGGCCGCCGCTCCGGCGGCGCGGGAGCCGCGGACCGATCTCGTCGCCGTCCGCCGCCGGGGCGCCGGGACGGACCTCGCGCCCAATGCCTGACCTCGGCGTGGCGGAACTGCTGGAGCTGGACCGGCGGCATGTGTGGCATCCGTACGGACCGATGCCCGGACGTGCCGAGCCGCTCGTGGTGGAGGCCGCGAGCGGGGTCCGGCTGCGGCTGGCCGACGGCTCCGGCGAGCTGGTCGACGGCATGTCGTCGTGGTGGTCGGCCATCCACGGCTACAACCACCCGGTGCTGAACGAGGCCGCGCGCGAGCAGCTCGGCCGGATGAGCCACGTCATGTTCGGCGGGCTCACCCACGAGCCCGCCGTCCGGCTCGCGAAGCTCCTTGTCGACATGTCGCCGGACGGCCTGGAGCACGTGTTCCTGGCCGACTCGGGGTCCGTGTCGGTCGAGGTCGCGGTGAAGATGTGCCTCCAGTACTGGCGTTCGCTCGGCCGGCCGGGCAAACAGCGCCTGATGACCTGGCGGGGCGGCTACCACGGGGACACCTGGCAGCCGATGTCGGTGTGCGACCCGGAGGGCGGCATGCACGAGCTGTGGACCGGCGTGCTCCCGCGCCAGGTGTTCGCGGACGCGCCGCCCGCGGAGTACGACGAGTCCTACGCCGAGCAGCTGCGCGAGCTGGTCGCCCGGCACGCGGACGAGCTGGCCGCGGTGATCGTGGAGCCGGTGGTGCAGGGCGCGGGCGGCATGCGCTTCCACTCCCCCGCCTACCTGCGGGTGCTGCGCGAGGCGTGCGACGCCCACGACGTACTGCTCGTGTTCGACGAGATCGCCACCGGATTCGGGCGCACCGGCGCGCTGTTCGCGGCCGGCCACGCGGGCGTCAGCCCGGACGTGATGTGCGTCGGCAAGGCACTGACCGGCGGCTATCTGACGATGGCGGCCACCCTGTGCACCGCGCGGATCGCCGACGGCATCTCACGCGGCGAGGTGCCGGTGCTCGCGCACGGCCCGACGTTCATGGGCAACCCGCTGGCGGCGGCCGTGGCCTGCGCCTCCGTGGAGCTGCTGCTGCGGCAGGACTGGCTGTCGGAGGTCAGGCGCATCGAGGCGGGCCTGCGGGCGGGCCTGGCGCCGGCGCGCGAGCTGCCCGGGGTGCGGGACGTCCGCGTCCTCGGCGCCATCGGCGTCGTCCAGCTCGACCACTCGGTCGACATGCGGGCCGCCACCGACGCCGCCGTGCGGGAGGGCGTGTGGCTGCGCCCGTTCCGCGACCTGGTCTACACGATGCCGCCGTACGTCACCTCGGACGAGGACGTGGCACGGATCGCGCGCGCGGTGTGCGCCGCGGCGCGGGAGGGTTGAGATGCCGGTACTGGTGATCACGGGGACGGGCACGGAGGTCGGCAAGACCGTCACCACCGCCGCCGTCGCCGCCGCGGCGCTCGCGGCCGGGCGCTCGGTGGCCGTGCTGAAGGCCGCCCAGACGGGCGTACGGCCCGACGAGCGCGGGGACGCCGACGAGGTCGCGCGACTCGCCGGTCCCGTCACGGCCGCCGAACTAGCCCGCTACCCCGACCCGTTGGCACCGGGCACGGCGGCCCGGCGGGCCGGGAGGGCGCCGGTGCATCCGCACGAGGTCGCCGAGCGGGCCGCCAAACTGGCCACCGAGCACGATCTGGTGCTGGTCGAGGGGGCGGGTGGGCTGCTCGTCCGGTTCGACGCGGCCGGCGGCACGCTGGCCGACGCGGCCCGGCTGCTGGGCGCGCCGGTGCTGATCGTGGCGCAGGCCGGGCTCGGCACGCTCAACGCGACGGAGCTGACGGTGCGCGAACTGCGGCGCCGGGAACTGGAGCCGGCCGGCGTGGTGATCGGCAGCTGGCCCCGCTCCCCCGACCTGGCCACCCGCTGCAACGTGGCCGACCTGCCGGAGGTCGCCGGCGCCCCGCTCCTCGGCGCCCTGCCCGCCGGGGCCGGATCCCTGCCGCCCGCCGAGTTCCGCACGGCAGCACCGGCCTGGCTGGCTCCCCGGCTCGACGGCACGTGGGACGCGGAGGCGTTCCAGATCCGCGAGGCACCGTAACGGGGCCGGTGCTACGGGAGCGGCGGCCCCCGCAGACCCGGATGCGATGTGGATGCCGGTCGGCGGGATGCGCGGTGGGTTCCGGGGGAGACTTCCCCTGGGTTCGTCCCGTCCGGGAGGTTGCCATGCGGTTGCTGTCCACCCGTTCCGGCCAGGTGGCCCGGGGTGACGTCCGCCATCCGCTGTTCGCCCGTTGCTACGCCCGGGTCAGTGTGGGTGCCGAGACCCGGCTCGGGCTCGCCGGCGTGCGGGAGCGGCTGCTCGCCGGGCTGTCCGGCCGGGTGATCGAGGTCGGCGCCGGCAACGGACTGAGCTTCCGGCACTATCCCGGTACCGTCGCGGAGGTCGTCGCGGTGGAACCGGAGCCGCTGCTGAGGCGGTTGGCGCTGGAGGCCGCGCTGCGCGCCCGGGTCCCGGTCGACGTGGTCCCCGGCGTGGCGGAGGCCCTGCCGGCCGGGAGCGAGGCGTTCGACGCCGCGGTGCTGTCGCTGGTGCTGTGCAGCGTGCGGGACGTCGCGCGGGCGCTCGACGAGGTACGGCGGGTCCTCCGGCCCGGCGGCGAGGTGCGGTTCCTCGAGCACGGGCGGGGCGGCGGCCGGGCGGTGACCCTGAGCCAGCAGGCCCTGGACCGCACCGTGTGGCCCGCCCTGACGGGTGGCTGCCATCTGGCCCGGGAACCGGTCGCCGCCCTCCGCGCGGCAGGTCTCGAACTCGGCCCGTACCGGCGGCTGTCCCTGCCGCAGCACGGGCCGAGACTGCCGGTCCCGTACGGGGTGCTGGGTGTCGCCTGGCGGCCGGCCGAGCCGGACACACGCTGACGGGCAACCCCGCCAGGCGCTCGGCCGGCGGCCTCAGGCGTGTGCTCACCGGCAAGCCCCACGAGCGTCTCCCGACCGAGCCGCCCCGCCAGGCGCGCGGTCACCGGCAACCCCGCGGGCACCCCCGGACCGAGCCGCCCCACCGGGCGCACGCTGACCGGCGCCCCGCCAGGCGCTCGGCCGGCAGCCCCGCCAGGCGCGCGGTCACCGGCAGCCCCACCGGTGCCTGCTGCCGAGCCACTCCGCCAGGCACCCCCTGACCGACCTCCCCGCGAGGCGCGTTGTCATCGCAGCCCCGCCTGGCGCACGCTCACCGGCAGCCCACGAGTGCCTCCTGACCGGGCCGCCCGCCAGGCGCACGCTCACCGGCCGCCCCACCGGGCGCGCGGTGACCGTCACCCCCTCGGGTGCCCCCTCAGGGAGCCGCCCCACCGATGCCTGCTGCCGAGCCGCCCCGCCGGCCGCCTCCTGACCGGCCGCCGTCAGGCGCACGCTCACCGGCGCACGCCAGGCGCACGATCACCGGGAACTCCGCCGGTACCCCCGGACCGAGCCGCCGCACCAGTGCCCCTGACCGGCCTCCGTCAGGCGCCCGGACACCGGCCGCCCCACCGGGCGCGCGGTGACCGTCACCCCCCCCAACGGGTGCCCCCTCAGGAGCTGCCCCGCCAGGCGCCCCCGACCGGCCGCCCCGCCGGGCGCACGCTCACCGCGCCCCACCGCCGCGCCACGACCGAGCCCCACCTCAACCGGCACCCCCTGACCGGCTGCCCCACGGTGAGCCCCTGTCCGCGTCACCCCCGGGCACGCCCTGACCGGCCGCCCCGCCGGTGCGTCCCGACCTCCGTCCCACCGGCGGCTACCGACTGGCCGCCCGCCAGGCGCCCGCGCACCTTCGCGGCCCCCCTGACCGAGCCGCCCCACCGGGCGCACGCCCACCGGCCGCCCCGCCGGTGCCCCCTGACCGAGCCGCCCGCGCCGTGGGCCGGTCAGCCGCTCCAGCGGCGGAGTTGCCGCGCGATGTCGTCGACGCTCGCCGTGCCGTCCTTGACCAGCCGGGCGAGGTCTCTTACCTGCTCGGGTGTGGTGACGACCTTGACCCCGCTGGCCACCAGGTAGCCGTAGGCGACCGCCGAGGCGAACAGGGCGTTGGACCGCTCCAGGGCCGGGACGTGGATGAGCAGCTGGAGCAGCGACGCGGCCCGCGCGTGCGGGGTGTCGTAGACCGGTATGCCGAATATCTCGGCCCGGTGCCGGGCGACGGCGGCGACGAGGGCGCCCCAGTCGGTGACCTGCGGGTCCCCGGGGGTCTGCCGTTCGGCGAGCATGAGGAGCCAGGCCAGGTCGATGCGGAGATCGTTCAAGGGATCGGCGCCAGGATCAGTCGCGGTCTTCGCGGGTGCCGGTGCCGCGGGGTTCGGCGCACTCCTCGGCGAACGCGGACTCGTACTGCCTCATGAAGTCGGCGGCGGCCTCCACGAACGTACGGCCGGCCTCGCCGGTGTCCTGTCTGACCAGCTCTTCGATGTAGCGGTTCACGCTCATGCCGCGGGCCAGGGCGCGCTCACGGGCCGCGCGGGCGGTGCCCTCGTCCACGCGCACGTTCAGCTGGGTCTTCGCCATCCCTCGACGCTAGCGCCGGGACGCTAGCGCCGGCAAGGGGCGCACGGAAGCGCTGCGCCGGCCCGGCGAGTCCCTTACGCTCGCCCGGAACGGACGGTTCGGCGACCGGGAGGCGCTCGTGTCGACACCTGCTGCGCAGCACGCCGCCCCGGACGGCGGGGTCGCGGCCCGCGCCCGGGGGCTGACCAAGGTCTACGGCTCCGGCGAGACGGCCGTGCTCGCCCTGGACGCGGTGGACGTGGACATCGCGCGGGGCCGCTTCACCGCCGTGATGGGCCCCTCGGGCTCCGGGAAGTCCACGCTGATGCACTGCCTCGCCGGCCTCGACACCGTCTCGGCCGGCCGGGTGTGGCTGGGCGCCACCGAGATCACGGGGCTGAAGGAGCGGGAGCTGACCCGGCTGCGCCGGGACCGGATCGGGTTCATGTTCCAGTCCTTCAACCTCATCCCCACGCTGACCGCCGCCGAGAACATCACCCTGCCGATGGACATCGCGGGCCGTGAGCCCGACGCGCGGTGGCTGGACCAGGTCATCGACACCCTCGGGCTGCGGGACCGTCTCACGCACCGGCCGGCGGAGCTGTCGGGCGGTCAGCAGCAGCGGGTCGCGTGCGCGCGGGCGCTGGCCTCGCGACCCGAGCTGATCTTCGCCGACGAGCCGACCGGCAACCTGGACTCGCAGGCCGGCCGGGAGGTACTGGGCTTCCTGCGCGGCGCCGTGGACGACCTCGGGCAGACGGTCGTCATGGTCACCCATGACCCGGGCGCCGCCGCCCGCGCCGATCTCGTGCTCTTCCTCGCCGACGGGCGGATCGTGGACCAGATGGCCCGGCCGACGGCGGAGAACGTGCTGGAGCGGATGCGCGTCCTGTCCACGGGAGGTCCGCGGGCCGCCGACTCCTGCGGGGCCACGGGCCGGTCCGGCGCCGGCGGCACGGCCACGGAGGGCTGACCGGTGCTCAGGGCGACTCTGCGGAGCTTCCTCGCGCACAAGGGGCGGCTGGCGCTGTCCGCGCTGGCGGTGGTCCTGTCCGTGGCGTTCGTCGCGGGCAGTCTGATCTTCTCGGACACCGTCACCCGCACGTTCGACCGGCTGTTCGCCTCCACCGCCACCGATGTGACGGTCCAGCCGAGGGGGGACCTGCGGTCGGCCCGGGCGAGCGGGGCGGTGCAGACCGTGCCGGCCGCGCTGCGGGACCGGGTGGCGAGGGTCGCCGGTGTCGCGGCGGCCCGCGCGGACGTGTCGGTGCAGAACGTCGTGGTGGTCGACCGCCACGACAGGTCCGTCGGCCCGACCACCGGCGCGCCCACCGTGGCCGGCGCCTGGTACGCGACCGGCCGCAGCCCGGTGCGGCTGACCTCCGGCCATGCGCCGCGCGGGGCCGGGGAGGCGCTGCTGGACGCGGACACGGCCGGCCGGCGGCACGTGCGGATCGGGGACACGCTGACGGTGCAGGCGCAGCCGGGGACCTTCCGGGTCCGGGTCGTCGGCGTCGCCACCTTCACCACGACCAATCCGGGCGCGGCGCGGGTCTACCTGGACCCCGCGGTGGCGGGCCGGGAACTGCTCGGCTCGTCCGCGCGGGCGACCGGTATCTCGGTGGACGCTGCCGAGGGCGTGTCCGACGCGGACCTCGCACGGCGGGTCGGTGCGGCGATCGGCACCAGGACGTACGCGCTGAGGACCGCCGGTGAGCAGGCCAGATCGGCCGCGGCGGACCTCGGCACCTTCCTCGACGTGATCAAGTACGTGATGCTGGGGTTCGCCGGTGTCGCCCTGCTCGTCGGCGTGTTCCTGATCGTCAACACGTTCTCCATGCTGATCGCGCAGCGCACCCGCGAACTGGGGCTCCTGCGGGCGCTGGGCGCGGACCGGCGGCAGGTGCGGCGCTCGGTGCTCACCGAGGCACTGCTGCTGGGGCTGTTCGGCTCGACGCTCGGTCTCGCCGCCGGGATCGGACTGGCGTTCGGGCTGTTCCGGCTGATCAGCGCGGTCGGGATGAACCTGAGGAGCACCGAGATGGTGATCGGCTGGGGTACGCCCGTCGTCGCCTACGTGGTCGGTCTGGGCGTGACCTTCGTGGCCGCCTATCTGCCGGCGCGGCGCGCCGCGGCCGTCTCGCCGATGGCGGCGCTCGCGGATGCCGAGGTCGCCGGCGTGGGCAGGCCGTTGCGGGGCCGGGCGATCGCCGGGGCGGTGGTCGGCGCGGCCGGCGCGGCGGCGCTGGCCGGGTGCGCGGCGGCCACGCGGACCGCGCAGGCGGCCGCCCTGCTGGGACTCGGTGTGGTGCTTACCCTCGTCGCGACGGTGGTCGCCGGGCCGCTGCTGGTGCGGCCGGTGATCCGGGTGCTGGGCTCGGCCTTCCCCGCGCTGTTCGGCCCGGTCGGCCGGATGAGCCAGCGCAACGCGCTGCGCAATCCGCGCCGTACCGGTGCCACGGCCGCGGCCCTCATGGTGGGCTTGGCCCTGGTCGGCGGGATGTCGGTGGCGAGCGCCTCGATGTCGGCGTCCTTCGACCGGCAGATCGACCGGACCCTGGGCGCCGATTTCGTCGTCCAGAACGGCAACTTCACTCCGTTCACCGGGGCGATCGGGAACCGGGTGGCCGCGACGCCGGGTGTCGGGCTGGTCGTGGCCCAGCGGCTCACCCCCGTCGCCGTACGGCTGCCGGACGGCGAGCGGGTGAAGACGACCGCCGCCGGGTACGGCCCCGGCCTGGACGACGTCGCGCATGTCACCTACGCGCGGGGCGGTTCGGCGGCGGCCCTGGCCGACGGGCACCTCGCGATGGACGCCGACTACGCCCGGGACCACGGCGTGCGGGTCGGCGGTGTGCTGCCGGTGGAGTTCCCGGGCGGGCGCCGGGCGGAGCTGACCGTCGGCGCGCTGACCGACCAGCAGTCGGCCGAGTCCTTCGGCACCCAGGGCGGCGTCTTCTTCGGCCTGGGAACGCTGCGGACGTACCTGCCGAACGGGCAGGACTCCGCGCTCTACGTGAACGCGGCCCCCGGTACGAAGCCGGCGGACCTGCGGCCCCGGCTGGAGCGGGCACTCAGGACGTTCCCGCAGGTGCAGGTGCGTAACCAGGCCGACTACAAGGAGCTGGTGCACGACCAGATCGCCGTGCTGCTGTACCTCGTGTACGCGCTGCTGGGACTGGCGATCGTCATCGCCGTGCTCGGCGTGGTGAACACCCTCGCCCTGTCGGTGGTGGAGCGGACCCGGGAGATCGGACTGTTGCGGGCGATCGGGCTGGGCCGGCGGCAGCTGCGCCGGATGATCCGGCTGGAGTCGGTGGTCATCGCGGTGTTCGGCGCGGTCCTGGGGCTGACGCTGGGGCTCGTGTGGGGCGTGTGCATGCAGCAGGTGCTGGCGCTGCGCGGGCTGACGGCGCTGGCGATCCCCTGGGGCACGATCGTCACGGTCGTGGTCGGCTCGGCGGTGGTGGGGGTCGTGGCGGCCCTGCTGCCGGCGTTGCGGGCGTCGCGGATGAACGTGCTGGCGGCGATCGCCCACGAATGATCAGGTGACCTCGACTGATCACTTCCGCGTGTACGTGATGGAATCGTGCCCGGCTCGAGTCGTCTTCCGCTGAGGAGAGTTCATGCCGCGCCCGTTCCGGTTCGGAGTCAACCTGCTCACGCCCGCGCCCGCCGCCGAGTGGCGCGCCAAGTGCCGGCGGGCCGAGGAGCTGGGGTACGACGTGATCCTCGTCCCGGACCACCTCGGCATGACCGCCCCGTTCCCGGCCCTGGTGGCGGCGGCCGAGGCGACCGTGCGGCCCCGGCTCGGCACGTTCGTGCTGAACGCCGGCTTCTGGAACCCGGCGTTGCTGGCCCGCGAGGTGGCGACCACGGACGCGCTGACCGGCGGCCGGCTCGAACTCGGCCTCGGTACCGGATATGTGCAGGCGGAGCACGAGGCGGCCGGGCTGCCTTACGGTTCGCCGCGCGAACGGGTGGACCACCTGCGGCACACCGTGGAGGAGCTGCGGCGACTGCTCGGCTCCCCGGAGCACCAGCCACGGCCCGCCCGGTCCCGGGTGCCGGTGCTGATCGGCGCCAACGGCGACCGGATGCTGCGTCTGACCGCCGAGCACGCCGACATCGCGGCCTTCACCGGAGCCCGGCCCGGGAAGACGCCCGGCGCGCCGGTACCGCTCGGCGCCGGTGAGCTGGACGAGCGCGTGGCCCGCTACCTCGAACTGGCCGCGGACCGCCCGGCGCCCGCCGAGCTGAACCTGCTGGTCCAGCAGGTGGCCGTCACCGACGACCCCGAACCCGCGCTGAGGCCACTGCTGGAGCGGCGGCCCGGGCTGAGTCTCGACGACGCACTGGCCCTGCCCGTCGTGCTGGCCGGTCCGCTGGAGGACGTGGTCGCGAAGGTGCGGGCGCAGCGTGAGCGGTTCGGCTTCTCGTACGTGACCGTCCTGGAACCGGGCATGGAGGCGTTCGCACCGGTGCTGGCCCGGCTGCGCGAGGAGGAGTCCGCATGATGGAAACCCCGGTGCCGCGCGTTCGGTGACGCTCACGATGATCGTATGAACGATCCGCGTATACGCGCCGCCTCGCCCGACGACCTCGGCTCCGTCCTGGCCTTCTGGAGGACGGCCGCCGAGGGTACGAGCATCAGCGACGACCCCGCCGGCGTGGAGCGGCTGGTCGGCCGCGACCCCGGGGCACTCCTCGTCGCCGAGCTGGACGGAGAGCTGGTCGGCACGGTGATCGCCGGTTTCGACGGCTGGCGGTGCCATCTGTACCGGCTCGCGGTGCACCCGCGGTGGCGGCGGCAGGGCATCGGCTCGGCGCTGCTGGCCGCCGCCGAGGAGCGCTTCGTACGGCTCGGCGGCCGTCGCGCGGACGCCATGGTGCTGGTACGCAACGAGACCGCGCAGCACGCCTGGCAGGCAGCCGGATACGGGCCGGAGGAACGGTGGCGGCGCTGGGTGAAGCCGCTCGTCCACTGACCCCCGACGCTTTTTTGCCCATCCTTTACCCTGGAGGGAGCACTCGGCCCTCTATGAAAGGTTGTGAGCGTCCGCCCATGGG
Organism: Streptomyces sp. NPDC014991; assembly: GCF_043080665.1. Classification (NCBI taxonomy): domain Bacteria; kingdom Bacillati; phylum Actinomycetota; class Actinomycetes; order Kitasatosporales; family Streptomycetaceae; genus Streptomyces; species Streptomyces sp. NPDC014991. Next base: position 68,987 of record NZ_JBIBVY010000018.1, read on the forward strand.
CGACCCTCCCCGTGCGCGACACCGCGCGTCCTCCCCTGCCCTGTCCGACCATGGGACGGGGGTGACCCGATGACCGAAGTGCTCCTCCTACTGGTGGCGATCGCGCTGTCGGTCGCCTGTGGCGCCTTCGTGGCGGCGGAGTTCTCGCTGACCACGGTCGAACGGGGCGAGCTGGAGCGGGCCGCCGCCCGCGGCGAGCGCGGCGCCGCGGGCGCCCTGAAGGCCGTACGGAACCTGACCTTCCAGCTCTCCGGTGCCCAGCTCGGCATCACCGTCACCAACCTGGTGGTCGGCATGCTCGCCGAGCCGTCCATCGCCAAGCTGCTCGCCGGCCCGTTCCGGGCGATGGGCCTGTCCGCCGGCGCGGCGAGTTCCGCGGCTCTGGTGCTGGGCACGGCCCTGTCCACGGTGTTCCTGATGGTCGTCGGCGAGCTGGTGCCGAAGAACTGGGCGATCTCCTCACCCCTGGCCGTGGTGCTGCGCGTGGGGAACGCACAGCGCTGGTTCAGCGCGGCCTTCCGGCCCTTCATCACCCACTTGAACAACACCGCGAACCATCTCGTACGGCGGTTCGGCGTCGAGCCCGCCGAGGAGCTGGCCTCCGCACGCGGGCCGCAGGAGCTGGCCGCCCTCGCCCGGCACTCCGCCAAGGAGGGCTTCCTGGAGGCGGACACGGCCGAGCTGTTCGTCCGCACACTGAACCTGGCCGACCTGACCGCGGAGAACGTGATGACACCGCGCGTCCAGGTCATCGCCCTGGAACTCCAGGCGACCTGCGAGGACGTGGCGAACGCGACCCGGGCCACCGGCCTGTCCCGGTTCCCGGTCTACCGGGGCGGCCTGGACTCCGTCGTCGGCACCGCCCACATCAAGGACGTGCTGGCCGTCCCCGCGGACCAGCGGCGGCACCGCACGGTCGCCCAGGTGATGCGCGAGCCGCTGCTGGTGCCCGAGTCCCTGACCGTCGACCGGCTGCTGGACCGGCTCGGCGGCCGGCGCACCATGGCCGTCGTCATCGACGAGTACGGCGGCACGGCCGGTGTGGCGACGCTGGAGGACATCGTCGAGGAGGTCGTCGGCGAGGTACGGGACGAGCACGACCCGCACGAGACGTCCGGTCTCGTCCCCGCCGGCGCCGACGACGAGGGCCGGGCCCTGTACCTGGTCGACGGTGCCGCCCGCGCCGACCAGCTCGCGCGCGTGGGACTGCGGCTGCCGGAGGGGCCGTACGAGACGCTGGCCGGCCTGGTCGCCACCGAGCTGGGCCGGATACCCGCGACCGGTGACAGCGTGCACGTCGCCGGCTGGCGGCTGGACGTGGCCGACGCCTCCGGCCGCCGGGCCGCCAGGGTGCTGCTGCACGCACCTCTGGACGACGAGAGCGCCGCCGGGAGCGCCGGTGGGAGAGCGGGCGCGCGGGCCGACGCGCGAAACGACGCAGGGGCCGACGCACGAGCAGGCGAGAGGGCCGGCGGGCGGACCGAGAAGAGGGTCGGCGGACGGACCGACGACAGGCCGGAGGGGACCCGATGACCGCGCTGCAACTGCTGATCGGCCTGGCGACCCTCGTCGTCAACGCCTTCTTCGTCGGCGCCGAGTTCGCGCTCATCTCCGTGCGCCGCTCACAGGTCGAGCCGCTCGCCCAGGAGGGCGACCGGCGGGCGCGGAGCGTGCTGTGGGGTCTGGAGCACGTGTCGGCCCTGCTGGCCGCCACCCAGCTCGGCATCACGCTGTGCACACTGGTGCTCGGTGTGGTCGCCGAGCCGGCGATCGCGCATCTGCTGGAGCCGGTGTTCCACGCGGCCGGCGTGCCGACGGGCGTCGGTCACGCCGTGTCCTTCGTCATCGCGCTGGCCCTCGCGACCTACCTGCACATGTTGCTCGGCGAGATGGTGCCCAAGAACATCGCGCTCGCCGAACCGGTGCGCAGCGCGCTGGTTCTCGGTCCTCCCCTGGTCGCGCTGTCCCGGGCACTCCGTCCGGTGATCTTCACGGTCAACGCCTTCGCCAACGGTCTGCTGAAACTGCTCCGGGTGGAGGCGAGGGGCGAGGTCGCGGCGACCTTCACCGACTCCGAACTGGCGGAGATCGTGAAGGACGCCAGCGAGGCGGGCCTGATCGACTACCGGGCGCAGGAACGCCTGCACGACGCACTGGAGCTGGGCAGCCGCCCGGTACGGGACGTGGTGGTACCGCTGGCACGCGTCGTCTACGCGCGCGTGGGCGTCACCCCGGAGCAGTTGGAGCGGCTGTCGGCCGAGTCGGGCTTCTCCCGCTTCCCGGTGGTCGACGCGGGCCGCCGCATCGTGGGCTACCTGCATGTGAAGGACGCGCTGGACACGACACCGCGGGACCTGCCGTTCCGGCTGAGCGACATGCGGTCCATCGCGCGCGTACGGGAGCGGACGCCGCTGGACGACGTGCTCACCGCGATGCGGCGCAGCCGCACGCACGTCGCGGCCGTACTCGGCGACGACGGCCGGCTGGCCGGCCTGGTGACCATGGAGGACGTACTGCGCCAGCTGTTCGGCCAGCCCGCCCAGACCTGACCCCGGCCCCGCGCCAGGGGCGGGGCCCCGGGGCGGCTGGGACGGACCCGACCGACCGGCAGGTATGGGGCCGGGATAGCATCGCCTCGCCATGCAGACGAATCCCGCTCCTCGCCCCTGTACCAGTCTGGTCGCCGTCGGTGACTCGTTCACCGAGGGCATGTCGGACCTGCTGCCCGACGGCTCCTACCGGGGCTGGGCCGACCTGCTCGCCGCGCGGATGGCCGCCCGCACCCCCGGGTTCCGGTATGCCAACCTCGCCGTACGGGGGAAGCTGATCGGGCAGATCGTCGCCGAGCAGGTGCCCCTGGCGGCGGCCATGAAGCCCGACGTCATCACCCTGGTCGGCGGGCTCAACGACACCCTGCGCCCCAAGTGCGACATGAACCGGGTCCGGGATCTGCTCACCGAGGCCGTGGAACGACTGGCGCCCTCCTGCGAGCAGCTGGTGCTGATGCGCAGCCCCGGTCGCCAGGGCCCGGTGCTGGAACGGTTCCGGCCGCGCATGGAGGAACTGTTCGCCTGTGTGGAGGAGCTGGCGGACAAGCACGGCGCCCGGGTGGTCGACCTGTACGGGGCGCCCGCGCTGGCCGACCCGCGGATGTGGGACGTGGACCGGCTGCACCTGACGGCGGAGGGCCACCGCCGGGTCGCCGAGGCGGTGTGGCAGACGCTCGGCCACGAGGCGGAGGACGCCGAGTGGCATGTGCCGATGGCGCAGACGCTCCCGCCCGGCTGGGTGTCCCGCCGGGTCGCCGACGCCCGCTTCGCCCGGCAGCATCTGCTCCCGTGGATAGGCCGCCGCCTGACCGGCCGCTCGTCGGGGGACGGCCGCCCGCCCAAGCGCCCGGAGCTGCTGCCGTACGAGGCACAGGCGTAGCTTCCTGCCGTCGCTCTCCAGGACGTGACGCGGGTCTCGTAGCTTCCGCCGAACACCCCCGTGGCGCTGGCCTGCACGAACCGCCAGTAGACTCTGGTCACGTGACTTCTGCGCCCGCCAAGCCCCGCATCCCGAACGTCCTCGCCGGACGCTACGCCTCCGCCCAGCTCGCCACGCTCTGGTCCCCCGAGCAGAAGGTGAGACTGGAGCGGCAGCTCTGGCTCGCCGTGCTGCGGGCCCAGAAGGACCTCGGCATCGAGGTGCCGGAAGAGGCGATCGCCGACTACGAGCGCGTCCTCGACACCGTCGACCTGGCCTCGATCGCCGAGCGCGAGAAGGTCACCCGGCACGACGTGAAGGCGCGGATCGAGGAGTTCAACGACCTCGCCGGGCACGAGCACGTGCACAAGGGCATGACCTCCCGCGACCTCACCGAGAACGTCGAGCAGCTGCAGATCCGGCTCTCGCTGGAGCTGATGCGCGACCGTACGGTGGCCGTGCTGGCGCGCCTCGGCAAGCTGGCCGGTGAGTACGCCGAGCTGGTCGTGGCCGGCCGCTCGCACAACGTCGCCGCGCAGGCCACGACCCTGGGCAAGCGTTTCGCGACCGCGGCCGACGAGCTGCTCGTGGCCCACGGGCGCGTGGAGGAGCTGCTGGCCCGCTACCCGCTGCGCGGCATCAAGGGGCCGGTCGGCACCGCGCAGGACATGCTGGACCTGCTGGGCGGCGACGCCGGCAAGCTCGCCGAGCTGGAGACCCGCATCGCCCGGCACCTCGGTTTCTCGCAGGCCTTCACCTCGGTCGGCCAGGTCTACCCGCGCTCGCTGGACTACGAGGTGGTCACCGCGCTGGTGCAGCTGGCGGCGGCGCCGTCGTCGCTGGCCAAGACGGTGCGGCTGATGGCCGGGCACGAGCTGGTCACCGAGGGCTTCAAGCCGGGCCAGGTCGGCTCCTCGGCGATGCCGCACAAGATGAACACCCGCTCCTGCGAACGCGTCAACGGCCTGATGGTCGTCCTGCGCGGCTACGCCTCCATGACGGGCGAGCTGGCGGGCGACCAGTGGAACGAGGGCGACGTGTCCTGCTCGGTGGTGCGCCGGGTCGCGCTGCCGGACGCCTTCTTCGCGTTGGACGGCCTGCTGGAGACCTTCCTGACCGTCCTCGACGAGTTCGGCGCCTTCCCGGCCGTCGTCGGCCGTGAGCTGGACCGCTACCTGCCGTTCCTGGCCACCACCAAGGTGCTCATGGGCGCGGTGCGGGCCGGTGTCGGCCGCGAGGTGGCGCACGAGGCGATCAAGGAGAACGCCGTGGCCACCGCGCTCGCCATGCGCGAGCAGGGCGCCGAGCGCAACGACCTGCTGGACAAGCTCGCCGCGGACGAGCGGCTGCCGCTCGACCGCGAGCAGCTGGCCGCGCTGATGGCCGACAAGCTGTCCTTCACCGGTGCCGCCGCCGACCAGGTCGCTCTGGTCGCCGGCCGGATCGAGGAGATCGTCGAGCGGCACCCGGAGGCCGCCGGATACACCCCCGGAGCGATCCTCTGACCCCCGCACCCCGCCCGTCGCGCGCTCCCCGCTTCACCCAGGCGGAACTGGAGGCCGCCCGCGACCGTCTCGTCCCGGACCTGGTCGCGGACGGTCTGCGGGTGCTGTTCTGCGGCATAAACCCGGGTCTGATGACGGCTGCGACCGGCCACCACTTCGCCCGGCCCGGCAACCGGTTCTGGCCGGTGCTGCACCTGTCGGGGTTCACCCCCCGGCTGCTGAAGCCGGCCGAGCAGCGGGAGCTGCTGTCGTACGGACTCGGCATCACCAACATGGTGGCGCGGGCGTCCGCCCGGGCGGACGAGCTGACCGCCGAGGAGTACGCCGAGGGCGGACGGCTGCTGACCGAGAAGGTGACACGGCTGAGGCCGAGGTGGCTGGCCGTCGTCGGAGTGACCGCGTACCGGTCCGCCTTCGGTGACCGTACGGCCCGGGTGGGCCCGCAGGAGCGGACGATCGGCGGCACCCGGGTGTGGGTGCTGCCCAACCCCAGCGGGCTGAACGCGCACTGGACGGCGGCCACGATGGCGGAGGAGTTCGCCCGGCTGCGGGAGGCGGCGGACGCGGACGGTCACGGCGGGTCGGCCTCCGTCACTATCCCTAGCAGCTGACAGGGCAGTTCCCTGTCCCAGCGGGACACCCCGAGGGCGACCCAGCGGTCCGCCCTCGGGGCCCGCCACAGCTGGACGTCCGGGACGTGTCCGCTCAGGCCGGCCCACGGCTCGGCGATGTCCTCGCCCGCCACGGTCCGATCGAACACGCTGTACAGGCTGAGGTGCTGCGGCTGTCCCCAGCGCTCGCCGAGCCGCTCGGCGAGACCGTCCCGGTCGGCCTCGTACTGCGCCTCCGTCTCCTCCCGCTCGCTGCCGTCGCCGTCCCCTCCGCCGAGGAGGTCCCCGCTCGTCCTCAAGGCGGCTATGTGGTAGCCGGGCCCGCTCTCGCCGTGCTCCGTCCTGCCGCGCGCCGCCGGGAACTCCCGGGCGCACAGCACGTCGATGAGGTTCAGACACGTCGCGATGTCCATGCCGTCCAGTAAAGCGGGCACCACTGACAATTGGCGGTCTGTCAGGTGTAGCCGCCCGCCGTCAGGCGTCCCGGCGCCGCAGGCTCCATCCGCCCGCCACCAGGGCCGTCGCCGTGAGCCCGCTCCACGGGCCGAGGGCGCCGTCCCAGGCGCTGTGCAGGGCCACTTGGCCGGCCCGGTCGGGGGGCAGGCCGGCGACGCCGCCGGACAGGTCGCCGACGACGAACAACACGACCAGCGGGAACGGGCTCGGCATCAGCCGCGGCGCGCCGCCGCGGAACTCCGCCGAGACGGCCGTCGTACCGAGGGCGGCCGCGGCGATCTGCCCGAAGCTGATGCCGAAGACCCAGTACAGCGGGTCGGAGTCGTCGGCGTCGGCCGGTCAGGCCGCCTCCTGCGGTGGTGCGGTGAACTCGGCGCCGGCCGCGGTCAGATCGGGGCAGGCCTCCTCCAGGACGGCCTTCCGGGCGGCGAGTTCGAGGACGGGCACGCCCGCCCCGGACATCAGCCGGCCGAGGTCGTCCACGCGCGCGTGCCGCACGGTCCGAGGGGACCGGCAGGTGCGCGCGGAGCTGCCGTTCGGCTGATCTACGCTGGCCGGGTGCCGGTCACCGTACTCCTCGTCGACGACGAACCCCTGGTCCGTGCGGGTCTGCGGGCCGAGTTGACGGCGCAGCCCGACTTCGAGGTGGTGGGTGAGGCGGCCGACGGCGCGGCGGTCGTCCCGCTGGACCGGCAACCGCGGCCGGACGTGGTCGCCACGTACGTACGGATGCCGCTGCCGGACGGGACCGAGGCCACGCGCGCGGTACTGCGCACGGTGGCCGAACCGCCGAAGATCCTCGTGGTGACCACGTTCGAGGACGACGAGTACGCGTACGAAGCGCTCCGCGCGGGCGCCGACGGGTTCCTGCTGGAGCGGGCCCGGCCGGCCGAGCGGGAGGCGGAGGTGCTGCGGCTGACGGCGCGGGGACCGTCGGACGCGGAGATCACCGCCCGGCTGTTCGTCGGCACCGAGACGGTGAAGTCACATGTGAGTGCCGTCCTGGCCGAGCCGGCAGCGCGCGACCGCACCCGGGCGGTGATCGCGGCCTACGAGTCGGACTTCGTGGAGCCGGGGTGAGCGAGTGGCGCCTGCCGTGGGCGGAACCGGGGACTCGCCGGGGCGGACCGGGCCGAGTACGATCCGGCCAACACGGCCGCGAGCTGGGAGGACGGACGGTGGGGCAGCTGACCGGCGGCGATCCTTCGCTGCTGCGACGGATCAATTCCGCGGTGGTGCTGCACGCGCTGCGGGCGACGGACTGCGCGACGCTCACCGAGATCACCCGCGTCACCGGGCTGTCCCGGCCGACCGTCGAGGGCGTCGTGGAGGGGCTCGTCGAGGGCGGCCTCGTCGTGGAGACGGTGGCCGACGAGGGCGGCGCGCGCCGGCAGGGCCGGCCCGCCCGCCGGTTCCGGTTCCGGGCCGAGGCGGGACACCTGCTGGGCCTGGAGATCGGGCCGCACCGGGTCGCCGCGGTGCTGTCCGCGCTGGACGGACGGGTGCTGGGCGCGCAGGCCAAGGACGTCGACGAGACCGCCCCGGCGGACGAGCGGCTCGACCGGCTGCGCGGGACGGTCGCCGAACTGCTGCGCCGGGCCGGCGTCGCGCGCGGTTCGCTGCGGGCGGTGGGCGTCGGCACGCCGGGCATCGTGGACGCGGACGGCACGGTACGGCTGAGCACGGCCCTGCCGCAGTGGACCGGCCTGAGGCTCGGTGAGCGGCTGAGCCGGTCGTTCAAGTGCCCGGTGCTGGTGGAGAACGACGCCAACGCGGCGGCCGTCGCCGAGCACTGGAAGGGCGCGGCGAGCGAGTCGGACGACGTGGTGTTCGTGCTGGCCGGGCTGAGCCCGGGGGCGGGTTCGCTGATCGGCGGGCGGCTGCACCGGGGGTACGGCGGGGCGGCCGGGGAGATCGGGGCGTTGCATCTGCTGGGGCGGGAGGTGACGCCGGAGACGCTGCTGTCCACCACCGACGAACCGCTGCACCCGCTGGACGAGCAGGCCGTCGCCGAGGTGTTCGCACTGGCCCGCGAGGGCGACCAGCGGGCGCGGGCGGCCGTCGAACGGTTCATCCAGCGGCTCGTGCACGACGTGGCCGCGCTGGTGCTGGCGCTCGATCCCGAACTGGTCGTGATCGGCGGCTGGGCGGCCGGCCTGGACGGTGTCCTGGAGCCGCTGCGCCGCGAACTGGCCCGCTACTGTCTGCGCCCGCCCCAGGTGGCGCTGTCCCTGTTGGGCGAGGCGGCCGTCGCCACCGGGGCGCTGCGCCTGGCCATGGACCATGTGGAGGAGCAACTGTTCGCGGTGGACGCCACGGTGACGGCCCGCCGCTGACCGACGGGCGGGCGCGGGCTGCGGGGATACCGGGTGCGCAGGGCGGGGCCGACGCATACGGTGACGCGGGGCAGCGAGCACGGTGGTCCGGCCGGCGTGCCGCTGCGCCCCGCCGGGTGCGGCGGCCCGGCCGTCGGGACGACAGGCGCGGTGATGGTGGTGCTGGGTGCGGCAGCCGACGACCGCGGCCCGCCGGGCTGGGCGGCGGGGCCGCCACGACGCCGGGCGCGGGACTGTCCTCGCCTGGCGCGCCGGATGCCGCCGGGACGCGGCGCGGGCGGTTACACGCAGCCGTGCGGGGGTTGTGGCCCCGGGCTGTGTGGGTTCGTGGGCCCGGGGTGGGGTCCGGGTGCGGGCCGGGTCAGGACGCCTGCCGCTCCGGGTCGTGGTGTATCTCCACGCCCGCCGACTCGCCGAAGGTCAGCCGGCAGGTGTCGGCGCGGTAGGTCGCGACCGACAGCGCGGCGGTACGGCCCTGGGTGAAGAAGCGGGTGGTGACGACCAGGACGGGCGAGCCGGGGAGCCGGTCGAGTTCCCTGGCGTCCTCCGCGCGCGCGGAGCCCAGCTCGACGGCCCGGTCCTCCCCCTCCAGCGACAGGTGCTGCAACTCCCGCAGCACCGCACGCGCGCGTGCCGTGCCGGACGGGGCGTCGATGGCGGTGAGGTCGGGCAGGGAGGCCGCCGGGATGTAGAGCAGCTCGGTGGCGACCTGCTGGCCATGGGACATGCGGGAGCGGCGGACGGTGTGGACGACCTCGTCCGGGCCTGTCTCCAGGGCCGCGGCGACGGCGGCGGGCGGCGGCGCCTGCACGCTGTCCAGGGGCTGCCAGTCGTCTCCGGCGGCGCCGGGCCAGGTGTGCTGTTCGGTGCCGACGGCCACGCCCACGCGCGGGGGCGCGACGGTCGTGCCCACCCCGCGGCGGCGTTGCAGCCGGCCCTCCAGCTCCAGCTGTTCGAGGGCCTGGCGGAGCGTCGCGCGGGCCACGCCGAAGCGGGCCGCGAGATCACGCTCGTTGGGCAGGATCTCGCCGACCGAGAACTCGGAGTCCAGTGCCTCGGTGAGCACGGTCTTGAGATGCCAGTACTTCGGCTCCGGCACCGTTTCCAGCTGCGTGGTCCCCACCCTGTCCTCCGCAAGAGCCGTGGTCCGGCGGCTTTTTAGCGCCCTTGTTTATTAAAGGTTGTTGCACTTCTCTGCGACCATAGGGCTGCCGTCACCCTTGGTCAAGACCAATCCTCGGTCCGGTGGGCAACCTGTGACGGACCCGCCGCGGAGCGTTCACGAGTCGTTCGCGCACGGCGGTGGGTGTGACATCGCGGCAAAACCCGCGTCGCACGGCGGAGTCACGACCGCACGGCAGAGCCCCCGCCGTACGACGGGGGCTCGCGGAGGGCCGGTTCAGCGGGCGGCGAGGGAGCGCAGCTTGTCCGGGTTGCGGACCACGTACACGGCCGCGACCCGGCCGTCGGCTATGTCCAGCTGGAACAGGCTGTCGGGCCGGTCGCCGGCGAGGATGAGCATGGCGGGGCCTGCGTTGCTCTCCACGAGCCGGAAGGCGAGCCCCGGCGGGCCGGACCGCGAGACGCCGACGAGGAAGCGGCCGACCTTGTCGGCGGTGTGCAGGATCCGCAGCGGCGCCTTGGCCTTGCCGCCGCTGTCGCCGACCAGCCGGACGTCGGGGGCGAGCAGGGACATCAGTCCTTCCAGGTCGCCCTCGACCGCGGCGGCGATGAAGCGCTCGGTCAGGTCCCGGCGCCGGGCGGGGTCGACGTCGTAGCGCGGGCGCCGTTCCGCCACATGCCGGCGGGCGCGGCCGGCGAGCTGCCGTACCGCCGCCTCGCCGCGGTCGAGCAGCGCGGCGATCTCGGCGTACGGGTAGCCGAACGCCTCCCTGAGCACGAAGACGGCCCGCTCCAGCGGCGAGAGCGACTCCAGGACGACGAGGACGGCCAGGGACACGGTGTCGGCGAGGACGGCGCGGTCGGCGGAGTCCGGGGCCGTGTCACCGAACTCGGTGAGGTACGGCTCCGGCAGCCACGGCCCGACGTACGCCTCGCCGCGCGACTGCACCTGCCGCAGCCGGTCGATGGCCAGGCGGGTGGTGACGCGCACCAGGTAGGCGCGCGGTTCGCGGACGTCCGTGCGGTCGGCCCGGTACCAGCGCAGCCAGGCGTCCTGGACCACGTCCTCGGCGTCGGCGACGCGGCCGAGCATGCGGTAGGCGACGCCCATGAGGAAGGGACGGTGCTCTTCGAAGACGTCGGTGGCGAGGTCTGCGGTCACGGCCCCATCTCATCCGACACACCGGTCGGTGTCCACCCGGAACCATGGGCTCCGGGAGCGGGGCCGGTTCGGGCGCGTGCCGGGGTGCCTGTCGGGAAGGGCGTGGGGGCTACCCGTCGGTAGTAATTGCTGACAAGCTGTCTACGGCGTCCGTCAGCAGCCCAGACGAGGAGCACCCCCATGTCCGCCACCGTCTCCTTCCCGGTCCCCGCTCCGCACGGCCCGAAGGACGTGACCGTGTCCTACGCGCGCGTGGGCCGCGGCGAGCCGCTGGTCCTGCTGCACGGCATCGGCCACCACCGGCAGGCCTGGGACCCGGTCGTGGACATCCTCGCCACCGAGCGCGACGTGATCGCCGTCGACCTGCCGGGGTTCGGCGCGTCACCGGCCCTGCCCGACGGCCTGGCCTACGACCTGCCCACCACCCACACCGTGCTCGGCTCCCTGTTCGAGGCGCTGGAGCTGGACCGGCCGCACGTCGCCGGCAACTCGCTGGGCGGCCTGCTCGCGCTGGAGCTGGGCCGGGAGAAGCTCGTACGCTCCGTCACCGCCCTGTCGCCGGCCGGGTTCTGGACGGAGGCCGAGCGGCGGTACGCGTTCACGGTGCTGCTCGCGATGCGCGGCATCGCCCAGCGGCTCCCGCTGCCGATGGTGGAGCGGCTGGCGCGCACGCCGGCCGGCCGGACGGCACTGACCAGCACCATCTACGCCCGTCCCGGCCGGCGTTCCCCGGAGGCGGTGGTCGCCGAAACCCTCGCGCTCGTCGGAGCCGCCGGCTTCGAGGCGACCCTGCGGGCGGGCACCACCGTCCGGTTCGCCGACACCCTGCCGGGCCTGCCGGTCACCGTGGCCTGGGGCACCCGGGACCGTATCCTCCTGCGCCGCCAGGGCATCCGGGCCAAGCAGCTCATCCCGCACGCCCGGCTGGTGCGGCTGCCCGGCTGCGGGCACTGCCCGATGAACGACGATCCGGCGCTGATCGCCCGGGTCATCCTGGACGGCAGCCGCTGACACCGGACCGGGGGAGCGGCGGCCGGCCGGAACGGGCCGTTGTTCACCCGGCGTTCGCGCGCGCGCCGCGGCGCCCCAGTAGGTGTGGCTCTGCACACCGGCCGGATCCCGTCCCTGGAGGCGCAGCCATGTCCCACCGTATGCTCCCCGGCCGCCGCAGTGTTCTGCGCGGCTCCCTCGTCACGTCGGCGGCCCTGACCCTGCCCGTCGGCCTCGGCGCGGCACCGGCGTTCGCCCGCTCCGGCCGCCCCGAGGCGGGCTGGGGCGTGCAGACGGGCGACGTGACCGCCGACTCCGGCCTGGTGTGGGTGCGTTCGGACCGGCCGGCCCGGATGGTCGTGGAGACGTCGGCCACCGAGTCGTTCCGCGACCCGCGCAGATGGCACGGCCCGCTGCTGGACGCCGGCACGGACTTCACCGGCACCACCCGGCTGCACGGTCTGCCGTCCGGCGAGCAGATCCACTACCGGGTCCTGCTCGCCGACCCCGACGACCCGCGCCGCACCGGCGAACCCGTGACCGGCACGTTCCGCACGGTCTCCCGGCGCCGCCGGGACGGCGTGCGCTTCCTGTGGTCGGGCGACCTGGCCGGCCAGGGCTGGGGCATCAACCCCGACCGCGGCGGCTACCGCATCTACGACGCGATGGCGAAGCTGGACCCCGACTTCTTCCTGTGCAGCGGCGACGCCGTCTACGCCGACGGGCCGATCGCCGCCACCCAGGCCCTGCCCGACGGCAGTGTCTGGCGGAACGTCACCACCGAGGAGAAGTCGAAGGTCGCCGAGACGCTCGACGAGTACCGGGGCAACTTCCGCTACAACCTGCTCGACGCCCATCTGCGCCGCTTCAACGCCCAGGTGCCGTCGGTCGTCCAGTGGGACGACCACGAGGTCCGCAACAACTGGTACCCGGGCGAGGTGATCGCCTCCTCCGACACCCGGTACACCGAGAAGAGCATCGACGTCCTCGCGGCGCGCGCCCGGCGGGCGTTCAGCGAGTACGCCCCGGTCTCCACGCTCCGTCCGGGCGCCCGTGAGGGCCGCGTGAACCGGGTGCTGCGCCAGGGCCCGCTGCTGGACGTGTTCGTGCTCGACATGCGCACCTACCGCAACGCCAACTCGCCGGACGACCAGACCGTCGACCCGCAGGGGATCCTCGGCCGGGAGCAGCTGGAGTGGCTCCAGCGGGAGCTGGCCCGGTCACGCGCGGTGTGGAAGGTGATCGCCGCCGACATGCCCATCGGGCTGGTGGTGCCGGACACGACGGAGAACCGGCCCGACTTCGAGGCGGTGGCGCAGGGCGACCCCGGGGCCCCGCTCGGCCGGGAGCTGCAGATCGCCGAACTGCTGCGGTTCGTCAAGCACCGGCGGATCACGGGCACGGTGTGGCTGACGGCGGACGTGCACCACACCTCGGCCCAGCACTACCATCCGTCGCGGGCCGCGTTCACCGACTTCGAACCGTTCTGGGAGTTCGTCTCCGGGCCGCTGAACGCCGGTGCGTTCCCGGCGAGCGCGCTGGACGGCACCTTCGGCCCCGAGCGGGTGTTCGTGAAGGCACCGACCGCGTCGAACGTCTCGCCCGCGGGCGGCTACCAGTTCTTCGGCGAGGTCGACATCGACGGGGGCAGCGGCGAGCTGACGGTGCGGCTCCGCGAGCAGGACGGCACGGTGCTGTTCACGCGGACGTTGCAGCCGGGCCGGGTCGGTCAGTAGCGGCGCGCGGGCAGGCCGGGCGGCCGGCGGACCGGCCGGCGAGCCGACCTCTGTAGAAAGTGCAACAAATAGGACGGAGCATGCTTTACCCATCGGTCACAATCAGTTCGTGATCACGCAACACCGTTCCTCCACAGTGGCTGCATGACTCCAGACATGCCTGACGTGACCCGGGCGAAGCACGGACGCCCCGTGCACCACTGGCGGCGGGACGTCGTCGAACTCGCCGCGCTGTTCACCGCCGTCGCCGTGGCGGACGCCGTGGCGAACCTGATCGGACACGGACCGGACGGACCGGCCCTGCTGGTGATGTCGGCCGTCGTGCTGGCCGCGACGGCGGGTTTCCACGTGTGGTGGTCACGCCGCCACGGACACGCGCCGCCGGTCGGTGATACCGGCGGCCGGCCGGCCGGCCCCTCGACACGGCCCGGCACCACGGCCGGCGAGGTCGCCACCGCCGGCACGCTGTGGCGGATGCGTACGACGGTGCGGGACGAGCCCGGTTCGCTGGCCGCGCTGTGCACGGCGCTGGCCGAACGGCAGGTGGACATCCTGAGCCTCCAGACGCACCCGCTGGCCGACGGCACCGTGGACGAGTTCCTGCTGCGGTCCCCGGGCACGTCGTCCGCGGCGGAGATCACCCGGGCGGTCTCGCAGGCCGGGGGTACGGCCACCTGGATCGAGCGGGCCGACGCCCACGACCTGGTCGACGCGCCCACCCGGGTGCTCGGGCTGGCCGCCCGCACCGCCCTGGATGCGGCCGAACTTCCCCTGGCTCTGCGCCAGTTGCTGGGCCGATGCACGATCCGGTCGCTGCCCGGCACCCCGGTCGGCGGTGGCCGTGGTCCGGAACCGGTGCCGGTCGGGGGCGTCCTGGAGGACACCGTGATGCGGCTGCGGGCACCGGAGGGCGGTGTGCTCACCGTGGAGCGGCCGTATCTGCCGTTCACCCCGACCGAGTTCGCGCGGGCACGGGCGCTGGTGGAGCTGGACAGCCGGCTCGGCCCGCGGATCCCGCGCGGTCAGGACGTGCTGACCCTGCCGGAGGGCAACGACATCACCGTGCGCCGGGTCGACACCGGTGACCTGGCCGCTGCCAGGGCGATGCACGAGCGGTGCTCGCCCCGCACCCTCGGCATGCGCTACCACGGCCCGGTCGGTGACGCGGACCGCTATCTGACCCACCTGCTCAGCCCCCGCTTCGGCCGGACGCTGGCCGCGCAGACCGCGTCCGGCCGGATCGTCGGCCTCGGGCACCTGCTGTGGGACGGCGACGAGACGGAGGTGGCGCTGCTGATCGAGGACGACTGGCAGCAGCGGGGCATCGGCGGGGAACTGCTCGGCCGGCTGGTGGCGCTGGCGGTGGAGGCCGGCTGCGAGAGCTTGTACGCCGTGACGCAGGCCTCCAACACCGGCATGGTCGCCGCCATGCGCGGCCTGGGCCTGCCCCTCGACTACCAGATCGAGGAGGGCACCCTGGTCATCACGGCCCGCCTGGACACCACAGCACTGACCACGACCTCCCGTACCCACCCACCACACCGCACCTGACGGCAGGGGCCGTGACGTCAGCGTGGCCGCCCACCGCACGTGAAGCGGCCGCGCGGGCCCGTGCGGGCGCGTCGGGGGGCCTACGGCCCGGCTGAGGCCGCCCGCCTGCCACGGGGCCGGCGCCTCGGCCGAGGCCACGGGCCTCGGCCAGGGGCCAAGGCGTCCTGGCCGCAGTCGCCTCACCCCGGACGGAGCCACTCCCCCGGGCCGGGGCGCCCCGCCCGGCCCGGACTCCCCCAGCCCTGTCCGGAGCCACCACGCCTCGGGCGCGGCGCCCCGGCCCGGGGGGACTCGCGGAACCCTGTCCGGAGCCCGGGCCCCCGGGGGCGCCCGCCGGACCACGCCGGTGTCCGGGCGCCGTGGGTCGACGGCGCCGTCAGCGCACCGCCTCCCGCACCGCCTCCCGCACCGCCTTCCGCGCCGTTTCCCGCATCGTCTCCCGCATCGTCTCCCGCAAGGGGACCGGCGCGCCGGTGGGGTCGCCCAGGGCCCGGTCCAGGTCGGTCCACAGGTCGTCCACGTCCTCCAGGCCCACCGACAGCCGCAGCAGCCGGTCGCTCACCCCCGCCCCGCGCCGGTCGTCGGCGTCGACGATGCGGTGACTGATGGAGGCGGGATGCTGGATCAGCGTGTCGACGCTGCCCAGGCTCACCGCGGGGGTGACGAGCCGGACCCGGGAGATCACCTCGTGCGGGTCGCCGTACACCTCGAAGGCGATCATCGCGCCGCCGAGCCGCGGATAGTGGACGCGGGCCACGCGTGGGTCGGCGGTGAGCCGGCGGACCAGTTCGGCGGCGTTGGCGGAGGCGGCCCGGACCCGTACCGGGAGCGTGGACAGTCCCCGCAGCAGCAGGTAGCCGGCCAGCGGATGGAGGACTCCCCCGGTGGCGAACCGTATCTGCCGCAGCCGGCCCGCGAACCCCTCGTCACAGGCGACGACTCCGGCGAGCACGTCACCATGGCCGCCGAGGTACTTGGTGGCGCTGTGCAGCACCAGCCGTGCGCCCTGCTCGGCCGGGCGTTGCAGCACGGGTGTGGCGAACGTGTTGTCGACGAGCAGGGGCACCGGACCGCAGGCGTCCGCGACGGCCCGCAGGTCGAGTTCGGCGAGGGTCGGGTTGGCCGGGGACTCGACCAGCACCAGGCCGGTGTCCGGGCGCAGCGCGTCACCGATGCCGGCCGGGTCGGTCCAGGTGACCTCCGTACCGAGCAGCCCGGCGGTCAGCAGGTGGTCGCTACAGCCGTACAGAGGCCGTACGGCGACCACGTGCCGCAGGCCCGTGCCGGGGAGCGCGAGGAGGACGGCGCTGAGCGCGGCCATGCCGCTGGCGAAGGCGACGGCGGACTCGGTGCCCTCCAGGCGGGCGAGGGCGGTCTCGAATCGGGCGACGGTCGGGTTGCCGAGGCGGCCGTAGACCGGCGGCCCGGACGGATCGGCGCCGTCGGCGGCGAAGGCGTCGATGCGGGCGGCCTCGGCGCGGCTGTCGTACGAGGGGTAGGTGGTCGACAGGTCGATCGGCGGGGCGTGCAGGCCCTGGCGGGCGAGATCGTCGCGGCCGGCGTGCACGGCCTCCGTGGCCAGGGCTCTCGATGCGGCGCGTACGTCGTCGTAGGCGCCGGTGCTCGCTGTGTCCATGGCCGGAAGGGTGAACAGTGAACGGTTCACCAGGGGCAGGCACCGTGTTACGTTCGGCCCATGTCCGATTCCGTCGTACTGGATCCGGTGGACCTGCATCTGCTGCGGTTGTTGCAGAACGACGCCCGGACCACCTACCGCGACCTCGCCGCGCAGGTGGGCGTGGCGCCGTCGACCTGTCTGGACCGGGTGACCCGGCTGCGCCGCTCGGGCGTGATCCTGGGCCATCGGCTGCGACTCGATCCGGCCAAGCTCGGGCGGGGGCTCCAGGCCCTGCTGTCGGTGCAGGTGCGTCCGCACCGGCGGGAGCTGGTGGGGCCGTTCGTGGAGCGTGTCCGGGCGCTGCCGGAGGCCCGGTCGGTGTTCCATCTCACCGGGCCGGACGACTATCTGGTGCATGTGGCCGTCGCGGACATGGCCGATCTCCAGCGGCTGGTGCTGGACGAGTTCACGGCGCGGCGCGAGGTGGCGCGCGTGGAGACCCGGCTCATCTTCCAGCAGTGGGAGTGCGGGCCCCTGCTGCCTCCCGGCCACGCCCAGAGCTGAATCGCACGTACGTGGTGACGTGGGGATCATCCTCGTACGAGGATGGACCGCATGTCTGAGACCAAGAGCCTGCTGCCCCGTCAGGTCGCCGACGCGTACGTGGACGACCTCATCGCCCTCGACCCGGTCACCGGTACGTATCTCGGCGTTCCCGAGAGTTCGCGGCGGCTGCCCGACTACTCACCCGCCGGTCAGCAAGCTCTGGCGGCGCTGATCCGCACCACGCTCGCCCGGCTGGACGAGGCGGAGCGGCAGCCCGGCGCGGACAGCGACGCGGAGCGGCGCTGCGGGCGGCTGCTGCGGGAGCGGCTCACCGCCGAACTCGCCGTCCTGGAGGCGGACGAGCCGCTGCGCGCCGTCGGCAACATGGGCACGCCCGGCCATGCGGTGCGCGAGGTGTTCACCATCATGCCGGTGCAGACGGACGAGGACTGGTCGGCGATCGCCGAGCGGCTGCGTGCCGTGCCGGGCGCGCTCGCCGGCTACCGGGCGTCCCTGGAACTGGGGTTGGAGCGCAAGCTGTTCGCGGCGCCCCGGCCGACCGCGACCTACGTCGAGCAACTGACCGAGTGGGTGGACACGGACGGCTCGGGCCGCGGCTGGTACGAGGACTTCGCCGCCGCCGGCCCCGAGGCGCTGCGCGCGGAACTGGACGAGGCGGCGCGTGCGGCGACCGGCGCCCTGCGGGAACTGCGGGACTGGATGCGGGACGTGTACGCGCCGGCGGTCGCGGACGCCCCGAACGTGGTCGGGCGGGAGCGGTACGCGCGCTGGGCCCGCTACTACAACGGCACCGACCTGGACCTGGACGAGGCGTACGCGTACGGCTGGGCCGAGTTCCACCGGCTCCTCGCCGAGATGAGGACGGAAGCCGAGAAGATCCTGCCCGGCGCCGCGACGCCGTGGGTGGCCCTCGCCCACCTCGACGAGCACGGCCGGCACATCGACGGTGTGGAGGAGGTCCGCGCGTGGCTCCAGGGCCTGATGGACAAGGCCATCGAGGACCTGGACGGCACGCACTTCGACCTCGCCGAGCGGGTGCGGAAGGTGGAGTCGCGCATCGCCCCGCCCGGCGGCGCGGCGGCTCCCTACTACACGGCGCCGACGGAGGACTTCTCCCGGCCCGGCCGCACCTGGCTGCCCACGATGGGCCAGACCCGGTTCCCGGTCTACGACCTGGTGTCGACCTGGTACCACGAGGGCGTGCCGGGGCACCATCTCCAGCTCGCGCAGTGGGCGCACGTCGCGGAGAACCTCTCCCGCTACCAGGCGACGGTCGGCGGGGTCAGCGCCAACCTCGAGGGCTGGGCGCTGTACGCGGAGCGGCTGATGGACGAGCTGGGCTACCTCACGGACCCGGAGGAGCGGCTCGGCTACCTGGACGCACAGATGATGCGGGCGGCCCGGGTGATCATGGACATCGGCATGCACCTGGAGCTGGAGATCCCCGCGGACTCGCCGTTCCACCCCGGTGAGCGGTGGACGCCGGAGCTGGCGCAGGAGTTCTTCGGCGCGCACAGCAGCCGGCCGGCGGACTTCATCGAGAGTGAGCTGACCCGGTACCTGACGATCCCGGGCCAGGCGATCGGCTACAAGCTGGGCGAGCGGGCGTGGCTGCTGGGCCGGGAGAAGGCGCGCGAGCGGCACGGCGACGCGTTCGACCCGAAGGCGTGGCACATGGCGGCGCTGTCGCAGGGTTCGCTGGGCCTGGACGACCTGGTGGACGAGCTGTCCCGGCTCTGACGGTCAGCCGCTCACGGCCTGGCCCCCTTCCGTGCTGATCACCTGCCGCGTGGCCCGGTCCGCCCCGTCGGTGGCCGGCCGGGCGACGCGGAGGGCCGGGCCGTCGGGGGCGCCCCGGCGTCCGGCGGGAACCGCGCGGCGACGGCCGCGTGGGCCACGCCGGTGGCGCAACCGGTGCCGACCGGGCCCGGGTCGACGGTGTTCACGGTGATCCCCCGCCCGGCGGGCGCGGTGGACGGGGAACGGGTGACCGAGGCGAGGGCCCTCGTCTGCCCGGCGTAGGCCCGGACGAGGAGCAGCACCGAGCGGGTGTCCCCGGCCCTGTGTGCGTCGTCGCGTGCCCGGCCCGGAGGCGACGCGCGCGCCGGGGTCGCCGAGCGCCCCGCGGACGGAGGCGGCGACCGCCTCGGGGCTGTCCGAGCCCCAGGGCATGGCGGTGCACGGTGGGGATGGACGCCGGCGCCGTAGGCGGCCGGCCGCCGGGCGACCGCGTGGCCGGTCCCGGAGTACCGGGAGGCGCCGGTGACGAGGGCGGTCTCGGCCGCGCGGGGCAGTCGGTCGCGGCCCGGTTCGGCGGGAACGGACCGGGCCGGTGGGTGCATGGGTGCTCGTCCCAGGGGCCTTCCGGGACGCCTCCCGAGTGAGCTGTGGGGACGCCACGGGCGGTGGGCCGGCTGTCCGGTCCGGGCGCGGGCCCGGACACAGGCCCGCCCGCTCGGCCGTACGGAGGCCCTGCGGTGGCGCGGGCGGGGTGGAGGCGGCTAGCTGGTGCCGGGGGCCGATGCGGAAGGCGGGCCGGGCATGCGCGAGAAGGGGCCGGGGCAGCAGGCGCTGGAGACACCGCGGGCGGCGGGGCTGGCCGGAGTCGTCTTCGCGCTGCTTCTGGCGGCGGCGATCGTCCTGGTCCGGCTGGGGATCCCCGGCGGGGCCGACGCGGTCGGCGCCCAGGGGTTCACGGACTCCGGGCGGCGCGACGCGCTGCGCACGGCCCTGGCGCTGGTACCGTTCGCCGGCATCTTCTTCCTGTGGTTCATCGGCGCGGTGCGCGCGCACGTCGGCGACGCCGAGGACCGGTTCCTCGCCACGGCCTTCCTCGGCAGCGGGCTGGTCTTCACCGCCATGATGTTCGGTGCCTCCGCGGCGGCGAGTGCCGTGCTCGCGGTGGCCCACCCCGCCGGCGCGCAGCCGGCGCCGGCCACGTCGGATTTCGGCCGCCACTTCGCGTACACGCTGATGACGGGGTACGCCATGCGGATGGCGGCCGTCTTCGTGTCCTCCCTGTCGGTGATCGGCCACCGCCTCGGCGTCCTGCCGCGCTGGCTCACGGTCCTCGGCGTCCTCACCGCGCTCACGCTGCTCTTCCTGTCGTCGAACGTGCCCTGGGCGGAACTCGTCTTTCCCGCGTGGTCACTGCTGATCAGCGTGTACCTCCTCGTGGCCGGCCGCCGTGACCGGCCCCGGCCGGTGACGGCCCGGTGACCTCCGCTCCCCCGGCGCCCCTCACTCGATCGGCGTGCTCCGGGCGCGGGCACCCCGGCCCCGCTCGCATGCTGGCCCGGGGGACGACCGCCGTCCGGAGCGGTACGCGCGAGCCGCGCGGGTGCGCACCGGACCTGGCCACCGGAAAGGGCGGAGCGTCGATGAGGCTCGTCGTCGATCTCAACAAGTGTCAGGGATACGCGCAGTGCGCGTTCCTCGCGCCCGACGTCTTCGCCATGCACGGCGAGGAGTCGCTGATCTACAACCCGCGCGCGGAGGAGGAGCAGCGGGAGCGGCTGGCGCGTGCCGTCGCCGCGTGCCCGGTGCAGGCGATCACGGCGGACGGGCTGGACGGCGCCGTGGGTGAGCCGGTGGCCGGTTCCGCCGGGGAGGCGCCCGATGCCCGCTGACCATGTGGAATGGCTCAGGCGTGAGGGCCGGATCGTGATCGTGGGCGCCTCGCTGGCCGGCCTGCGGGCCGCCGAGACGCTGCGCGCCGAGGGCTTCGCCGGCGAGCTGACCCTGATCGGGGACGAGCCGTACGAGCCGTACGACCGGCCGCCACTGTCCAAGTCCGTGCTGCTGGGCAAGGCGTCCCCGCTCCACACCGAGCTCCCGCACCGCTGGGAGATCGACGCCAAGTGGCGCCTGGGCGTCGCGGCGGCCGGGCTGGACCTGACGGCCAGGCGGGTCCGGCTGGCCGACGGCGACGAGGTGGAGTACGACCGGCTGCTCATCGCGACCGGCGTCCGCGCCCGGCCGTGGCCGAAGGAGGAGGAGGCCCGGCTGGACGGCGTCTGTCTGCTGCGTACGCGGGAGGACGCGGCCGACCTCTACCGGCGGCTGAAAGCCGGGCCGCGCCGGGTGTTCGTCATCGGTGCGGGGTTCGCCGGTTCGGAGGTCGCCTCGGCGTGCCGGGAGATGGGCATTCCCGTCACCGTGGCGGAGCGTGCGGGCGCGCCGCTGGTGGGCGCGCTCGGCGGGGTGATCGGCGCGGTCGCCGCCGGCCTCCAGACCGAGAACGGCGTCGATCTGCGCACCCATGTCACGGTGACCTCCCTGGAGGGGGACCCGGTCGGCAGGGTGCGGGCCGTCCACCTGTCGGACGAGAGCGTCGTCGAGGCGGACGTGGTCGTGGTCTCGCTGGGCTCGCTGCGGAACACGGAGTGGCTGGCCGGGTCGGGGCTGGGCGCCGGGCCGCGGGGCATCGCCTGTGACGCGGGGTGCCGTGCCTTCGACTTCCGGGGCATCGTCACGGACGACGTCTTCGTGGCGGGTGACGTGGCACGGTCCCCGCACGCGCTCTTCGGCTACCAGTTCCTCTCGCTCGAGCACTGGGGCAACGCCGTCGCCCAGGCCGAGACGGCCGCGCACAACATGATCTGCCACGGCACCGAGCGGCGCCCGCACCTGTGGATGCCGGCCTTCTGGTCCTCGATGTTCGGAGTGAACATCAAGTCGGTCGGGGTGCCGCCCATGGGTGAGCAGCTCATGATCACGCAGGGTTCGCTGGCCGAGCGCCGGTTCGTCGGGGTCTACGGCCACCAGGGCCGCATGATCGCCGCCGTGAGCTTCGACAACACCCGGTGGCTGGAGTTCTACCAGCGGCAGATCGAGCGGGGCGCGCCGTTCCCGGTGGAGTTCCCGACGATGGACCGGCGGCCTGAGGGCCTGCGGCCGGTGGCGGCCGACTTCCCCGACCCGTCCCTTCCCACCCACGGCCCCACGGTGACGCTCAGCGGCTACTCACCGGCCGACCAGCAACTGGTCTTCCACCCCGCCCGGCACTGACCGCCGCCGGCCCCGACGCTCCAAGGACCTGTCATGACGCAAGCCTCGCTGGTGCGCCAGATCACCGACTTCGCCAACCGCGCCGATCCGTATCCGCTGTACGAGGAGCTGCGCAGGACACCGGTCCTGCACGAGGAGGAGGGCGGCCCCTACGTCATCAGCTCGTACTACGACATCGAGGGCCTGCTCCACGATCCCCGGATCAGCTCCGACGCCGCCAACCTCGCCGCGGCCGGGGACGACGAGATCTCGCAGGCGGAGAACACCGGACTGCCGCCGTCCTTCCTGCGGCTGGACCCGCCCGAGCACGACCGGCTCCGGCGCATCGCCAACAGCGCCTTCGGGCCGCCGCACCGGCCGCGCCGGGTCGAGAACATGCGGGGCGAGATGGCGGCCATCGTCACCGGGCTGATCGACGGTCTCGCGGACACCCGGCAGATCGACCTGGTCGACGAGTTCGCCTACCCCTTCCCGGTGACGGTGATCTGCCGCTTGCTCGGCGTGCCCCGGGACGACGAGCCCCGGTTCCGCGCCTGGGTCGATCCGCTGGTCGCCGGCCTCGACCCCGAGACACGCAAGTCGGCGGACGCCGAGTTCGTGAAGGCGACCCAGGAGGCGCGGATGCAGCTCGGCATGTATCTGGCCGGTCTGGTCGAGGAGCGCACCAAGGAGCCACGGGACGACCTGCTGTCCGACCTGGTGCGCAGCCAGGGCCCGGACGGTTCCATGACGATGATGGAGGTGCTCAGCACCTCGGTGCTGCTGCTGATCGCCGGCCACGAGACCACCGTCAACCTGATCACGAACGGCATGCTCACGCTGCTGCGCCACCCGGACGTCCTCCAGCGGCTGCGGACGGAGCCGGGCCTGTCGGTGCGGATCGTGGAGGAGCTGCTGCGGTACGAGCCGCCGGTGCAGATCGTGCCGCAGCGCACCTGCATCGCCGACATCGAGGTGCGCGGGGTGACCATCCCCAAGGGCTCACGGCTGTGGCTGGTCCTGGCCGCGGGCAACCGTGACCCCGAGCGTTTCAAGGACCCCGGGCGCTTCGACCCGGACCGCGAGGACATCCAGCACCTCGGGTTCGGCAGCGGCATCCACAGCTGTTTCGGCGCCCCGCTGGCCCGGCTGGAGACCCAGATCGCCCTGACCGAGCTGGCCCGGCGGCTGGAGAATCCCCGCCTCACGGAGGATCCGCCGCCCTACCGGCAGAACGCGGTGCTGCGCGGCCCCCGGCATCTGAACATCGCCTTCGACGGGTGGGTCTGAGTTCCGCCGGCGGGCGTCAGCAGCCGCACTCGCCCGCCACGGGTGCCGTCAGCGGGTCGGGGTCGCGGCGGGCCGGCCCCTGCCGGGTCTCGTAGGCGAGGCCCTCACGCGCCCAGTACTCGAAACCGCCGAGCATCTCCTTGACCCGGTAGCCGAGTTCGGCGAGGGCGAGGGCGGCGCGGGTGGCGCCGTTGCAACCGGGGCCCCAGCAGTACGTCACCACCGGCACGGACCTGTCGAGGAGCCGGCCGGCCCGCTCGTGGACGAGCGCGACCGGCAGGTGGACCGCGCCGGGGATGTGACCCTGGTCCCAGGACTCGGTGGAGCGGGAGTCGACCACGACGAAGCCGGGGTCGCCGCCGGCCGCGAGCGCCTCCGCCACGTCGGCGACGTCGGCGTGGTGGGCGAGGCTCGCCCGGAAGTGGGCGGCGGCCTCGGCGGGGGCGGCGGGCGGGACGCGCAGGACGGGGTTCTCGTAAGCAGCGTTGATCATGGCGGGAAATCTACGATCCGTGAGCCGCTGTCTGAAGGGACGATCCACGGGCCTGCCCTTGCCCGGCCGGGGATTCCCTGCTATTCATCCCTGATGACCGCGTTTTCCCCGGACGCCACCGACTGGCGCATTCTCGAGGTCCTCCAGCGCGACGGACGGGCCGGCTACACCGAGCTGGCGCGCGCCGTGTCGATGTCGGCGAGCGCCGTCACCGAACGGGTCCGGCGGCTGGAGGAGGCGGGCGTCATACAGGGGTACGCGGCGGTGGTCGACCCCGAGCGGCTGGGCCTGCCGATCCTGGCGTTCGTGCGGCTGCGCTACCCCAACGGCAACTACCGGCCGTTCCACGACCTGGTGGCCGCGACGCCCGAGATCCTGGAGGCGCACCACGTGACGGGTGACGACTGCTTCGTCATCAAGGTCGCCGCGCGGTCCATGTCCCACCTGGAGGAGGTCTCGGGCAGGATCGGCTCACTGGGCTCGGTGACCACCAGCGTCGTGTACTCGTCCCCGTTGCCACGGCGACCGCTGGGCCGCTAGGCCCTCTCGTTCGGATCATGCCGGGCTCGCGGGTCCTGGTGCCGCGCCTCGCCGCATTGTCGTCGGTTGCCATGGCTCCGCCATGGCGCCCTCCTCCGCCTTGCGATGCACGGCACCAGGACCCGCTCCCTGATCCGGCCTGATCCGAACGAAAGACCCTAGGCCACTCCGTGCTGGCGCAGGGTGGAGCCCGATCTGCCCTTGACGACCTCCAGCTGGGCATGGATGCGGCGGCGCAGGTCGGCGACGTGGCTGACGATGCCGACGCTGCGGTCGCGTTCGCGCAGCGAGTCGAGGACGTCCAGGACCTCGTCCAGGGTCTGGTCGTCCAGACTGCCGAAGCCCTCGTCGATGAAGAGGGTGTCCAGGCGGACGCCGCCCGCCTCGTCGGTGACGACGTCGGCGAGGCCGAGGGCGAGCGCGAGGGATGCGAAGAAGGTCTCGCCGCCGGACAGGGTCGAGGTGTCCCGGGCCCGCCCGGTCCAGGCGTCGACCACGTGCAGCCCGAGCCCGCTGCGTCCCCGTCCGGCCCGGTCGTCGGAGTGGACGAGGGTGTAGCGGCCGGACGACATGCGCTGGAGGCGGACGGTCGCGGCGGCGGCGACCTGCTCCAGCCGGGCCGCCAGGACGTACGACTCCAGGCGCATCCTGCGTTCGTTGTCGGCGGAGTTGCCGGCGGCGAGCGCGGCGAGCCGGGCCACCCGGCCGTACTCCTCGCGCAGCGGGGCGAGGCGGCGTACGGCCTCGGTGGCGCGCGCGGAGAGGCGGTCCAGCTCGGCGCAGCAGCGGGCGGCGGCGTCGCGGGCGGAGGCGGCCTCGCGCAGCCGCCGTTCCGCGGTGGCCGCCGTCCGCTCGGCGGTGGCCGGGTCGGCGGGCGGCTGCTGGGCGGCCGCCGCGGCGCCGGGCTCGTCGAGGACCGCGCGGACGGCGGCCTCCTCCTGCTGCCAGGCGTCCAGGCGGTGTTGCAGCTCCCGGTGGGCGGCGGCGTCCAGCAGGGCCGCCGCCGCGGCCTGCGGCGTGTCGAAGCCGGCCCGGTAGGCGGCGTCGGCGAGGCGGGCGTCGGCGTCCTTCAGCCGCTGGGCGGTGTCCTCGGCGACGCGCACGGCGTCGGCGGCCTCGGCGAGCCGTGCCGCGAGCCGCTCCAGCTGTGCGGCGCGGGCGGCCACGCTGTCCGAGGTGCCGCGCGCCTGCGTCAACTCCGCTTCCAGCAGCGCCTGTTCGCGTTCCAGGGTGTCGCGCCGGGTGAGCCGGGAGGCGGCCCGTACGGCGGCCTGCTGGCGGTCGGCGAGGCGCTGCTCGCGTTCCTGGCCGGCGCGCCGCAGCTCCTCCTGGGCGGCGTGCAGGGCGGAGGCCGCGCGGCGGGCGCGGGCGTACTCCTCCTCCAGCTCGCCGGCCTCGGCGACGAGCCGGTCGGTGGGCGTCTCGCCGGCCTCGGCGGTGGCGGCGGCCAGCGCCTCGCGGACCTCACCGAGACGCCGCTCGTCCTCGGTGTGCTGCTCCTCGGCCCGCTGGTACGCGGCGAGGGCGCGGTCCTCGGTGTCCCGGTCGACGTGTCCGGCGGCCTTGCGGGCGGGGGCGGGGTGTGCGGTGGCTCCGCAGACCGCGCAGGGTTCGCCGGCGGTGAGGTGGGCGGCGAGTTCGGCGGCGATGCCGTTCAGCCGCTGTTCCTTGAGGTCGAGCCAGTGGGTGCGGGCGTCGAGGGCGCGACGCACCGAGGCCTCCGCACGCTGCCGGGCCTGTGCGAGGTCGGCGGCGAGCCGGTCGCGGGTGCGGGCCGCGTCGAGCCGCCGCTGCATCGGGGCGCGCTGGACGGCGAGCTGTTCGGCGCGGGTGGCGGCCTCCTGGGCGGAGTCGACGCGGGCCTGGAGCGCCGCGCGGTTGCCGTCCCATTCGGCGAGCCAGGCGTCCGCCTCGCGCAGGACGTCCTCGTCGGCGGTCTCCTGACGGTCGAGTCCGGCGCGCTCCTCGGTGAGTTCGGCGAGCCGCCGTTCGGCGCGCCGGGCCGCGTCGAGGCCGCCGAGTTCCTCGGCGGTCCGGCGGGCGGCGGTGGCGAGTCCGCTCGCGTCGGCCCCGGCGTGGGGGCCGGTGAGCTGACCGCGCGCGTGGGCCTCGGCCGCGGCGGCCCGGCGGTGGTCCACCTCGGCGGCGTCGCGCAGCTCCAGCGCGGGTTCGACGGCCTCGGCCCTGCGGGCCCGTTCCATGCGCTCGCGCGTCTCCCGGCGGGCACCGGCGCTCTCCTGGAGGCGTTCGGCGCGCCGCCGGGCCTCGGCGAACCTGTTCTGGAGGCGGGCGCGTTCGCGTATGTCGTCCAGGGCGCGGCGGGCTGCGGCGTGGGCGGACTCGGCGGCGGCGAGACGGCAGTGGGCGACGGTGAGGCGTTCGCGGGCGGTGCTGCGGGCGACGGCGGCGGCACCGAGGACGGCCTCGGCCAGGCCCGGGTCGCCGGGGGCCAGGCCGGGCAGGTCCATGGCGTCGCCTGCGGCCTGCTGCATGCGGTGGGCGTCGGCGAGGAGCGCCGCGTCGCCGTCGCGCACGCGCGTCTCGGTGGCCTTGCGGCGGTCGGCGAGCCGCTTCTCGACGTCGGCGAAGCGCCGAGTGTCGAAGAGGCGGCCGAGCAGCTTGCTGCGGGCCTCGGCGTCGGCGCGCAGGAAGCGGGCGAAGTCGCCCTGGGGCAGCAGGACGACCTGGCAGAACTGGTCGCGGCTCATCCCGAGCAGCTGGGTGATCTCCTCGCCCGTCTCCTGGTGGGAGCGGCTGCGGTCCTGCCAGACGCCGGCCGTGCTGTCGTACTCGCGCAGCCAGGTCTGGGCCTTGTCGACGGTGGTGCCCTTGCCGCGCAGCTTGGGCCGTTCCCAGGGGGGCTGCCGGGTGATCTCCAGGCGGCGTCCGGCGACGGTCAGGTCGAGGCGGACCTCGGTGCGGGTGCCCGGCGGGGCGTGGTCGCTGCGCAGGTGCGCGCCCTGGCCGCCGCCCTGCCGGGCGCCGGGGACGGAGCCGTAGAGGGCGTAGCAGACGGCGTCCAGGACGGAGGTCTTGCCGGCGCCGGTGGGTCCGTGGAGCAGGAAGAGGCCGGCGGCGGACAGGGTGTCGAAGTCGACGGTCCGGGCGCCGCCGAAGGGTCCGAAGGCGGTGATGTCGAGCCGGTGCAGCCTCACCGCGCCACCTCTCGTACGGCGTCGTCGGCGCGGACGGCGTCGAACGCGTCGCGCAGCACGGCCGTCTCGTGCTCGTCGGGTCCGGTGCCGCGCACGTGCGCGACGAAGTCCTGGGCGATCTGCTGGTCGCTGCGGCCGGCGAGCCGCCGGGCGTACGACGCCTGGGGGTCGTCGGGGGCCCGCTCGGGGTCGAAGACGAGGCTGAGGGTGTGCGGGAAGCGTGCGGTGAGGCGGGCCATGGGGTCGGCGGGCCGGGCCGGGTCGGTGAGGGTGGCCTCGATCCAGGCATCCTCGTGGCGGGTCAGCTCCGGGTCGGCGAGGAGTTCGTCCAGGGGGCCGCGGAGGCGGGCGAGCGGGCGCGGCACCGGGCAGTCGAGGCGCTCGGCGGTGACCGAGCCGTCCGCGTCCAGGTCGACCAGCCACATGCTCTTGCGGTGGCCGGCCTCGGAGAAGGAGTAGGCGAGCGGGGAGCCTGAGTAGCGCACGCGCTCGGTGATGGTCTGGCAGCCGTGCAGATGCCCGAGCGCCACGTAGTCGACGCCGTCGAAGACGCCGGCCGGTACGGCGGCGACCCCGCCGACGGTGATGTCCCGCTCGCTGTCGCTGGCCTGGCCGCCGGTGACGAAGGCGTGGGCGAGGACGACGGAGCGCGTGCCGGCCGCGCGGGTGGCGAGGTCGGCGCGGACCCGGTCCATGGCGGCGCCGAGCACGGCCTCGTGCCCGGCCTTGTCGACGGCGAACTCGTCCTTCACCAGGGCGGGTTCGAGGTAGGGCAGGCCGTAGAACGCGACGTCGCCGTGGGCGTCCTGGAGCACGACGGGGGTGCCGGCGGCGGACGGTTCGGTGCGCAGGTGGATGCCCGCGCGGTCGATGAGTCCGGCGCCGACGCCGAGGCGGCGGGCCGAGTCGTGGTTGCCGGAGATCATCACCGTGGGCACGCCGAGGTCCGCGAGGCGGTGCAGGGCGGTGTCGAACAGCTCCACGGCGGCGAGCGGGGGCACCGCCCGGTCGTACACGTCGCCCGACACGACCACCGCGTCCACCGCGTGCTCACGCACGGTGGTGACGAGGTGGCCGATGAACCCGGCCTGGGCCCCGAGCAGGTTCGCCCGGTGGAAGGCCCGGCCGAGATGCCAGTCGGACGTGTGCAGAAATCTCATGGGCCCCGAGACTATCGGCCAGGTCCGACATCACGGGCGGTTACTCCCGTACCAGCCCGTCACAACCCGCCCACCACAGAGGCGTTATGACCGATTCGCCGCAATAGTCAGGCATCTCCGTAGGCTTCGCCGCCCAGTTCGAAACCGGCCGTGCCCGCCGTCACATCGGCGAGCCACGCGCGGAAGGCGTCCACGTCGGCGTCCGGCAGGCCGATCTCCAGGGTGACGGCCTCGCCGTAGCGGACGTCCCGCACCTCGCGGCCGGTGGCCCGCAGGTCGTTCTGGACCTTGCCCGCGCGCTGGTGGTCGACGGTCACCGTGGCCAGGCGGAAGCGGCGCCGGGTGCGGGTGCCGAGCGCGTCCAGTGCCTCGCCGACGGCGCCGCCGTACGCGCGGATCAGTCCGCCGGCGCCGAGCTTGACCCCTCCGTAGTAGCGGGTGACGACGGCGACGACGTACCGCATGTCACGGCGCAGCAGCATCTGGAGCATGGGGACGCCGGCGGTGCCGCCCGGTTCGCCGTCGTCGCTGGCCCGCTGCACGGAGGCGTCGGCACCGATGACGTACGCCCAGCAGTTGTGGGTGGCATCGGCGTGTTCCCTGCGGACGGCCGCGACGAAGTCCTGCGCCTCCCGCTCGGTGGCGGCCGGGGCGAGGGCGCACAGGAAGCGGGAGCGGTTGATCTCGGTCTCGTGCACCCCCGCGCGGGCGACGGTGCGGTACTCGTCCTGCATCCCGTCAGCCTATGCGCAGCACGCCACCGGTCCGCCCCCGCGTCAGCGCGGCTGCTCCCCCTTCGCTCCGCGCGGCACCGTGAACGAGGTCAGCAGGGCCGCGCCGGGGGCCAGCGCGGGCCAGCCGGTGCCCCGCCAGGCGAGCACGGCGATCGCGGCCGTCGGGAACTTCGCCCGCAACCGGTCCAGCGTGTCGTCGAGGCCGTCCGCGGCGAGCGCCCGCACCAGGTCGGCCAGGCCCGGGTTGTGCCCGACCAGCAGCAGCGTCTCCACCTGAGGCGGCACCTCGTGCACGGCCTCCAGCAGCTCCGGCACGCCCGCCGCGTACAGCCGCCGGTCCAGGCGCACCGGCGGCGGGGTCCCCCACTCGGCGGAGGCCAGCTCCCAGGTCCGGCGGGCGCGGACCGCGGTGGAGCACAGGGCGAGGTCGGGCAGGGAGCCGGCACCGGCGAGGGCACGGCCGGCGGCCGGGGCGTCCCGCAGCCCCCGGGGCGCGAGCGGTCTGCGATGGTCCTCGACGCCCTCGGGCCACGCGGACTTGGCGTGCCGCAGCACCACCAGCCGGCGCAGCGGGCCCGCGCCCGCCCGTTCGATCACGCCGGGTTCCCGAGGTCGCGGAGGAGATCGAGGGCGAGCAGCCGGTCGGCGTGGGCGAAGGTCTCGAAGCGGGCGCCGTCGGGCAGGTCCGGGGCGCGCTCCACGTCCCGCAGCACGGCGAGCGACCGAGGCAGGTCGAGGTCGTCGTCCCAGGCGGCCCGCAGCCGCGTCCGGATGTCGTCGGGCACCGGCCGGGAGGGCCGCCTGGCCCATCCGGCCACGGTCCGCCGCCAGTGGGCGAGCTGTCCGGCGGCCCGGTCCAGGGCGGTGGCGTCCAGCCGCGCGGCTTCACGCCGGGGCACGGAGAGCAGCGCGAGCCGCAGGGCGGCGGGGTCGGCGAGGAGGGTGGACAGCGGCGGTTCGGGGCCGGTCCAGGCCACCGGCGCCACGGCCGCCACCGGCCCCTCGGTGCGGACGGTCGCGGTGTGGGGCCCGGTGACATGGATCACCTGGGCCTCCCCCAGCCCGGACGCGAGGTCCCGGCCGTCCTCGAAGGGGCGTATGGCGAGGTGGGTGGCGGCCGTGCGCAGCTCGGGCTGTTCCCGGGGTGCGGTGAGGATCGTCCAGACCGGGGTGCCGCCCAGCTCCAGGGCCCGCACGAGCAGGTCGGCGGTGAGCAGCACCCGCAGGGCCGTCGGATCGAGACCCGAGGCGTGGGCCTCGACCCGGGTCAGGGCGCGGCGGGCGGGAGCGGCGGCGACGGGCTCACCGGTTCGGACGTCGAGGATGCGCAGCACGGGGCGAGCGTAGGCGGACGGACGGCCGTATGCGGTCAGCTTGCGCCGATTCCGGTCATCGTGGCGGGGTACGGCGGGAATCCGCACCCCTGGGGGCGCTGTTGCCCCCACGTTCTGTTCCCACAGCCCGAGGAGGCGGCCGATGTACGGCGACGACGCGACGATCCGCAGGATCCTGACCGAGCTGGGCGACACCTGGGCCGTGGTCGGCCTGTCCGCGAACCGGAGCCGGGCCGCGTACGGGGTGGCGCGGGTGCTCCAGCGGTTCGGCAAGCGGATCGTGCCGGTGCACCCGAAGGCGGAGACGGTGCACGGCGAGCGGGGGTACACCTCCCTCGCGGACGTCCCCTTCGACGTGGACGTGGTCGACGTCTTCGTCAACAGCGCACTGGCCGGCGCGGTGGCCGACGAGGCCGTGGCGCGGGGCGCGAAGGCGGTGTGGTTCCAGCTGGGTGTCGTCGACACCGGCGCGTACGAGCGGACCAGGGCGGCGGGTGCGGAGATGGTCATGGACCGCTGCCCGGCGATCGAAATTCCACGCCTGAACTAGCCCGCCACACCCCTTGTCTCACCTTCTTCTCACAATTCGGCGCTGAATATTGACATTCGGAGTGGATCTCTGACCTGTGTGAACGCTGTTCCCAAGACCGACAAGATCCTGGGTCAAGTTTTGGGAAACAGTCTTCTGCTGAAGCGGAAAGACTTCCTAGCCTGTGGCGTCCTTGCTCGTTTGTTTCGTGTTCATGAACTGAGAGGCCACCTGACATGGTGAAAGTCGACCATGCCGTGCCACAGGCCACGACGGAGTCCGGCGGCCTGCGCCGCGACGTCGGACTGATCGGTCTGATGTGGGCCTCCGTCGGCTCCATCATCGGCTCCGGCTGGCTGTACGGCGCCGAGAAGGCGGTCGTCGTGGCCGGCCCCGCGGCGATCGTCTCGTGGGTGATCGGCGCGGTCGCGATCGTGCTGCTGGCGCTCGTGCACGCCGAACTCGGCGGCATGTTCCCGGTGGCGGGCGGCACGGCCCGCTACCCGCACTACGCGTTCGGCGGCCTGGCCGGCATGTCCTTCGGCTGGTTCTCCTGGCTCCAGGCGGCCACCGTGGCCCCGATCGAGGTCGAGGCCATGATCGGCTACGCCGGTCACTGGGAATGGGCGCAGGGTCTCCAGCACGCCGACGGCACGCTGACGGGCGCCGGTCTCACCACGGCCGTCCTCCTGATGGCGCTCTTCGTCGGGGTCAACTTCTTCGGTGTCCGGGCCCTGGCACACACCAACAGCGCCGCCACCTGGTGGAAGATCGCCGTCCCGCTCGGGGCGATCTTCGTCATCGCCGCGGGCAACTTCCACGCGAGCAACTTCACCTCGGAGGGCTTCGCGCCGTTCGGCGCCAAGGGCATGCTCGGAGCCATCAGCTCCAGCGGC
This sequence comes from Streptomyces sp. NPDC014991, assembly GCF_043080665.1. Classification (NCBI taxonomy): domain Bacteria; kingdom Bacillati; phylum Actinomycetota; class Actinomycetes; order Kitasatosporales; family Streptomycetaceae; genus Streptomyces; species Streptomyces sp. NPDC014991. The sequence goes on from NZ_JBIBVY010000018.1 coordinate 101,229, forward strand.
ATCATCTTCGCGCTGCTCGGTTTCGAGCAGGCGATCCAGCTGGCGGGCGAGAGCCGCAACCCCAAGCGTGACCTGCCCCGGGCGACCCTCGGCTCGGTCGCGATCGGCGCCGTGATCTACATCCTGCTCCAGGTCGTGTTCATCGCCGCGCTGCCGCACGCGTCCTTCGCGCACGGCTGGGCCAAGCTGGACTTCCCCGGCATCAGCGGTCCCTGGGCGGGCCTGGCGACCCTCGTGGGCCTGGGCTGGCTGGGCTGGGTGCTCTACATCGACGCGATCATCTCTCCCGGTGGCACCGGCCTGATCTACACCACCGCCACCTCGCGCGTCTCCTACGGCCTGGCCAAGAACGGCTACGCGCCGAAGGCCTTCGCCCGAACCGACAAGCGCGGCGTGCCGTGGTTCGGTCTGCTGATGTCGTTCGTCACCGGTGTGATCTGCTTCCTGCCGTTCCCGAGCTGGCAGGAGCTGGTCGGCTTCATCACCTCGGCGAGCGTGCTGATGTACGCGGGCGCGCCGCTGGCCTACGGCGTCTTCGCCGACCGTCTGCCGCGGCACGAGCGCCCCTACCGGCTGCCCGGCGGCAGGTTCGTCTCGCCGCTGTCGTTCGTGGTCGCCAACCTCATCATCTACTGGGCCGGCTGGGACACCCTGTGGCGGCTGGGCTTCGCGATCCTGCTCGGCTACGTGCTGCTGGGCTCCTACGCCTGGTACGCCACCCGCAAGCGGCTGCCCGACGCGCCCCGACTGGACTTCAGGGCCGCGCAGTGGCTGCCCGGCTACCTGCTCGGCCTGGGCCTGATCTCCTGGCTGGGCGGCTTCGGCGGCCGGGGCACCATCCCGCTGTGGTGGGACATCCTGGTCGTCGCCGCCTTCTCGCTGGGCATCTACTACTGGGCCAGGGCCACCGCGTCCAGCACCCAGGCGATCGAGCGCAGCATCGAGGAGGTCGTGGTCACGGACGCGCCCGCGCACTGACCGCGCTCACGCGTCCCCGCGCGGTGTCCCGTCGGCTCGCCTGACGGGACACCGTCATAATGCTGGGGTGACCTCTTCCTCCCCCCACTCCGGCTCGCCCGCCGTCTCCCGCTGTCCGGTCGTCATCGTGGGCGCCGGTCCGGCCGGGCTGACCGTCGGGAACATCCTGCGGGCCGCCGGCGTCGACTGCCTGGTCCTGGAGGCCGGCAGCCGCGCGTTCATCGAACAGCGGCCACGCGCCGGGGTCATCGAGGAATGGGCCGTACGGGGCCTGGAACAGCGCGGTCTGGCGGGCAACCTGACGGCTCACGCCCAGCGGCACACCGAGTGCGAGTTCCGCTTCGACGGCCGCGGCCACCGCTTCGCCTACGGTGAACTGACGGGCCGTCACCACTGGATCTACCCCCAGCCGTCGCTGGTGACGGATCTCGTGCGCGAGTACGCCGACGTGCGCGGCGGTGCCATCCGCTTCGGCGTGCGCGACGTCCGCCTGCACGACCTCGACTCCGACCGGCCCTCGGTCTCCTACACCGACCCGGACAGCGGCGAACGGCGGCTGGTGCGCTGTGACTTCGTGGCGGGCTGCGACGGGGCCCGCGGGGCGAGCCGGGCGGCGCTGCCGGAGCGGACGCGGATCTCCCGGCACGACTACGGCATCGGCTGGCTGGCGTTGCTCGCCGAGGCACCGCCGTCCTCCGACTGTGTGCTGTTCGGCATGCACCCCGACGGGTTCGCCGGGCACATGGCCCGCGGCCCGCTGCTGACCAGGTACTACCTCCAGTGCCCGCCGGGCGACGACCCGGACGACTGGCCGGAGGAGCGGGTCTGGGACGAACTCCAGCGACGCCTGCACGCCGCGGACCGCCCGCCTCTGACGCGGGGGCGGCTGCTGGAGAAGCGCGTGCTGGACATGCACAACTACGTGGTGGAGCCCATGGTGTCCGGGCGGCTCTTCCTGGCCGGTGATGCCGCGCACCTCGTCGCGCCGATCGCCGCGAAGGGCATGAACCTGGCGCTCAACGACGCGTTCCTGCTCGGCGACGGCCTGGTCGCCCACCTGACCCGGGGCGACGACACCGGCCTGGACGGTTACGCGGAGGCCTGTCTGCGCCGGGTGTGGGACTACCAGGAGTTCTCGCAGTGGCTCTCCGAGATCTACCACGGCATGTCCCACGGCGACCCCTACCGGGCCGGCACCGCCCGGGCCCGGCTGCGCCGGCTGTTCACCTCGCCGGCAGCGGCGGCGGCGTTCGCCGAGCAGTACCTCGGCACGGCCGGCGCGTACTGACCGTACGGCGGTCCGCCGCTCACCGCCGCACCCGCGCCGGCGCATGCCGGCCCGGGTGCGGCGGGCCGCCACCTGCTGGGGGCCCGGGGTCAGGCGACGCCCAGGCCCTCCCGTACGACCGCGCCCGGCAGTTCGGCGAGGGCCTTGCCCGGCACCAGCAGTTTGCCGCGCCGGCGGCCACTGCCGATCAGTACGTAGGGCAGGTCGACGACGGCCGCGTCCACCAGCACCGGCCAGCCGGTGGGCAGTCCGACCGGGGTGATGCCTCCGTACTCCATGCCGGTCTCGCCGGTCGCGGTCTCCATGGGGGCGAACGAGGCCTTGCGGGCGCCCAGTTGACGGCGTACGGCTCCGTTGACGTCGACCCGGGTGGTGGAGAGCACCACGCAGGCGGCCAGTGTGGTCCGGCCGGCCCGCTTGCCCGCGACGACGACACAGTTCGCCGACCGCTCCAGCAGGTCGCGGCCGTAGTGCTCCACGAAGACGGCCGTGTCGGCCCACTCGGGGTCGGTGTCGACGTAGAGGATCCGGTCGGCCGGGACAGCGCCCTGCCAGTCGCGTACGGCATCGGCGACGGGCGCGGTCAGCTCGTCCAGACAGTCCGGAGCGCGGGTGGCGGTGTCGAAGTCTCCGATGGGTGGGCGCATGGCCGCACGCTAGCAAGACCCGCCCGCGCGCCGTACCGGCGTCTCAGGGCACGGGCGGCACGGACACCGCCATCACCATCTCCATCGGCAGGTCGCCCCGGTTGGTGTACCGGTGCGGGACGTTGGCCTCGAAGGAGGCGCTCGCGCCCGCCGGAACGCGGTACTCCGTCCCGTCCACGACGAGTGTCAGTTCGCCCGCGGTGACGTGCACCAGCTCGACGGTGCCGCCGGGGTGCGGCTCGGAGGGGCTGCTCTCGCCCGGCATCAGCCGCCAGTCCCACATCTCCAGCGGTCCCGGCGCCTCGGTGCCGGCGAGCAGCCGGTTGTAGCTGCCGGCCTCCGTGTGCCACAGCCGTACGGCCCGTTCGGCGGGGACGATCCGGACCGTCGGGCCCTGTTCGTAGTCGAGGAGCGTGGTGACACTGACGCCGAGCGCGTCGCCGATCTTGACGACCGTGCCGATGCTGGGGTTGGTGCGGGCCTGCTCGATCTGGATGAGCATGCCGCGGCTGACCCCGGCCCGGGCGGCGAGCACGTCCAGCGTGAAGCCGCGCACGGCACGCCAGTGCTTGACGTTGCGCGCCAGGGACTGGGTCAGGAGTTCGAGGTCCGACACGTGGTGTCCAAAATCCGGGAAGTCGAGGTGACGTACAGCGCGGTGCAGGCACCGCACTACGGTGCGGTGCACCCGAGCGTTCACCGCACTGTACTGCGAGGCCGGGCCGGCCGGTCGCGTCAGGCCTCCGGTTCGAGTGCGGCCAGCCGGGCGACCACGTCCTCGTCCAGCTCCCCCAGCGCCCGCAACTGCTCCGGCGTCGTCCCGTCCGGGATCGGCACCGGGGCCGGGGTCCGCAGCGGCGGCTGCCAGCCGTCGCCGGCCGTCCAGCGCCGTACGACCCGGGCGGGCGCCCCCGCCACCACCGCGTGGTCGGGTACCGTGCCCCGGACCACCGCGCCGGCCGCCACGACCACGTTGCGGCCGATCCGCGCGCCCGGCAGGATCACCGCGCCGGTGCCGATCCAGCAGCCCGGGCCGATCTCGACGGGCTCCATCCGCGGCCACTGCCGGCCGATGGGCTGGTGCGGGTCGTCGTAGGAGTGGTTGGTGGAGGTGACGTAGACGTACGGGCCGAAGTAGCAGTCGCTGCCGATCGTGACCGTCGTGTCCGCGATGACATGACTGCCGCGGCCGAGAACCACGCCGTCACCGATGCGCAGGATGGGGTCCGGGCCGAGGTCCAGGTCCGGCATCAGGCCGGCGGTGAGGGTGACCTGCTCGGCGATGATGCAGTGGGAACCGAGCCGGATCCAGGGCTCGCCGAAGACCGTGCCGAGCGGGAAGGCCAGCCGGGTGGCTTCGCCGATCGAGCCGAAACGGTAGCGGCCGGGGTGCTCGGCCGTCACCGAACCCGCGCTGCGCACCCACGACCAGCCCGCGTGCACGGCGCGCTGCGCCAGCCGGCGTCGCCAGGAGGAGAACGTGTTCTTGCGCTTCGACACGGGCTCACGTTACTCACCGGTCACCCGGGGCGAGCGTGCGGACTCCTGTGATCTTCACCCCACCCGGTGTCGTACCGTGCCGGGTACTGCCGACACGAGGAGACGGGTGATGACGCACAAGGCGCTGATCGTGGGTATCGGGGGCAAGGAGCCCCGGGTGGATCCGGAGGCGTTCGTGGCGCCCACGGCCTCCGTCATCGGGGATGTCACGCTGCACGCGGGAGCGAGCGTCTGGTACGGGGCGGTGCTGCGGGGCGACGTGGAGAGGATCACCGTGGGCGCTCGGGCCAATGTGCAGGACAACGTCACGCTGCACGCCGATCCCGGGTTTCCGGTGACCGTCGGGGAGCGGGTGTCGATCGGGCACAACGCGGTGGTGCACGGGGCGACCGTGGAGGACGACTGCCTGATCGGGATGGGGGCGACCGTCCTCAACGGGGCGGTGATCGGGGCCGGGTCGCTGGTCGCCGCGCAGGCCCTGGTGCCGCAGGGGATGGTGGTGCCGGCCGGGTCGCTGGTGGCGGGCGTGCCGGCGAAGGTGAAGCGGGAGCTGACCGCGGAGGAGCGGGAAGGGGTCACCCTCAACGGCACCTTGTACGCGGAGCTGGGCAAGGCCCACAAGGATGTGCACCGGTAGGACGGGGGCGGCCCCTGTGCGCGGGCGGGTTCCGGGGCGGGTGCGCGGGCGCGCTCAGTCCCCGGCGGCCGCGGGTTCCGGTTCCCGCTCGGCCGGCAGCTGCGCCTTCTTCGCCTTGCGCTTCAGGACCAGCACCGACACCAGGCCGATCAGCAGGGCCGCCACCAGGCCCAGGTAGGAGAACCGCTTCAGCCAGTCCTCGGCGACCAGACCGACGTAGTAGATGACGGCCGTGGTGCCGCCGGCCCAGCAGATGCCGCCGAGGACGTTGGCGATCAGGAACTTCCAGTACGGCATGTGCAGGACGCCCGCGAGGGGGCCGGCGAAGATACGCAGAAGGGCGACGAAGCGGCCGAAGAAGACCGCCCACATGCCCCACTTCTGGAAGGACCGCTCGGCGGTGGCCACGTGGCCCGCGCCGAAGTGCCTCGGGAACCTGGCGCCGAGCCAGGCCAGCAGCGGGCGTCCGCCCTTGCGGCCGATCGCGTAGCCGATGGAGTCGCCGATCACGGCGCCGGCCGTCGCGCACACACCGAGGACGACCGGGTTGACACCCGAGTGCTGGGAGGACATCAGGGCCGCGGAGACCAGGACGATCTCGCCGGGCAGCGGGATGCCCAGGCTCTCCAGACCGATCACCAGGGCCACCACGGCGTAGACGGCGGCCGCCGGCACCGAGTCGAGCCATTCCTGGACGTGCACCGCCGGTACCTCCCCTGTCGCTGCCCTTGGCCTCCGGGTCGCCGCGTGTACAGCGCGCCCCCAGGAAGGCTACCTGGTCGGCGGTGAACGGCTACCTGCTCACGCCGCCCGGCCGCCCACCGTCCCGTCCCCGCCCCCTGCGTTTCCGGCCACCGCGATGTCCCACCGCGCACCGCGAGCGGCAGTCGTTCCCGGCGGGCCACCGGCCGGCAGACGTCGGTCAGGGGCGCAGCCGGTGGGCCGGCGCCCGTAGGGCCCGGCCGGGGCCGCCCGGCGGACGGCCCCGGCGCCGGTCAGCCCACCAGCGCCCGTACGGCCTGTGCTCCCGCGTCGGCGGTGACCGTGACCGGCGAGGTCGTCCGTGCGCCGACCGGCGGGGTGAGGTCGCCCCCGACCGGCCTGACGGCATCACCCAGTGTCACCAGCAGGTCCGTCACGTCCGCCACGTCCCCCGTCGCAGCATCCGCCGCACCGCCGGCCCCGCCCCGCCGCCGGTCCTCCTCGGCGTGCACCTGGGCGATCCGCGGCTCGGCCCCCTCCCCGGCTCCCGCACCATCGCGTTCCGGCTCACCGCGTGGGACGCCACCGTCCCCCCGCTGCCCGGGATCCGGCCCGGCGCCGCCCGGCGACGACGCCCCCGCCCCCGCCGTACCGCTCCCGCCGGACAGCCCCCGCCCGTCCGGCGCCCCGGGCGCCCCCTCACCCTGCGCCGCCGTACCGGAGGACCGCGGCGCCTCGGCGGCTTCCGGTTCCAGCACCCACCGCTGCTCCGGTGAACCGTCACGTTCGGCCACTCCCACCCGCGTGGGGGAACCGCCGGAACCCGGTGTGAGCGCCAGGCCCTTGTGCCGGCGGAGCAGGATCTCGCCGCGCACCGTGACGTCGTACGACACCTCGCCGGTGGCAGCGAGACAGCCGGCCAGCTCGGTGCGCCGCGTTCCGGGGTCGGCGGCCAGGCACAGGGACGGGTCCGCGGCGCTGCGCAGCAGTCCGTCGTCCCGGTACGACCACTGCTGCGAGGCGGCCGAGGAGCACGGCGCGAGCCGGACGCCCGCGCCCGCGGCGGCCCTGGGGCCGCGCACGTCCAGGCAGAGCCGGGAACCGAGGCCGCGCAGGGCACCGCGCGCAGTCTCCGCGGACTCACCGGCAGAGGCGGCGGAGGCGGCGGAGGGGGAGGCCACCGAGCGGGTGCCGGTGCCGCCCGGGTGTGCGGCGCCGCCGGCGGGGGCGGACCAGGTGGTGGGGGCGGGGACACCGTTGTCATCGGACCAGCTCCTGGCCGCGAGGACGGTGGCGAGCAGGGCGACGGAGGTCAGTCCGACCCCGACGGCCACGGCCGTGCGACGCCGGTTCTCCGGCCCGGTGCGGTGCCGGCCGCCGGTCACCGGGGGCGCGGCCCGCGTCTCCGGCGGGGGCGGCCATTCCTCGGGAGCGCCGCGGCCCGGACGGGAGTCGAGGTAGCGGCGGGCGCCCCAGCCGAGCACGGTCTCGGCGAGCAGGAGGTGCAGACCGCCGTCGAAGTGGCCGAGCTGTTCGGCGGCGTACCGGCAGTGATCGCAGACCGTCAGGTGCCGGCGCACGTCGGGCAGCAGGACGCCGCCGCGGCGGATCGGGACGTCGAGGAGGCGGTTGTAAAAACGGCATTCGCTGGAGGGTGCGAGTTCCCGGTGGGCGCGGACGCAGCCGGCGCGGAATTGCTCGCGTGCCTGTTCCAGGGCGGCGATCGCGGTGGCCGGATCGACCCCCAGCAGACCAGCCGGTATGTTTATGGGTTCGGCCTCGACCTCGATGTGCCAGAGGAGGCATTGCGAGGCGCCCGGAAGAGCCTGGAATGCGCGCGCGGCGAGCTGTCGGCTTTCCGGCGTTCCGGGGTTGGTCGCGCGAAGGCCCCGACCGCCCGTGGGTTTGCGCAATTCCGGCAGGGCGATACAGGCCGCCTCGTCCGCGGCCCAGGAGCGGACGGTGTCCCGGACGGCGACGAGCAACTGCGGCCGGAGTGCGCCGCCGAGCACGCCACCCGCCATGCGGCCGAGCACCTGGTGGAAGGCCGCGGTGGCCACCAGTTGGGCGGCGGGCCCGGCGGAGGCCAGGCAGACCACGGCGTGGTCGCGGGTGGGCCGCCAGTGCCTGGCCAGCAGCAGGGCGACGGCGTGATGGCGGGCGTCGCCGGGACCGGTCAGCCGGGCGACGAGAGCGCGGTCGGACTCCCCGGCCGGAGCGGGTGGGGGCGGGAACGGCGGGCGTGGGGGGTGAGGGGACGGCACGGAACCATTTCCTTTCCAGCCGCAGGAACGCAGGCGCAGGCGCGTCCTGTCGGAAAGCAGTACCTGATAGGTATGTACCTGAGAGCCGGCCCTGACATCGGCGTCTGCCTTTGCCTTCCCGCGGGGAGGCTCACCTTCGCACACGCGGGACACGGGAAACAAGAACTGTGAATACCCTCGGCGCCGACGTCGGTTTACCGCACAATGGTTACCGCCGGTATCCCCAGCGCGGGTCTCGTGGCATCTGCCAACTGGGCTGCCGTAAAGGCCGTATGGCGCATCAAATCCCCGACTTCCGGCCGCCGCCCCACAGTCGGCTGCCGGACTTCGCCGGGCGCGCCCTCATCCGCGCGCCGGACGGCGGGTGGGACACCGAGTGCGGTGCCGGCGTGGCGCCGGACACCGGTCCGGACCGGTGTCCGCATCCGGCCGCGCCTCCGCCCGGGCTCCACCCGGGTCGTCCTCCACCCCTCCCCGGCGCCGCTGTCGGTGCGCCGGGGAGCGGGCTGCGATCGCTGGTTCCCGCGTCAGCTGTTGGGCCGCAGCGTCCAGACGACGGTCATCTCGCCGGTCACGGCGCCGTCCGCGCGCCGGATCTCGATCGCCACCGGGAACTCGGGGCGCTGCCCGGCATCCAGTTCGGCGACGACGTCGGCGGCCGGGCGGCCCAGCGTCGCGGTCGCGGTGACGGCGCCCATCGCCAGCTTCCGGTAGGCGATCTCGGCGCGTACGGCGAGCGGCACGGCGCGCGAGAGCTGGTCCCCGAAGGCGGCCAGGACGATGGCGCCGCTGGCCGACTCCCCGAGGGTGAACATCGCGCCGGCGTGCGGGCCGCCCACGTGGTTGTGGTACGCGCCCTGGTCCGGCAGCAACACCACGGCCCTGTCGGCGGTGGTCTCCTGGAACTCCAGGTTCAGCGTCCGGGCCATGGGCACGGTGGCGGCGAGCATGTCGCCGATCGACATCTGGTCTGCGCTCATGCCGTCATGTTACTCACGAGTAGCCACAGCTGACCAGAGCCGGTTCCAGCGGTCGCCGCGGTTTCGCCGCGATCCTGACGAACACCGGTGACCGAACCGTGTCCCGCGCCGCACTAGGGTTACTGGCCATGTGGCCAGATCAGCAGCCGCCAGGGGGCGCGCAGAACCCGCAGCACAACCCGTACCAGCAGCCGGGTCACCAGCAGCCGAACCCGTACCAGCAGCCCGGGTACCAGCAGTACCCGCAGGCCGGCCCGTACGAGCAGCAGCCGCAGTGGGGACAGCCGCCCACGGCGTCCTCGCCGCAGCCGCCGCAGGGCGGAGGCGGCCGTACCAAGCTGGTCGCGATCATCGCGGCCACGGCCGTGGTGGTCACCGCCGCCGTGACCGGTTACCTGGTGCTGGGCGGAGGCTCGAAGAACGACGAGGCGGACAACGGCAAGGGCGGGCACAGCACGGCCCCGTCACCGACGGCCGACCCCTCCGACTCACCGACCTCCTCCACGACGGACAACCCGCGGGCGGGCGGGACCGAGAAGCCGACCGTCCCGGGCTGGAAGCTCGTGGTCAACCCCAAGTACGGCACCGCGTTCGACGTACCCGCCGACTGGGAGGTGGAGCGGCCCGGCAGCTTCTCCTTCTTCGAGGACCAGCAGAAGGGTGACGGCTCCCCGTACATCGGCTTCTCCGGTTCCACGTTCCTGAAGCCGGACTACTGCACCTCCGAGAGGGGCGGCACCAAGGAGTCGCACGCGCTCGTGGCCAGCGGCACGAAGGGCGAGAACGGCGCGAAGAACACCGCCGGGATCGCCCGCGGCGACTCGGCCGCGTTCGTGTTCGGCGGCTACACCGACCAGTCGGACGCCGCCAAGAAGTACCTGCGGATCGGCAAGGCCAGGGCGTTCACGACGGCGTCGGGCGTCAAGGGCAGTCTGGCGACGTCGTACGTCGTCGGCGTGCCGAAGAAGGACAAGTGCAGCACCGACGGTAAGGCCACGACGTTCGCCTTCAAGAACTCCAAGGGCAGCTTCGTGGCGTGGACCCTCTACGGCGCCAAGGGTGTCAAGGACGAGATCCCCGACGCCACCGTCGACAAGATCCTCGCCACGGTACGGCTGCACGGCGACCCCGTCGTGGAGTGACCGCGGGCGTCAGCCCGCCCGTGCCTCGCCCCCTCCCGGCCCCGCCGCGTCAACCGATGCCGAAGGCGCCGGCGGGGGGCTCGGGCGACGGTACGGCGTCGGCGTCCCCCACCGGCCGGGCCGAACCGATGAACTCCCTCACCGAGGCGCCGTGTTCGACCCGCGCCGGAAAGGCGTCCGCCGCGCTGCGCCGGGCCATCGCGGCGACGTCCAGCGGCCGGTGCGAGGCCACGACCACCGCGTTGCCGAACCGCCGGCCGCGCAGCACCGCCGGCTCGGCGATCAGCGCGAGTTCCTCGAACACGGCAGCCAGGTTCGCGAGCTGGGCCCGCAGGAAGCCGAACGGCGCCGCGTCGGCGAGGTTGGCCAGATAGACCCCGCCGGGACGCAGCACCCGCTCGGCCGCACGGACGTAGGCGAGCGTGGACAGGTGGGCGGGGACCCGGGACCCACCGAACACGTCGGCGACCAGTACGTCGGCATGATCCTCCGGAGCCCCCTCCAGCCAGGCCCGGGCGTCGTCGGCGTGCAGCACGACACCCGAACCCCGCGGCAGCGGCAGGTGCTCGGCGACCAGCTCCAGCAGCCCCCGGTCCGCCTCGACGACGTCCTGCCGTGAGCCGGGCCGGGTCGCCGCCACGTACCGGGGCAGCGTGAGGGCGCCGCCGCCGAGGTGCACCACGTCCAGCGGCGCACCCTGAGCGGCTACGGCGTCCAGCGCGAACCCCAGCCGGCGCGCGTACTCGAACTCCAGATACGCCGGATCGTCCAGATCGACGTACGACTGCGGCGCCCCGTCGACCGTGAGCAGCCAGGCCCGCTCCCGGTCGACATCGGGCATCAGCTTGGCGGTGCCGTGATCGGTGGCGCGGGACACGGGTATCTGCTCGGTCACCTGTTCATTGTGACGCGCCCCGGAGTACCGCGGGACCGTACCGGGACGGTCCCGCGGCTCCCGGCGGCACCCACGGCGCCCTTCATCCCACGGCGATGACGGTCCCCGCGCCCACGGTCCGCCCGCCCTCGCGGACGGCGAACCCGAGCCCCGGCTCCAACGGCACCTCCCGCCCCAGCTCCACGCTCATCTCCACGGTCTCCCCCGGCCGGGCGGCGTCCGCCCCGCCCAGGTCGACACGCCCCGCCACGTCCGCCGTACGGATGTGGAACTGCGGCCGGTAGCCGGTGGTGACCGGGGTCGTACGGCCTCCTTCACGTCCCGACAGCACGTACACCCGGGCCGAGAACCGCCGAGCCGGCACCACGCTTCCCGGCGCCGTCACCACGTGCCCCCGCCGGACGGCGTCCCGGGGAACGCCCCGCAGCAGCAACGCGACGCTGTCCCCGGCCTGTGCCCGGGTCATCTGCCTGCCGAAGGTCTCCAGCCCGGTCACCACCGTCCGGACGTCCGCGCCGAGCACGTCGACGCGGTCACCGACCCCCACCACGCCGCGCTCGACGGCACCGGTCACGACGGTCCCCCGCCCGGTGATGGTCAGCACGTTCTCCACGGACAGCAGGAACGGCGCGTCGAGACACCGCACCGGCGTCGGCACATAGGTGTCCACGGCGTCGAGCAGCGCCTCGACGGACGCCGTCCAGCGCGGGTCGCCCTCCAGCGCGCGCAGTCCGGAGACGCGTACGACGGGGACGGCGTCGCCCGGGTAACCGTGGGCGGTGAGCAGGTCGCGGACCTCCAGCTCGACCAGGTCGGTCAGCTCCGCGTCCCCCGCGTCGGCCTTGTTGAGCGCGACGACGACGTGGTCGACGCCAACCTGCCGGGCGAGCAGTACGTGTTCGGCGGTCTGCGGCATGATCCCGTCGAGCGCGGAGACGACGAGGATCGCCCCGTCGAGCTGCGCGGCGCCGGTGACCATGTTCTTGACGTAGTCGGCGTGACCCGGCATGTCGACGTGGGCGTAGTGCCGGGTGTCGGTCTCGTACTCGACGTGCGTGAGGTTGATGGTGATGCCGCGGGCGGCCTCCTCGGGGGCGCGGTCGATGCGGTCGAACGGCACGAAGGTGCCGGTGCCGCGCTCGGCGAGGACCTTGGTGAGGGCGGCGGTCAGGGTGGTCTTGCCGTGGTCGACGTGACCCATGGTGCCGATGTTCAGGTGCGGTTTGGTGCGCACGTAGGCCGTTGCGGACATGGCTGTACCTCGAAGCCTCTCAGCCGGGAAGAACGCGGGGACCCCTGGGACCCGCCGACCCTCCCCCTGCGGGGTCCGCCGGACTGTCCGGGGAGGGTCAGCTTCGGGCGCCGCCCGCGGCGGCCACGAGGAGCGCGACGGCAGCCTTCGGGGCATCCGCGACGGCGGATGCTGCGAGGAGGAAGGCGAACCGGGACATGCCGTCCATCATCACCGACGGTTTGTCCGGCGTCGAACCCTTTTCCACCGTGGGCGAGTTCCGACCATACGGCGATCACACACGTCCGTCGGTTAGTGTCACCAGATGCTCGATGCCAACCGCTCTGGCACCGCCACGGCCTCTCCCCGGGCCGCAGGCACGGAGCTTTCCGTCCCCCCGACCGCCCCCACGGCCGCGGCCGTCACCGCGGGTGTCCCCGTGGCCACGCCCGTCCCACCGCTGCCGCGCTCGAGAACCACCGCCCGCCGCACCCGCGTGCTGCGGTCCCCGCACGCCCGGCTCTCGCTGCTGTTCGCCCTGCTCGCGGGCGGGGTGGTGGCCGTGCTGCTGTACGAGCCGCAGCGGCTGCTGACGCACGGCTGGCCGCCGCAGCTCGGCGGGGTCGCGGCGGCCGTCGTCTTCTCGGCTGCGTACGGGTTGTGCACCGTGGCGTTCGTCCCGCGTCCCCTGCTGAACCTGGCCGCGGGCGCGCTGTTCGGCTCGCAGCTGGGGCTGACGACGGCGCTCGCCGGCACCGTGCTGGGTGCCGGGGTGGCGTTCGGGCTGGGCCGGCTGCTCGGACAGGACGCGCTGCGCCCGCTGCTGCGGGGCCGCTGGCTGAAGGCGGCCGACGGGCAGCTGAGCCGGCACGGGTTCCGGTCCATGCTGGTCGCCCGGCTGTTCCCGGGGGTGCCGTTCTGGGCGGCGAACTACTGCGCGGCCGTCTCCCGTATGCGCTGGCTGCCGTTCCTGCTGGCGACGGCCCTGGGCTCGATCCCGAACACGGCCGCCTACGCGGTCGCCGGCGCCCGCGCCTCGGCGCCGACGTCCCCCGCCTTCCTGATCGCCATGGGCTGCATCGCCGCACCGGCGCTGGCCGGCTCGGTGGTCGCCTGGCGCAAGCGCCACCAGCTGCGCGGCAGGTGAGCCGTGTCCGGCGGAGCGGGAACCGCCGTACCGGCGGGCGAGCCGTCCTGCCGGCAGCCGGCCGGCCGTACCGGCAGGTGAACCGTCCCGCCGGCCGATGGACCGTCCCACCTGCGACCGAGGAGACGACTCAGCCGGTTGCGGCAGTCAGGCCGAACAGGTCGACTCGGCCGAGGATGATGTCACGATGTGGCCCGGCATCGTCGCCGTGGCCGGCACGCTGCTCGGTGGCGCGCTCACCGGGCTGCCGCGCTTCGGGCACGAGCGGGCCGCCCGCGCCGGCCGCAGGGCGGACGCGCCGCGGTCGGCGCCGGGCGAGCTGGTGGCCGCGCTCGGTGACCACCGGCGGGCCATGCGGCACCGCGAGGATCCGCGGCTGAGCGGCGCGCGGGCGGAGGCCGTGGCGGCGGCCCGGGCGGCGTCCCGATGCCATCCGGTCCGCCGTCACCGCTCCCCTGGCCGCTGTCTCCGTGCTGGAACCGTCCCTGGCCGGACCGGCCCGCGGGGCCGCGCCAGCCGCGTTCGGCATCCGGGACGTGACCGACCACACCCTGCCGGCCGCCCGCCGCGAGGCGCGGCGACCGACGACCTGGTCGCCGCCGCGGGTCGCGCCCTGGCGTGACGGACCGGTGGGCGGCCTCCCGGCTCAGACTCCTTCCAGGATCATCGCGTTGGCGAGTCCGCCCGCCTCGCACATGGTCTGGAGGGCGTACCGGGCGCCGCGTCGGCGCATCGCGTGGACCAGCGTCGTGGTCAGCCGGGTGCCGCTGGCGCCGAGCGGGTGACCGAGGGCGATCGCGCCGCCGTGCACGTTGACCCTGTCGAGGCCGGCGCCGGTCTCCTGCTGCCAGGCCAGCACCACTGCGGCGAACGCCTCGTTGACCTCGAACAGGTCGATGTCGGCGATGCTCAGGCCGGCCCTGCGCAGCACCTTCTCCGTGGCCGGGATGACACCGGTGAGCATCAGCAGCGGGTCCGAGCCGGTCACGGCGAAGCTGTGCAGCCGGGCGAGCGGGCGCAGGCCGAGCCGGGCGGCGGTGTCACTCGACGTGATCAGGACGGCGGAGGCGCCGTCGTTGACGGGGCTCGCGTTGCCCGCGGTGACGTTCCACTCGATCTGCCCGAAGCGCTCGGCGAAGCCGGGGTCGTGGTAGGCGGGCCGGAGGCCGGCGAGGATCTCCGGGGTGCTGTCCGGGCGGACGCACTCGTCGCGGGCCACACCGTCCAGCGGCGCGATCTCGTCGTCGAACAGTCCGTCCCGCCATGCGGCGGCGGCCTTCCGGTGGGACGAGACGGCGAACTCGTCCATCTGCGCCCGGGTGAGGGAGTACTTGGCGGCGATGAGTTCGGCGCTGATGCCCTGCGGGACCAGGCCCTCCGGGTAGCGCTCGGCGACACCGGGCCCGAACGGGTCGGCGCCGGCGGGCACGTTGGACCACATCGGCACCCGGCTCATCGACTCCACACCGCAGGCGACGACGAGGTCGTACGCGCCCGAGATGACGCCCTGGGCGGCGAAGTGCACGGCCTGCTGGGAGGAGCCGCACTGGCGGTCCACCGTGGTCGCCGGGACCGACTCGGGGAAGCCGGCGGCGAGAACGGCGTACCGGGTGGTGTTCATGGCCTGCTCGCCGACCTGGTCGACGGTGCCGCCGATCACGTCGTCGATCAGCGCGGGGTCGATGCCGGAGCGCTCGACCAGGCTGCGCAGGGTGTGGGCGAGAAGCTGTACGGGGTGGACGTGGGCGAGGGAGCCGTTCGGCTTCCCCTTGCCGATGGGGGTGCGTACGGCTTCGACGATGACGGCGTCGCGCATGGGGCCGGCCTCCTGCGGTGATCGGACGGGCTACCGGTGAGTAGGAAATCCGGACTCACCATAACCCTGTGAGTTGGAAATTCCAACCCTCCTCTAGACTGGCCGCATGGCCGCCACGAAGGACCCGCGCCCCTGCTCCATCGCCGACGCCCTCGCCCTGGTCGGCGAGAAGTACTCGCTGCTCGTCCTGCGGGAGGTGTGCCTGGGCAACGGCCGCTTCGACCAGCTCGTGCGCAACATCGGCGCCCCGCGCGACATCCTGGCCACCCGGCTGCGCCGGCTCGTGGAGGCCGGCATCCTCACCAAGCGCCTCTACAGCGAACGCCCGCAGCGCTTCGAGTACCGGCCCACGCAGGCGGGACTGGAGCTGGAGCCGGTCCTCATGACCCTCAAGGAGTGGGGCGACCGCCACCTGCGCAAGGGCACCGACCTGCCGATGGCCGTCGAGCACGTCTGCGGCAACGAACTGGTCCCGGTGGTCACCTGCCAGGCGTGCGGGGACCCCGTGCGCCACGAGGACCTGACGGCCCGTCCGCAGACCCCGGGCTGGACCGTGGCGGGGCCGACGGCCGCCTGAGAGCGCTGTCCGGCCCCTGTTTCCGCGCTGTGAGCCTGGCCCGCTACGCTTCGGTCGTCACATGATCACCATTTCTCCCCAGCGCTTGGACGCCGTACCTCCATGTCTTGGTTCGAATCCCTCGTCCTCGGACTCGTCCAGGGACTGACCGAGTTCCTGCCCGTCTCCTCCAGCGCGCATCTGCGGCTCACCGCGGCGTTCTCGGGCTGGGAGGATCCCGGGGCGGCCTTCACGGCGATCACGCAGATCGGCACCGAGACCGCGGTGCTGATCTACTTCCGCAAGGACATCGGCCGGATCATCGCGGCCTGGTTCCGGTCACTGTCCGACCGGGCGATGCGCCGCAACCACGACGCACAGACGGGCTGGCTGGTGATCGTGGGCTCCATACCCATCGGCGTGCTGGGCGTGACCCTGAAGGACCAGATCGAGGGGCCGTTCCGCGATCTGCGGATCACCGCCACCATGCTCGTCGTCGTCGGCGTGGTCATCGGCGTCGCCGACCGGCTGGCGGCCCGTGACGAGACCGGCGGCCGGCACCGCGCGCCCAAGCAGCGCAAGACACTGGACGACCTCGGCGTCAAGGACGGCCTCGTCTTCGGCCTCTGCCAGGCCTGCGCCCTGATCCCCGGCGTGTCCCGTTCCGGCGCGACCATCAGCGGCGGCCTGTTCATGGGCTACCGGCGCGAGGCCGCGGCCCGCTACTCCTTCCTGCTCGCCGTCCCGGCCGTCCTCGCCTCCGGCGCGTTCGAGGTGAAGGACTCGCTCGGCGGGGGTCACGTGGCCTGGGGGCCGACCCTGTTCGCCACGGTGATCGCGTTCGCGTCGGGGTACGCGGTGATCGCGTGGTTCATGAAGTGGATCTCCAACAAGAGCTTCATGCCGTTCGTCTGGTACCGCGTCGTCCTCGGCATCGTCATCATCGCCCTGGTCTCGGCGGGCGTCCTGAGCCCGCACGCGGCCGAGTCCGCGAGCTGACCCCGGCCCGCGTGCGAACCACCCCCGCGGTTCCCTGGAGCGCTGTCCCGCGCCGGCGCCCGACTCCCCCGGTGGCACACCCGATGGAGACCCGCCCGGAGCGAGATCCCGCCCCGTCGCCGTTTCGGACATCTCCCGCGCGCCTCCGCTCCGCGGACGGGCACGGCATATGCCTTCTGGTCTGGGGGGATCGACGAGGTGCGGCATGCGGCGCCGGGCCCGGCGGTGACCGAGCGCATACCTGCTGTGTAGCCGTTCGGTGGCGCAGGGTCAGCTTCTGCCCCTAGGCTGGCCCGCATGTCCCCCGATTCCCCGCCCCCTGGTTCCGTGCGGTCCGCCGCCGAGGTCAACGACCAGATCCGGGCGTTGTGGCTGCGCGCGGGCGGCACCCTGTCGGTCCAGGAGCGCGCGGAGTACGAGCTGTTGGTGGTCGAGTGGGCGGCGGCGGTCCGCGGGCAGGTCGTCGAGGCGGCCTGATCCGCCGACTACGCCCGCAGGCGCGCCAGCACCTCGTCCGCCACCGGGTACGGCCGCTCCCCGGGCAGCAGCCTTCTCGCCCGCTCCTCTTCGCCCGCCCGCACCAGAGCATGGATCTGTGCGGCCAGTGGGGTGACGTCCCCGATGCCGACGATCCACTCGTCGGCGTACCGGACGGCCGCCTCCCCGCCCAGCCCGAGCTGCAACGACCGGTACGGCAGCGGGTTGTGGTGCAGATCGCGCTCCGGGTCCCACTGGACGCGGGCGGGGCTGCGGGCCAGCTCCCGCTTCCAGGCCGCCTGGTCCGGGTGCAGGGCGGCCGCGTAGTGGGACAGGCAGGCGTGCCGCAGGGCCCACTCGAAGCCCTCCCGCCTCACCTCGACGGCGAGGACCGTCTCCTGGCCCTCTTTGGTCCCCCAGCCGCAGCGGTACATCATCCACAGGAAAGACGGCTTGATCCAGGTCATCCGGTCCCGCTTCCAGGTGGACGGGAAGCGTCCGGTGCGGGCGGCCGGGCGGCCGATCCCGGGGCGGTAGGCCTGGTAGACGACCACCGTGGTCTCCGTGTGCCGGGCCCGGACACGGAACTTCGGCTCGTTCTCGACGGGTTGTTCGTTCACGGGGACAAGGTTCGGGTGCGGGCCGCACCGCGCACCACCGAATATCGGGCGCCCCTCTTGGCGTCGCGCCCCACGTGCCCAACACTGTGCCGATGACGCAGCGTGCGGAACTCGCGATCGTGATGGACCGGCTGGCCGTGGACGACCTGGTCACCGAGTACGCCGTGGCGGTGGGCGACGGTGACTGGACGGCGTACGAGGGGCTGTTCACGGCGGACGGGCGGGCCGACTACCGTTCGGCCGGCGGCATCGAGGGCGGCGCGGGACAGGTCGCCGGCTGGCTCGCCGAGAACACGGCACCGTTCGCCTTCCGCCAGCACCTGATCGTCAACCGCCAGGTGCGGTTCGGCCTCCTGGACCACGACACCGGTGACACCGCCCGGGTACGGGCCGACTACCTCACCCCGACGCGGTGGGCGGACACCGGCTCCCCCGCCGCGCCCGACCTGGTGTGCGGGGGCCGCTACGACTTCGCCCTGCTGCGCACACCGGAGGGCTGGCGGCTGCGCGAGGCCGTCGTGCACGAGAGGTGGCGCCGGCCGTCGGCCGATGAAGTGCCGGTCGAGAGGGCCTAGGGTCTTTCGTTCGGATCAGGCCGGATCAGGGAGCGGGTCCTGGTGCCGTGCATCGCAAGGCGGAGAAGGGCGCCATGGCGGAGCCATGGCAACCGACGACAACGCGGCGAGGCGCGGTGCCAGGACCCGCGAGCCCGGCATGATCCGAACGAGAGGGCCCAGGGCCGGGGAACCGGAGGCCGGTACGGCCCGCAGCCCGCGGGCCGGCCCGGCCGGGCGGCGCACCGATCGCGGAACCGCCTTGTCGGAGATCGGCTCCCGCACGCACACTGAGGCGTTCGCTGGGTAGGGAGGGTCCCTATGAGAATGATCGACCGCTGCCTGACCTCCCCCTGGCCGCGCTCCGGCGCCGCGGCCCTCGCGGGCGCCCTGCCCGTGCTCGCGTTCCCGGCGCCGTCGCTGTGGTGGTTCGCGTACGTCGCCCTGGTGCCGTGGCTGCTCCTGGCCCGTTCGGCGCCCACCGGGCGGCGGGCGGCCTACGACGGCTGGTGCGGCGGCTTCGGCTTCCTGGTGGCCGTGCACCACTGGCTGCTGCCGAGCCTGCACGTGTTCATCTTCCTGATAGCCACCCTGCTCGGTGCGCTCTGGGCGCCCTGGGGCTGGCTGGTGCGCCGGTTCCTCGGCGGGGTGCCGTCGCCGGGCCGGGGCGCCGCCGCGCTGCTGGTGCTGCCGTCGGCCTGGCTGGCGGTGGAACTGGTCCGCTCCTGGCAGGGTCTGGGCGGGCCGTGGGGCATGCTGGGCGCCAGTCAGTGGCAGGTGGGCCCGGCGCTGCGGCTGGCCTCGGTCGGCGGGGTGTGGCTGCTGAGTTTCCTGGTGGTGGCCGTCAACGTGGCGACGGCCGTGCTGGTCTCCGTCCGCGCCGCACGCGTGCCGGCCGTGGCCTCGCTGGTCGCGACGGCCGCCGTGGCCTCGGTCGCCTGGGCGTGGGCGCCGCGTCCGGAGGTCGACGGGCGGGTGCGGGTCGCCGTCGTCCAGCCGGGGGTCGTGGCCGGGCAGGACAGTGCCGAGAAGCGGTTCGACCGGGAGGAGCAGCTGACCCGGCGGCTCGCCGGGCAGGGCGTCGACCTGGTCGTGTGGGGTGAGTCCAGCGTCGGTTTCGACCTGGACGACCGGCCGGACCTGGCCCGGCGGATCGCGGCCCTCGCCCGGCGGACCGGCGCCGACGTGCTGGTGAACGTGGACGCACGCCGCTCCGACCGGCCCGGCATCTACAAGAGTTCGGTCCTGGTCGGCCCTCACGGGCTGACCGGCGCCCGGTACGACAAGATGCGGCTGGTCCCGTTCGGCGAGTACATACCGGCCCGTTCCCTGCTCGGCTGGGTCACCTCGGTGGGCCGGGCGGCCGGTGAGGACCGGCGGCGCGGCAGCGGACAGACGGTGATGAACGTGGGGCACGGGCTGCGGATCGGGCCGCTGGTGTGCTTCGAGACCGCGTTCCCGGACATGAGCCGGCATCTCGCCGGGGACGGCGCGGACCTCCTCCTCGGCCAGTCGTCGACCTCCTCCTTCCAGCACAGCTGGGCGCCGGAGCAGCACGCCTCGCTGGCCGCGCTGCGCGCCGCGGAGACCGGCCGCCCGATGGTGCACGCCACCCTCACAGGTGTGTCGGCGGTGTACGGCCCGGAGGGGCAGCGCCTCGGGCCGTGGCTGGGTACCGGCGCGGACACCGCCCGCGTGTACGACGTACCGCTCGCGCACGGTGTCACGCCGTACGCCCGCTACGGGGACTGGCCGGTGCCCACGGCGCTACTGGTGCTGGCCGTGCTGTGCGCGACCGAGTGGGCGCGGGCGCTCAGGCTGCGCCGCAGCGGTCCTGCACCGCTCGTACGACCCGTTCGCACAGTTCGTGAGTCGCCAGCGCGTCCCGGGCGCTGAGCGTCTTCCCGGCCCGGACGGCGTCGAGGAAGGCGAGGACCGCCTGCTCGATGCCGCGCTGCCGGGCCACCGGCACCCAGTCGCCGCGCCGGCGCACGGTCGGCTGCCCCTTGTGGTCGATCACCTCGGCGAGGTTGAGCACCTGGCGCTTGCTGTCCTGCCCGGAGACCTCCAGGATCTCCTCGCTGGAGCCGCTGAGCCGGTTCATCACGCCGAGCGCGGTGAAGCCGTCACCGCCGAGCTGGACGACGACGTGGTGGAGCAGCCCGTCCTCGACGCGGGCCCGGACGGTCACGTCGTCGACCGGGCCGGGCGCCAGGAAGCGCAGGGTGTCGAGGACGTGGATGAAGTCGTCCAGGATCATGGAGCGTGCTTCCTCGGGCAGCCCGATCCGGTTCTTCTGCATGAGGATCAGCTCGCGCGGGTGGTCCAGGCACTGCGTGTACCCGGGGGCGTACCGGCGGTTGAAGCCGACGGCCAGCGGGACACCGCGCCGGTCGGCGAGGTCGACCAGCCGTTCGGAGTCGGCGAGGCGGTAGGCGAGCGGCTTGTCCACATAGGTCGGCACGCCCGCCTCGAGCAGCCGGGTGACGATCTCCGGGTGGACGGCGGTGGGGGCGTGCACGAAGGCCGCGTCGAGGCCGGCGGCGAGCAGCTCGTCGAGGGTGGTGTGCCGTTGCTCCGCCGGCAGGTGCAGGGTGTCGGCGACCCGGTGGAGGGTGGCGGGCGTACGGGTCTGCACGTGCAGGTCGATCCCCGGCTGCGTGCCCAGCACCGGCAGGTACGCCTTCTGCGCGATGTCCCCGAGTCCGATGCAGCCGACCTTCACGTGCTCTCCCCTACCGCTCGCCGATGTGCGCGTCCCCGGCAGCATACGGCGGCTGCCAGTCGGCGATGCCGTCGAAGCCGCGCAGGAGGAGCGCGGGTCCGGCCCGCGACAGGGCCGCGACCACGGTGTCGCGCACGGCGACGACGGCACGGTTGCCGGCCATGTTCAGGCGGGCGGTCCTGACGGCCCGGCGGGCGATCGCGGTCGTGCGCGGCAGCCGGGCGGCGGTGTAGGCGGGCAGGTCCCCGGCGTGGTGGGCGAGGACGATCGCGTCCTCGACGGCCTGGTTGCCGCCCTGGCCGAGGGTCGGCGGCATCGCGTGGGCGGCGTCGCCGAGGAGGGCGACCCGGCCGGAGTGGAGGGCGGGCAGGGGCTCGGCGATGTGGTGGACGTCGTGCCGGAGGACGTCCTCGGGGCGGGCGGCGGCGATCACGGCGGGGACGGGGTCGTGCCAGTCGCCGTAGCGGCGCAGCAGTTCGGCTTTCTCGTCGTCCGGCGCCCGCTCCCCCGCCGGGGTCATGGCCGCCGCGTAGGCGTAGACGCGGCCGTCCCTCAGCGGGTGGGTGCCCCAGATCCGGCCGCGGCCCCAGGTCTCGTGCGAGGCGAACTCCACGCCGGGAACCGGGATCAGCATCCGCCAGGTGGTGAACCCCGCGTACACCGGCCCGGGATGGGCGGGGAACAGGGCGGCGCGCACGCGGGAGCCGATGCCGTCCGCGCCCACCACCAGTTCGGCCTCCAGCTCGCTGCCGCCGGTGCTCACGCGGGCGGGCCGGGCGCTGTCGCCGGGGTCGACGAGGGTGGCGGTGACCGCGGTGCGGACGGCGCCGGGTGGGAGCAGGGCGGCGAGCCGTTCGACGAGGGTGGTCCGGGGCAGCAGGACCAGCGGGCCGCCGAAGCGGGCTGCGGCGGCCTCGGCACTGGAGCGGGACAGCCAGCGCCCTTCCGGGGTACGCAGTCCGCCGTCGCCCTGCCAGGCCGCGAGGCCGCGGATCTCGTCGCCGATGCCGAGGACGTCCAGGGCGCGCAGGGCGTTCGGGGCGAGGGAGAGGGCCGCGCCGGCCGGTTCCAGAGAGCGGGCGCGCTCCAGCACGGTCACCTCCCAGCCGCGCCGGTGCAGGGCCGCTGCCGCGGTGAGACCTCCGATTCCGCCGCCGATGACGGCGGCGCGGGCCGGACGGGACCTGGGTGGCATGGACGGCCTCCTGACTACATCTGTAGTGAAAGCGAATTTACTACATCAGTAGTGAACTGGGTAGGGTCGGCTCATGGCCGAACGCACCCCCGGCGCCTCCCGCGCCGGCCTCGTCGCCGACACCGCGCTCACCCTGCTCGCCGAACGCGGCATGCGCGGGCTCACCCACCGGGCGGTGGACGAGGCGGCCGGACTGCCGCCGGGCTCGACGTCCAACGTGGCACGCACCCGCCAGGCACTGCTGGAACTGGCGGTACGGCGGCACGCCGAGCGGGAGGCGCGGCTGTTGACGCCGGAGGAGATGCCGGACCCGAGCGGCGGCCCCGACGCACTGGCCGAGGGCCTGGCGCTCGCGGTCCACCGCGCCCTGACCCGCGACCGCGCGCTGCTGATCGCCCGATACGAACTGGCCCTGGAGGCCACCCGTCGCCCCGAACTGCGTGCCTTCTACGACCGGACCGGTGCCGTCTTCAAGGAACGGCTGGCCGCGCTGCTCACCACCGCCGGTTCACCCGACCCGGCCCGCCATGTGCTCTCCCTCGTCGCCTGGGCGGACGGGCTGATGTTCTCGTGCGCGGCCGGTTCCTTCAGCGCGCGGGTACCGGATCCGGAGGAGATCCGCGCCGGGTTGCGGGAGTTGCTGGCGGGCATGCTCCGGCACAGCGACCCCCCGGCCGCGCCCGGCGGCGCGGCCCGGCCCGCGAACGCGCCGGGCACGGGGCGGGAATTGGCCCCCTGAGCGTCATCTCCGGTACCCGCAGCGCCGCCGTACGGGGCAGGAGATCACCCGTGCGGGGGGCGCGACCCCGGCTCTCCGGTGCCGGGCCGGGCGCCGACCCGGCAGAGTGGGCCGGGTGCATCGAACGACGACGACCGCAGCGCTCCTGGTCACCGTGGCCGTCTCGGCCCTCTCCGGCTGTGTGACGGTGCGGCATCCGACGGCGCCCGGGCCGCAGCCGGGAAGCGCCTCCTCACAGCCGGCGGCGCCCCGGCCGGACGGCAGCGCGGAACCCCGGGTGGTGCAGGCACCGGCACGGGAGGCACTGGAGACGACCGGACCGTCCCGGAACCCGGGAAGCTCCGGCCCGCGGGCGCCGCTCCGGACGCGGACCGCGCCCCCGGCCGCGCACCGGCCGCCGCTCCCGCCCGCCGCCCCGCACCCGGACCGGCCCCGGCGCCCGCGCGCCGAGGCGCCCGGCCGGCCCCCGTCCCTGCGGCTCCCGACCGGCACGGATATGTGCGCGCTGGGCGAGAGGTACGGCGGCTGGGTCAACGACAGCCCGCAGGCGGCGGTCTGCGAGCAGGCGTCCGGACACTGAGGCACCCCGGTGCCCGAGCGGACGTACGGGTACTGGGACGTCCGGTGTCCGAACGGCTGCCGGGGGGCTGTGTGCGTCAGCTGGGGCGTTGCCGCGGGGGTGACCAGCCGTCGTCTCCCGGGGTGCCGTCCTGGCCCAGCCGCAGCTCGAGCCGGCTGATCGCTGACCGCACGCCCGCGCCGTATCCGTCGTCCGCCAGGTGGCTCGCGGCGCGGCGGGCGCGGCGCAGGTGGCTGCGGGCAGCGTCGGCACGGCCCAGCTTGGCGTAGTCAGCGGCCAGGTTGAGGTGCAGGGAGGGCAGGAAACCCTGGACGCTGTCCGGGTCGCCGGCCGCCCGGCCGCCCGACAGCTCCTCGGCCGCCGACAACGCACGCAGGTCCCAGGCGAGTTCGTCCACCGGGTCGTCCTGGGTGTCCGCCAGGTAGTGGGCCAGGGTGCAGCGGTGCAGGGCGGCGCCGTCCTCGCCGATCTCCGCCCACAGGTCCAGGAAGCGGCTGCGGGCCTCCTCGCGGTCGCCGCCGTGGTGCAGCATCACGACCTGCCCGATCCGTGTCAGCACACCATCGGGCGCCGCCTGTTCCCGTCGCTCCGCCACCGCGTCCTCCAGGCCGTCGTCGGCTGTTCGTCCGGCCAGCCGTCTGCCCCGACGCTAACCGGCGCCGTCGGCGATCCACGGCAGGCCGCCCCGGAGGGCCGGCTGCGAGCCGTCGGCGGACCGCCGCGGCCCGGGTCCGGGCCGCGTCGCGAGTGCCGTCAGCCGAGGTCCGGGATCCGCCAGTCGACCGGCTCGTGGCCCTGGCGGGCGATCGCCTCGTTGATCTGGGTGAACGGGCGGGAGCCGAAGAACTTCCTCGCGGACAGCGGCGAGGGGTGCGCGCCCTTGACCACGGCGTGCCGGGTCTCGTCGATCAGCGGCAGTTTCTTCTGGGCGTAGTTCCCCCACAGGACGAAGACCGCCGGGTCGGGGCGGGAGGCCACCGCGCGGATGACGGCGTCGGTGAACCTCTCCCAGCCCTTGCCCTTGTGCGAGTTGGCCTCGCCGGCCCGGACGGTGAGGACGGCGTTGAGCAGCAGCACGCCCTGCTCGGCCCACGGCATCAGATAGCCGTTGTCCGGGACGGGCAGGCCCAGCTCGTCGCGCATCTCCTTGTAGATGTTCCGCAGGGACGGCGGGGTCCGCACGCCCGGGCGGACCGAGAAGCACAGGCCGTGGCCCTGGCCCTCGCCGTGGTACGGGTCCTGGCCCAGGACGAGGACCTTGACCCGCTCGTACGGCGTCGCCTCCAGGGCGGCGAAGACCTCCTCGCGCGGCGGATACACCGGACCCCTCGCCCGCTCCTCCTCGACGAACTCGGTCAGCTCCTTGAAGTAGGGCTGCTGCAGTTCGTCACCCAGAACCCCGCGCCAGGACTCGGGCAGCATGGCGGTGTCGGTCACGTCAACGTCCTCACGATGTGCGGTCACTTCCAGGCATCCGAACCTACAGGCGACCACTGACAACCGGTGTTCCGAGGGCGGTTCACCAGCTGGTCTTGCGGTGCAGCGTCCACATCATCATGATCGTCGACGGGTCGAGGGCCTGCTCGCCGCCGGAGATGTCGTCACTGGCCGCCACGAACTGCCGGCCCTGCCACAGCGGCACCAGCCGGGCGTCGTCCACCATGATCTGCTGAGCGCGCTCCACGTCCTTGACGGTCTGGGCGCGGTCGCTCTCCGCGCGCGCGTGGGGCAGCAGCCGGCCGGTGATCTCCTTGGCCGGGTAGGGCGTGCCGAGCGCGTTGTGCTCGCCGACGAACGGGGCGATGAAGTTGTCCGCGTCGGGGAAGTCGGGGAACCAGCCGCGCCCGAACACCGGGTACTCGCCCTTCTGGTAGCCGACCACGTAGCTCTTCCAGGGGCGGCTTCGAAGGGTGATGGTGAACAGGCCGGAGTCCTCCAGCTGCCGCTTCAGCTCCCGGAACATCAGGCCCGTCTCGGAGCCGTAGCGGTCGGTGGTGTACCAGAAGGTGAGCGGGACGCGCTGGGTGATGCCCGCGTCGGAGAGGACCTTGCGGGCCTTGCGGACGCTCGGGTCGCCGTAGTCGTCGAAGAAGCCGGTGGCATGGCCGGTCAGGCCCTTGGGGACCATCGAGTACAACGGGTCGACGGTGTCCTTGTAGACCTTGTGCGCGATCGCGCCACGGTCCACGATCTGCGCGATGGCCCTGCGCACGGCGGGCTGCTTGGCCCAGGGGTCCTTGGGGTTGAACACCAGGTAGCTGATGTCGGTGCCGGCGCCGTCGACCAGTTGCAGGTCCCCGGTGTTGTGCTGCTGCAGGGCGAGGATGTCGTCCGCGGCGAGACCGCGGTAGGTGACGTCGATCTCCTTGTCCCGCAGCGCCTTGACCATGGCGGCGGAGCCCTGGAAGTAGCGGATGGTCACCGCGTTGTTCTGCGGCTCGGCGAAGCCCCGGTAGTTGCCGTTGCGGACCAGGACGGCCTTCTCGCCCTCCGCGTACGACTCGAGCTTGTACGGGCCCGAGCCGTGGACCGAGGTGTCCTTGCGCAGGGAGGTCGCCGGGTAGTCGTCGGGGTCGACGATCGACATGGCGGGGGTGGCCAGCACGAACGGGAAGGTGGCGTCGGACTTGTTCAGGTGGAAGACGACCTCGCGGTCGCCGGAGGTCTCGACGCGGTCCAGGCTCCCGAGCAGCCCTGCGGGGCCACCGGAGGCATTGATGGTGCGGATGCGGTCGATGGAGTGCCGTACGGCCTCGGCGGTCAGCGGGTCACCGTCGGAGAACTTCATGCCGGCGCGCAGCTTGCAGCGGTAGGTGCGACTGCTGGAGTCGGTGAAGGCGCAGCTCTGGGCCGCGTCCGGCTGGGGGGTGGTGGCCCCGTTCGGGTAGGCGAGGAGCGTCTGGAAGATGTTCCGGTACAGCTCCCAGGAGCCGTCCCAGGCACCGGCCGGGTCCAGCGTGCTGGGGGCGCTGGTGGTCCCCACGACGATCGGACCCTGACTGTCGGGGTCGCCGTCGGACAGCAGGCCGCAGCCGGCCACCAGGGATATGGACGCGATCGCCGCGACTCTCCGCAGGAATCGGTTCCGGTTGAACACGTGCACGCTCCTCGATCCGCCGTACCAAGGGTCGGCAGACCATACCGCAGCGTCCGGCCCCCTGAACCTCCCCGGGAAGGGGCGTTCTTGATCGACTGGGCGATGACGACGTTGTCAGTCCGCTGTGCGGATCTTCGACGGCGTTCCGGGCGCCGATCCGTCCGAAAATCGGCGCCCGGAAGGAATGATCAGTGCACGCCGGCGTTGAGGAAGATGCCGCCGTCCACGACGAGCGTCTGACCGGTGACCCAGTCGGACTGCGCGGAGGTGAGGAACGCGGCGGCGCCGCCGATGTCGGAGGGCACGCCGAGCCGGCCGAGCGGGTAGGGGGCCGCGGCCTCCTCCTCGCGGCCCTCGTAGAGGGCCTGCGCGAACTTGGTCTTGACCACGCCGGGGGCGATCGCGTTGACCCGCACCCTGGGCGCGAACTCGTGCGCCAGCTGCTGGGTCAGGTTGATCATGGCGGCCTTGCTGATGCCGTAGGCGCCGATGAACGGCGACGCCGAGAGGCCGGCGATCGAGGCGATGTTGACGATCGCCCCGCCGTTGTCCTTCTGCCAGGCGTGCCAGGTCTTCTGGGCGAAGCCCAGCGCGGAGACCACGTTGGTCTCGAAGACCTTGCGGGCGACCTCCAGGTCGAGGTCCGCGATGGGGCCGAAGACCGGGTTGGTGCCCGCGTTGTTGACCAGGAAGTCGACGCGGCCGAAGGCCTCCATGGTCCGCTGGACGGCCTCGCTCTGGTGGTCGAGGTCGTGGGCCTTGCCGGCGACGCCGATGACCCGCTCGGCGCCCAGCGTGCCGACGGCCTCCTTCAGGGCGTCCTCGTTGCGGCCGGTGATGCACACGCGGTCACCGCGGGCGACCAGCGCCTCGGCGACGCCGTAGCCGATGCCGCGGCTCGCGCCCGTGACGAGGGCGACCCTGCCGGACAGCTCCGGGAGTTCAGTCATGTTCGTGCTACCTCTGAATCCCTTAGTTGAGCGGTCCGCCGGCCACGTACAGCACCTGGCCGGAGACGAAGCCGGCCGCCTCGCCGGTGAAGAAGGCGATGGCGTTGGCGATGTCCTCCGGTTCGCCGACGCGCTGCACCGGGATCTGGGTGGCGGCGGCCTTCTTGAAGTCCTCGAAGCCCATGCCGACGCGGTCGGCGGTGGCCTTGGTCATCTCGGTGGCGATGAAACCGGGCGCGACGGCGTTGGCGGTGATGCCGAACTTGCCCAGCTCGACGGCGAGGGTCTTGGTGAAGCCCTGGAGACCGGCCTTGGCGGCGGAGTAGTTGGCCTGGCCGCGGTTGCCGAGCGCCGAGGAGGAGGACAGGTTGACGATCCGGCCGAAGCCCGCGTCGACCATGTGCTTCTGGACGGCCTTCGTCATCAGGAAGGAGCCGCGCAGGTGGACGTTCAGGACGGTGTCCCAGTCGGAGACGCTCATCTTGAACAGCAGGTTGTCGCGGAGCACGCCCGCGTTGTTGACGAGGATCGTCGGGGCACCCAGCTCCGCCGCGATCCGGGCGACGGCCGCCTCGACCTGCGCCTCGTCGGAGACGTCCGCGCCGATCGCGACGGCCGTGCCGCCGGCCGCGGTGATCTTCTCGACGGTGTCCTTGCAGGCGGCCTCGTCGAGGTCGATCACGGCGACCGCGTGACCCTCGGCGGCCAGTCGTACGGCGGTGGCGGCGCCGATGCCGCGCGCCGCGCCGGTGACTACCGCGACCCGCTGTTCAGTGGTGGACATTGCTGCTTCTCCTCGCCCTTGAGAGAACTGCCGGGACTCCGGGGGAGAGCCCCTCATGCGGTGAGCGACCGCTTAGTACCTTCAGCACACGTGACGCTAGAAGCCCTGGCACCCGGTGTCAACGGCACACCCGGCCGGTGTGATCCATTACCTCACCAGGAGGTCCAGCAACCGTTCCGTCTCGGCGGCCGGGTCGGCGGTCAGCCCGGTGTGCACGGGACCGGGCTGGACGACCGTGGAGCGGGGTGCGATCAGCCAGCGGAACCGGCGCCCGGCGTCGTCGTGGGCCGCCTGCCCGGCCTCCGCCCCGCCCGCGCACACCCTCTCCACGGCACCGAGCGCCGCCCGGACCCCGGCGACGTCGGCCCGCGGGTCCAGCGCGAGCAGCCGCGCCTCGTCCAGGTGGGTCCGGGCACCGACGTACGCCTGGGCGCGGCAGTACACGACCACGCCCGCGTTGACGCACTCCCCGCGCTCCACCCGGGGGACGACCCGCAGCAACGCGTACTCGAACACGTCCCGGTCGCCGCCCTGGCCCGCGCGGGTGATGTGCCGCTCGGTGACATGACCGGCCATGTGGATGTGGCGCTCGCTCACTTGCCCTCCTCCGTGCCGATGCCGGTGATGCGCCCGGCGATGACGGCCGCCCGCGCGAGCAGCGGCCGGACGTAGGCCCGGCGCAGGTCGTCCGGGGTGTCGAAGCCCGGCTCGCCGACGAGCCAGGCGTCCGGGATCTCCGCGGCGACCTCGGCGAGCAGGTCCTCGGTGACCCGGGGTGCCAGCTCGGCCGCGGCGCCGCTCACGTCCGGGGCGAACCGGGCGAGGGCGTGGTCGCCGGCGTCGTAGGGGCGGGCCGCGGAAACCTCGGCCGAGGGCCAGTTGTGGTGCCAGATCATCGTGGCACCGTGGTCGATGAGCCACAGCTCGCCCCGGTGCACGAGCAGGTTGGGGTTGCGCCAGGAGCGGTCGACGTTGTTGATCAGCGCGTCGAACCAGACGATCCGGCCGGCCTCCTCGGGGCCCACCGGGAAGGCGAGCGGGTCGTAGCCGAGGGCGCCGGAGAGGAAGTCCATGCCGAGGTTGGTGCCGCCGCTGTGGCGGAGCAGGTCCTGCACCTGCTGGTCGGGCTCCCCGAGCCCGAGGACGGGGTCCAGCCCGACGGTGACCAGGCGAGGCATCCGGAATCCGAGGCGCCGGGCCAGTTCGCCGCACACCACCTCGGCGACCAGGGTCTTGCGGCCCTGTCCGGCGCCGGTGAACTTCATGACGTACGTCCCGAAGTCGTCGGCCTCGACGAGCCCCGGCAGCGAGCCGCCCTCCCGCAGGGGCGTGATGTAGCGGGTCGCGGTGACTTCCTTGAGCATCGCCCCAGGTTACTGGGGTGGACCGGCGTGCGGCCGCTACCCGGTGCACCGTCGCGGCCCACACCTTCGCCGGTCACCGGACGGCAGGGATCCGGGCGCTCGTCTGAACGGCCGCCACCGCACGGCCGTACCCCATGACGGATCAGGAAGAGGCTCCACGGAAGGGAATCCCCACATGACCAGCGCTTCGCTCCCGCCGGAAACGGCACCGGCACCGGCCCGCCGAACCGTCATGGCGGCGGCCGGAGCGGCGGGGCTCGCCGCCGCACTGAGCGCCTGCGGCTCGGATGACGGCTCGTCCGGCAGCACCGGCACCGGGGCCGGGGCCGGCGCCGCAGGGTCCTCGCAGGACAGCGGTTCCCCGGCCGGTGGCAAGGCGCTCGCCAGGACGTCGGACATCCCCGAAGGCGGCGGCAAGATCTTCAAGGACCACGGTGTCGTGGTCACGCAGCCGACGGCGGGCACGTACAAGGCGTTCTCGTCCAAGTGCACCCACCAGGGGTGTGCGGTGGGCAGCGTGGCGAACGGCGTGATCGTCTGCCCCTGCCACAACAGCCACTTCTCCGCGGAGGACGGCAGTGTGAAGAAGGGCCCCGCGACCCGGGCACTGCCCCCGGCGAAGATCACGGTCTCCGGCGACGAGATCGAACTGGCCTGACCCGGCTCGGGCCCGCCCGCGCACCCGCCCGGTGCCGCCGAGCACACGCTGCGGTGCGGTGGTGCGGCAGGGGCGCGGGGCGGCCACATCCGGGGACGAGCACAGGCCGGACGGTTCCCTTTCCTGACGGGATGCCAGAGGATCACCGCAGCAGGGGGCGTTCCTCCGGCACGACATGGGAGAACAGGGGGCCGCATGGCCGTCGCACAGCAGCGCCGAGGCCGCAGGATCATGATGACGCCCGGCGAACTGGACGAGTTCCTCACCGCCCAGCGCACCTGCCGGGTCGCGACCGTCTCGTCCGACGGGACCCCGCATGTGAGTGCGCTGTGGTTCGCCTGGGACGGCACCTCACTGTGGCTGTACTCGGTGGTCCGCAGCCGGCGCTGGTCACAACTGCGCCGCGATCCGCGGGTGGCGGTCGTGGTCGACTCGGGCGAGGAGTACGACCAGCTGCGCGGGGCCGAGCTGTCCGGCCGGGTGGAGTTCGTGGGCGAGGTGCCGCGCAGGGGCGAGCTGTGCGCCGAACTCGACACGGCCGAGACGCTGTTCGCCCGCAAGAACTTCGGCCTGGACGACATGCCGCACGACGGCCGGCACGCCTGGGCCCGGCTGACCCCGGAGAAGATCGTGTCCTGGGACTTCCGGAAGCTGGGCGGGGCGTAGGACTCAGCCCAGCTTCAGTGCCGCCGCGCGCAGCGCGTCCACCGCCGCGCGGATGGAGGGGCGGCGGTCGGCGTCCGCCCGCCAGACGACGTACACGTGCCGCCGCATCCGCTGCTTGAGCGGCAGCAGGACCACCCCTTCGGGTACCGGGTGGCGGCCCAGCAGCGGCGCGATGCACACACCCAGGCCGGCGGCCACGAGCCCGAGCTGGGTGTGGGTCTCCCCCGCGCGGTGACCGACGATCGGCTCGACGCCCTTGGACCGCAGGGTGAACATCAGCCACTCGTGACAGAACTCGCCCTGGCCCCAGGTGATCCACTCGTCGTCGGCGAACTCGGTGAGGTCGACCTCGTCCCGGTCCGCGAGCGGGTGCCCGGCCGGCATGGCGACGTCGGCCGGGTCGTCCAGCAGGGCGGCCTTGACCAAGCCGTCGGGCACGGGCATCGGCTTGTTGTACCAGTCCAGGACCACCGCGAGGTCGAGGTCGCCGCGGACCACCCCGGCGATGCCCTGCTCGGGCTCCAGTTCGCTGGAGCGCACCCGCAGCCCCGGGTGCTCGGTGCGCAGGGCGCCGAGCGCGTCCGGGAAGAGTCCCCGGGCCGCGGTCGGGAACGCCGACAGCCTGAGTTCGCCGACGACCTGGCCGCGATGCGCCTCCAGGTCCGACTCGGCCAGCTCGACCTGCGACAGGATGCGGCTCGCGTGCTCCGACAGCAGCCGGCCGGCGTCCGTGAGCCGTACGCCCCGGCCGTTCCTGGCGAGGAGCTGCTGGCCCACCTCCCGCTCCAGCTTGCTCAGCTGCTGCGAGACCGCGGAGGTGGTGACGTGCAGCGCGTCGGCCGCCGCGCTGACCGAGCCGTGCCGGGCGAGGGCGTCGAGGGTGCGCAGGCGCTCCAGGTTCAACATGTAAGTGATTCTAAGAGGTACCGGGTGGAAAATCTCGATTGTGCTACGAGATCCGATGCCGCATCGTTGAAACCATGAGCACGGTCACCGCACCCCGAACCCGGCCCGCACGCCCCGCCCGCCCCCACGTCCGCCTCGACTGGAGGCTGCGCTTCGGCGCCCTGTCCGCGATCTGGGGCTTCAGCTTCCTGCTGATCAAGGTGGGGACCGACGGGTACGCCCCCTTCCAGGTCACCCTGGGACGGCTGGTGTTCGGCACGGCGGTGCTGATGGCGGCGATGGCCGTGAAGCGGCAGCGGCTGCCGCGCGGGGCCCGGCTGTGGGGGCACATGGCGGTCGCCGCGTTCCTGCTGAACGCGCTGCCGTTCTCCCTGTTCGCCTACTCGGAGCTGACGATCCCGTCCACGCTGGCCGGCATCTGCAACGCCACGTCGCCCCTCTGGGGCATGGCCCTCTCCCTGGTCGCCCTGTCCGAGGACCGGCCGACCCGGGTGCGTGTCGCCGGCCTCGGGCTGGGCTTCCTCGGGGTCCTGACGGTGCTGGGAGCCTGGCAGGGCTTCCACGGCCTGGACGCGAAGGGAACGGCGATGGCGCTTCTCGCGTCGTTCAGCTATCCGGTCGGGTGGATCTACGTCCGGCGGACGCTGGCCGGCACCGGTAACTCACATCTGGCGATGACCGGGGGCCAACTGCTGCTGGCCACGGTGCAACTGGCCGTGGTGACACCGCTGTTCACCGACATGCCGCAGCGTTTCGCGCTCGTGCCGCTGCTGGCCGTCGCCGCGCTGGGCGCGCTGGGCACCGGGCTGGCCGTGCTGCTCCAGTACGGGCTGGTCGCCGAGGTCGGCCCCACCACCGCCCAGATGGTGACGTACTTCATCCCCGTCATAGCCACGGCCGCGGGAGTGGCGATCCTCGGGGAGTCGCTCCACTGGAGCACTCCGGTGGGTGCGGTGATCGTGCTGGCGGGTGCCGCACTCACCCAGATACGCACGAAGAGGGCCTGAGCGGCCGGGACCCACGGACGCGTACCCGTGCGGGGGCGCGTACCCGTGCGGGGCGCCTGTCAGTGCGGGCACCCCACCCCGGTGCCCGCGCCACTTCGGCGGCCCCCAGGGTCTTTCGTTCGGATCGGGCCGGACCCGCGAGCCCGGCATGATCCGAACGAGAGGGCCTAGCCATAGGTCCGCGCCGGTGACGGGCGTACCGCTGCCGCCACCGCGTCCGCCAGCGGGATGACCTCCTCCTCGGTGAGCGGGGAGACAGTGATGCGGATGCCCGGTGGTGAGGCCAGGCGGAAGCGGGCGCCCGGGGCCGGCGCCCAGCCGGCCTGGACGAGGCGGGTGACCGCGCCCGTCTCGTCGGGGACCGGCACCCAGACGTTCATGCCGCTGCGGCCGTGCGCGGCGACCCCGCGCTCCGCCAGCGCGCCGACCAGGGCGTCCCGGCGGGCGCCGTACGCCCGCGCCACCGCCGCCCGGTCGATCGCGCCGTGGGTCCAGAGATGCGCCACGGTCCGTTGCAGCAGCAGGCTGACCCAGCCGGGACCGAGTCGCTGGCGGCCCCGGACCCGGTCGACGGTGAGGGGGTCCCCGGCGAGGACGGCGAGGCGCAGGTCGGGACCGTAGGCCTTGGCCGCGGAGCGGACGAAGGCCCAGTGCCGGGTGGCGCCCGCGAGGGGGTGCAGCGGGAGGTCGACGATGCCGTGGCCGTGGTCGTCCTCGATGAGCAGGGTTCCCGGATGGTCGCGCAGGACCGCGCGCAGGGCACGCGCGCGCGTGGCGGTCACGGAGGCGCCGGTCGGGTTCTGCGCGCGGTCGGTCACGATCAGGGCGCGGGCGCCGGACTCCAGGGCGTGCCGCAGCTCGCCGTCGAGCGGTCCGTCGTCGTCCACGCCGACGGGGGCCGCGTGCAGGCCCAGGGCGGGGATCAGGTCGAGGAGGCCGCCCCAGCCGGGGTCCTCGACGGCGACCGTGTCCCCCGGTCTGAGATGCGCGGTCAGGACGCGTTCGACGGCGTCGAGGGAGCCGGAGGTCACGGCCAGCGGGTCCGCGGGAACCCCGTCGGCGTCCAGTTCGGCGCGGGCCACGCGCGCGAGGTCCGCGTCGACGGGGTCGTCGCCGTACAGGACGGGCCGCCGGCCGGCCACCTCGGCCGCGGCGGTGAGGGCCGGGGCGAGGCCGGGCAGCAGAGCCGGGTCCGGGTTGCCGGTCGACAGGTCCCGGCCCCCGGCGGGCACCTCCACGCGCAGCTGCTCACGTCCGGTGGTGGCCGGCCGGGGGCGGATGCGGCTGCCCCGGCGGCCGGCCGTCTCGATCACCCCGCGCTCGCGCAGGCTGCGGTAGGCGGCGGCGACCGTGTTCGGGTTCACGCCCAGCCGGGCCGCCAGCTCCCGCATGGGAGGCAGGTGCTGGCCCGGTCGCAGCTCTCCCGTGCCGACCGCGCGTTCGACGTCGGCCGCGATCTCGGCTGCGCCGCGCCCACTGATCCGATATTCTCCTAGCACAAAGAACATTATGCACTAGTGCAATACATCGCGCGACCCCGCGCGACACAGACCGCCATGGAGGGCACCGTCATGCAGGGCACGACCGAGGACACCAGGGCCGCCGCCTACACGCCGACCGACCGGACCGTGCCGACGCGCTCCGCGGACCGGGCGTCGTACGACCGGGAGCTGGTGCACGCGATACTGGACGAGGGGTACGTCTGCCATCTCGGCTTCGTGCGGGACGGGGCCCCGGTGGTACTGCCGACGCTGTACGGCCGGGTCGGCGAGCGCCTCTACGTCCACGGCTCCACCGGCTCCCGGCCGTTGCGAATGACCGGCCGGGCCGACCCGGGCCTGCCGGTGTGCCTGACGGTCACCCACGTCGACGGGCTGGTGCTGGCCCGCTCCGCCTTCCACCACTCGATCAACTACCGCTCGGTGGTGGTGCACGGCACCGCCCACGAGGTCACCGACCCCGAGGAGCGGCGCCTCGCCCTGGACGCGCTGGTGGACCACGTCGTCCCGGGCCGGGCCGCCGACTCCCGGCCCGCGAACAAGAAGGAGCTGGCCGCCACCGCGGTGATCCGCCTGGATCTGGAGGAGGTCTCGGCCAAGGTCCGCACGGGCGGCGCCAATGACGAGCCCGAGGACCTCGGCCTGCCGCACTGGGCCGGGGTCGTCCCGCTCCGCAAGGGGTACGGTACACCGGTCCCCGACGCCGACCTGGCACCCGGCACCGGTCTGCCGGACTACCTGACGGCGCGGTGACGGCGCGGCCTCACACCGGGACCGGCTCCGGCCGGCCGGCTCCGCGGGCCTCGCCCACGGCGAGGCCCACCACGGCGCCGAGCAGGAGCAGGGTGCCGGCCACGGTGGTCACCGTGAGCCGCTCGCCCAGCAGGACGACGGCGAGAACGGTGGCGGTCACCGGTTCCAGCAGCATGATCACGGAGACCGTGGCGGACCGTACGACTGCGGCTCCCGCGAAGTAGAGCGCGTACGCGAGGGCCGTGGGAACGGCGGCGACGTACAGCAGCAGCCCCAGCAGCAGGGCCGGGTGGGCGGTGTGCGGGAGCAGACCCTCGTGCAGCGCGAACGGCAGCAGGCACAGGGTGGTCACCGCGAAGGCGCCCACGGTGGTGCCGGAGGCGTCGGAGTCCCCGTCCCGGCCCCACCACCGGGTGAGCAGGGTCATGGCGCCGTAGCCCGACGCCGAGACGAGCGCGAGGAGCACACCGGCCGGACGGACCGTCGCGGCGGAACCGCCGAGAGTCAGCACGGCCAGCCCGGCCGGCGCGCCCGCCACCGCCACGACACCGCCGGCGCCGAGCCGCTCGCCGAGCAGCAGCCGGGCGCCGAGCGCGATGAGAACGGGACCCGCGCCGAGGGTGACGACGGTGGCCACGGCCAGTCCCGTGGAGGCCACGGCGGCGAAGTAGGCCGTCTGGAAGACGGCGAGCCCGATCCCGGTGACCACCGCGCGGACCATCCTGCGGCGTACGGGTACCGGTACGGGTACGGCTTCGCCCGGCCGGACGCGCGGGCGCAGCAGACGGCCGGCCGACAGGAGGGCCAGCCCCAGCGCACAGCGCCAGAACGACAGGCCGAAGGCGCCCATGTCACTGGCCCGGAAGACCAGCGAGGCGGCGGCGCCGGCGGTGCCCCAGGCGGCACCGGTGATGATCAGGTAGAGCAGGCCACGCCCGACGGGCAGGCCAGAAGCAGCGTTCGACAAGGGAATCTCTCCGCAGAAACGCACGCGAGGTGCGGAAGCTCGGGGCGACCCGCTTCGGCGGGACGCACGGACTTCGTCTGCGGGCAGCACCGTCCGGTCCGGCGCGGATGCGCGGGACCGATCTCCCGGAGGCCCGCCTCAGGCGGCCGGAGGCGGAAGGACGAGTGCGTTCGACGGCATGGGGGAACCCTATGCGCCGGTACCGCGGGCGGACAACTCCCGTTCCGAACCGCCGGGGGCGACCGGCTCCGGGCCGCCCTTGGCGGGGGCCGACGTCTGGGCGATGAACGCACCGGCCAGGACGACCGCGCCGCCGACGACCTGGGGCGCGGAGAGGTGCTCGCCGAGCAGCACCCAGGCCAGCACGGTCGCGATGACCGCCTCCAGGCAGGCCACGACGCCGGCGACCTGCGGCGACAGCCGCCGCACCGACAGCACGCCGGTGACGTACGCCAGGACCGTGGCCATCAGGACGATCCAGGCCAGCAGCGCGAGAGCCGGCACGGCGGTGCCGTTCAGCCGGGCCGAACCGGCCAGCACCGACCAGTCCATGCCCCAGGGGCGGGCGACGACCGTCAGCACGGCGGCGCCGACGAGGAGTCCGTAGGCGATGACGCCGAGCGGATCCGGCGCTTCGGTACCGGCGTCGCTGCCCTGGTCGGACAGCACGAAGTAGCCGACCTGGCAGCAGGCGGCGCCCAGGGCGAGGAGCAGGCCCAGCGCGTCGAAGCTCAGGCCCGTCCACACCTCCACCACACAGGCGAGACCGCCTGCCGCCAGCACCACACCGGCCGCGGCGGCGCGCGTCACGGGCCTCCGCTGCACGAACCGCACCCAGCCCAGGACCAGCGCGGGGGCCAGGTACTCGATGAGCAGTGCCACGCCGACCGGGATGCGGGAGAGCGCGGCGAAATAGCAGGCCTGGACACCGGCGACGGCGAGCAGCCCGAACCCGGCGAGCAGCAGGGGCCGGCGGCGCGGCAGAGCGCGGTGCCGCACGGCGAGCGGCAGCATCATCAGGGCGGCGCCCGCCACCCGCAGCCACACCACGTGCAGCGGGCCGAGTCCCGCCTCGATCAGCGGCTTGGCGGCCACCCCGGACCCGCCGAAGGCCAGCGCCGAGGCGAGGGCGAGGCCGAGCCCAGCGCCCTTGCCGGGGCGGTCCTGACTGCTCACAGACGTATGCACCGGCACATGATGGCAGGCGACGACAGCAGCGTCACCCGTGTTGACACCTGTCTCAGGTGGTGGACGGCGGGAGAGTCCCGGGCGGCCCCGCCGCCGTCTGCGGACGACGGCGGGATGGGGGAGCGGCCCCCGCCGCCGTCGGCCTACTCGTCGGCGCCGGGCCCGGCCCGCGCGACCAGCTCGGGGGCGGAGATGCCGGCGCGCGAGAGCACCTCGGCGGCCCGGGACCCCGGGTCCGTGACGAGCGCCGCGAGCAGGTCGGTGCCGGCGACCCGGAGCGCGCCGCGCCGCCGGGCCCGCCCACGGGCGTCCGCGAGGGCGGCCGACGCGGCGGGAGACCACCCGGCGGCCTCCCTGGCCCCACCGCCGTGTCCGGCCGGATCGGCGTACGCGACCGGATCCCCGCCGCTCACCGGATCCGGGTCGTCAGCGGGGTCGGCGGCGTCCGCCGGTGCCGGTACGACGGTGATCGGTCCGGAGTCCTCCACGCTGCCCTGCCAGCGCAGCCCGTAGCCGATGCTGCGCTGGACGAGGTAGCCGAGGAGCCGGGCGAGCCGGGCGGGTTCGCCGACGGCGGCACGGACCTCGGAGTCGTGTTCGAGCAGGGAGTGGAGCAGATGGGCGGTGTCGGTCTGCCGGTCCCCGTCCCGGACGGCCCTGCGACGGGCACCGGTGACCACCACTGCCAGCTCGGCACCGAGCACAGCGGCGCCGTCCGGGTGCGGAACCGGCTCGTCGTGGGCGGTGCGGTGGGCTGTACGGGTGTGCACGTCCTCTACCCCATCAGCCGGACGGGGGCGGGTCATCCACGGGGGGAACCATTCTCGCGTCCCACACAGAGTGGACATCGGCGACCGGAATGTCATCCTTGCGGAGGAGATCCAGCGGGCACTCATCATGCGGCGCACGCGGACCGTCCGTGCGCCCCGACCACACCGGTTCCCCGGGATCGCCCTGACGGCCCGTCAGTACGCCGAGGCCCCGCGCGGATACCGCACGGGGCACCCGGGCACGTACGAGCGTCACTGCTCGTCGGCGAGGATCAGGTACAGCTTCCTGCGGGCGTCGTTGATGACGGCCAGCGCCTTCTCGCGCTGCTCCTTGCTGCCGGTCCTGAAGACCTGCCCGAAGGCTTCCATCAGTCCGGAGCCCGCCTGGCGGATCTCACCGAGGGCCTCCCAGTCGACCCCGCGCGAGGCCTCCTCCCAGGGCGCTTGCGCCCCCTCCTCGGCGGCGCCGCGTCCACTCTCGGTGAGGGAGAACAGCTTCTTGCCGCCCTCGCTCTCGCTGGTGATCAAGCCCTCGTCCTCCAGCAGCTGCAGGGTGGGATAGACCGAGCCGGGGCTCGGCTTCCACGCGCCGCCGCTGCGTTCGGCGATCTCCTGGATCATCTCGTAGCCGTGCATGGGCCGGTCCTTGAGCAGGGCCAGGATCGAGGCCCGCACGTCACCGCGCCGCGCCCGCCCCCGCCCTCCGCCCCGGCCTCGTGAGCCCCAGGGGCCCGGCCCGAAGCCGGGGCCGCCGGGACCGAATCCCGGACCCCCCGGCCCGAAGGGCCCGAAGGCGGCCCGCCGGCCCTCGAAGCCGCCCATGCCGCGGCGGCCGGGGCCCTCGTGCCGATGTCCACGCTCGAATCCGTGGGTACGCATCGCATTGACTCCATTCCATCGATGATCTGTCACGTCTGCATCGCTCGTCGTTCGCGATGCCTCAACGATATATCGGAACAATGGGTGCGACAACCCCTCGTCTCAAGGCCGGGTGCGCCGGTTCAGTGAGACGCCGACCGCCGGGTCCGCTTCGACGAACCTGCCGTGATCCGTCGAACCGGCCGGACGGATCCGCCGTCCCGAGCACCTGATCCAGCGAGCCGCGCCACGGTGCCCTGACAGGTCGGGGGCGAGTCCTCGTCCTGACCCATGGGCCAGGTCGAGGACTCGTTCGCGGCACCTCAGTCGAGACAGGACTCGTCGCCCTCGACGTCCTGCATCACGATGCACGACTCGTTGTCGTCATCCGCGGGCAGCAGTCGCACGCGTACCGCGCCGAGCGCGACCAGCCGTGCGCACGCGGCCTCGAGAGCGGGGAGGCGCTCCTCACCCACGAGCCGGTGCGGCCCGCACGTCCAGATGCAGCCGGTTCTTGACGACCTCGCCTTCGGGACCACGCCCGAGGGATCACTGCAGGCCAACCCAGGTGGCGAACCCCGCCGGCGGCGGCGCGACGCACCCCGACACCTCGCACCAGAAACGAGCGACGCGCCACCACAGTGGGACGTGCTGTTCACCGGGATTCCGATTTCATCGCCGCACGGGTCGAGGTCCGGCGTGACATGGGTAGCGCCTCACGGACCAGATCGCCCCGGACGGGACACGTGCGGTGTTCGAGGTTCGCTGTCACAGGCCAGGTGGCTCACAGCCCGAAGGCGCCGCCCTCGACGAGGATGAGCAGGCCGACCGCGATGAGGACCAGTGGGAGCAGGATGTGGCCCCAGCGGCTCAGGGCCTCGGCGATGACCGGGCGGGTGGTGAAGAACCTGCCCGCGAAGCACCACACGCCGACCAGGACCAGGAAGACGACCGCGTACAGGCCCATGCCGCCGACACCGGCGGTGGCGAACACGGGAACGTAGACGCCGATGTTGTCGCCGCCGTTGGCGAAGGTGACCGCGGCGACCTCCAGCGCCTTCGGGCCGCCCTCCTTGGCCCGGTCGTCGCCGTCGCCCGCGCCGTCGCGGCGGTCACGCCACGCCCGCCAGGCCGCCCTGACACCGAGCGCCAGCGGGAGCAGACCGAGGTAGGGGACGGCCGCCCCGGGCAGGAAGGTGGCGCCGAGAGCGGCGGCGACCGCGACCGCGAGGATCGCCGCGAAGCCGAGGTACTGACCGAGGACGACGTGCCGGGCCGCGCCGCGCTGCCCGGCGCCCTGGGCGAAGAACAGGGAAAGGATCAAGATGTCGTCGACGTTCGTGACGGCGAACAGACCGACCGCCTGCCCGATGACACCCACACCCACGAACCGGCCCGCCCCACTCGGTGACACCTACGGGGCGACCTTATGCGAGGCTCATGGGCCGCGGGCAGGGGGCCGTGCGTGGAGCGGCCGTGGGCCGGTGGCCGGCCGCAGGCGCTAGCGTCAGCGGCATGCGTATGCGAATCGTGGATGCCTTCACCGACCGCCCCTTCGCCGGCAACCCGGCCGGAGTCCTCCTGCTGGACGACGTCTTCCCCGACGACGACTGGCTCCAGAACGTCGCCATGGAGGTCAACCACGCCGAGACGGCGTTCGCGCACCGGCTGCCCGACGGTGGTGAGGCGGACTGGGCGCTGCGCTGGTTCACGCCCGTCGCCGAGGTCGCGATGTGCGGCCACGCCACACTGGCCACCGCCCACGTGCTGCA
Organism: Streptomyces sp. NPDC014991; assembly: GCF_043080665.1. Taxonomy (NCBI): domain Bacteria; kingdom Bacillati; phylum Actinomycetota; class Actinomycetes; order Kitasatosporales; family Streptomycetaceae; genus Streptomyces; species Streptomyces sp. NPDC014991. The sequence continues at coordinate 142,140 of NZ_JBIBVY010000018.1, forward strand.
CACCACCGGCGCCCACACGGGTTCCGTGCGGTTCGCCACCCGCAGCGGTGTCCTCGTCGCCACGCCCGCCGCCGACGGGTCGATCACACTCGACTTCCCGACCGCCCCTCTCACCCCCGTCGAGCTGCCGTCCGGAGTCACCGAGGCGCTGGGCGCGGCGCCGGTGGCCGCCTTCGACACCGGGCCGAACGTCGGTGACCTGCTGGTGGAGCTGGCCGACGAGAAGACCGTCCTCGGCCTCTCCCCCGACCACAGGGCCCTCGGCGCGTTCTCCTCGCGTGGCGTCATCGCCACCGCCCGCGCCGACGACCCGGGCCGGGGCTACGACTTCGTCTCCCGCTGCTTCTTCCCGAACGTCGGTATCGACGAGGACCCGGTCACCGGCAGCGCCCACACCGCGCTCGCCCCGCACTGGTCCGCGCGTCTCGGCCGTGACGACCTGACCGGACTCCAGGCCTCCCGCCGCACCGGACTGGTCCGCACCGGGCTGCGGGGCGAGCGGACGCTGCTCACCGGCCGCGCGGTCACGGTCATCGACGGCGAACTGCGCGCCTGACCGGCCCCGCCGCCGGTGTTCACGCCGTCGGCAGCCAGCCCACCTTGCCGGCGAGGAGGGCGTAGCCGACGAACGCGCCGATGTCGAGCAGCGAGTGCGCGACGACCAGCGGTCCGACCCGGCCCCAGCGGCGGTACAGGTACACGAACACCACGCCCATGACCATGTTGCCGAGGAAGCCGCCGATGCCCTGGTAGAGGTGGTAGGAGCCGCGCAGGACCGCGCTGGCCACCAGCGCGGTTCCCGGGGTCCAGCCCAGCCGGCCCAGCCTGCGCAGCAGGTAGCCGACGACGATGACCTCTTCGAGGATCGCGTTCTGGAGGGCGGAGAGGATCAGCACCGGGTACTTCCACCACACGTCGGGCAGGGCCTCGGGGACGACGGTGAGGTTGAAGCCGAGGCCGCGGGCGGCCAGGTAGAAGGCGATGCCGGTGCTGCCGATCACGGCCGCGACGCCGGCGCCCCGGGCCAGGTCGGGTCCGGGGCGGGTGCGGTCGAAGCCCAGCGTCCGCAGGCTCGCGCCCTCGCGCAGCAGCAGGTGCGCCACCAGGGCCACCGGCACCAGGGCGCTGGCGATGCCGAAGAGCTGCCATGCCAGGTCGAGCCACGGACGGCCGGGCGCGGCCGAGGCGTTGAGGGTGGCCGCCTGGTCCTTGAGGCCGCCCGGCCGGGTGACCGAGCCGATGAAGCTGATCAGGGCGGACACTCCGCTCGCCCCGAGCGAGAGTGCGAGCACGAGCAGTGTCTCGTCCCGCAGCATCCGCCGCGGGTCCCGCGCCCGCGCCGGGGAACCGGCCACCGAGTCAGCCTCCACCTGCACCCCTGCCTCCAGCCGCCTCACGGGCCCCCGGCCTACCTTCGCCCGGCAAGGATCGCAGAAGACACCGCGGGTGACGCCCACCGGGCCCACTGCGCGAGGGGCCCCGCGGGTGCCTGCCCCGGGGCGAGAGCCGGCGCCCTGCCCAGGGGCCCGGCGTCCTGCGCGATGACGTTCGGCGTCCTGCGCGGGAGCCCGCGGTGTGAGGGCGGGGCGTCAGCCGAGCGGGACCGGGTCCGGCAGACCCACCGGCCACGTGTGCACCGGCTCCCCGACGTGCATCAGCTCGGTGTACCGCCGGGTCGTCGCCGCCAGGGCCGCATCGCGCGACATCCCCTGTTCCAGCGCCCGGTGGAACGTGGCCGACTGCCAGGACGCGCCGTTCACCCGGCGCCGGCAGCGTTCCTCGATCACTCCCAGGTACAGGTCCCGGTCCGCGGCCTCCACGCCCCACGCGTCCAGCCCGGCGGCGGCGAGCGGCAGCAGCTCGTCGCGGACCAGTGTGACCGCGTCGACCTCGCCCGTGCCGCCGTACCGGCCCCGCCGGGGCCAGACGAAGCGGGCGTCGATGCCGTGCCGGCACGCCGCGTCGAAGTTCGCCTCGGCCGCGGCGAACGGCAGGCGCGTCCACACCGGCCGGGGCTCCTCGGCGAGGGCGCGGACGAGGCCGTAGAAGAAGGCCGCGTTGGCGATGATGTCGGTGATCGTCGGCCCGGCTGGCAGCACCCGGTTCTCCACGCGCAGGTGCGGGACACCGTCCGCGATGCCGTACACCGGCCGGTTCCACCGGTAGATGGTGCCGTTGTGCAGGACGAGTTCGGCGAGCTTGGGCACCCCGCCGGCCTCGATCACCTCCAGCGGCTCCTCGTCGTCGCAGATCGGCAGCAGAGCCGGGAAGTAGCGCTGGTTCTCCTCGAACAGCTCGTACGCGGACGACACCCAGCGCTCGCCGAACCACGTCCGCGGCCGTACGCCCTGCGCCTGCAGCTCGGGCGGGCGGGTGTCGGTGGACTGGGTGAACAGCGGGGGCCGGGACTCGCGCCACAGCTCGTGACCGAAGAGGAACGGCGAGTTGGCGCCGACGGCGATCTGCGCGGCGGACGCGGCCTGCGACGCGTTCCACACGTCGGCGAACCGGCCCGGGGTGACCTGGAGGTGCAGCTGCACGGAGGTGCACGCGGCCTCGGGGACGATGGATTTCGACGTGCACACCAGGTGCTCCACGCCTTCGATGTCGAGCCGGAAGTCCTCCCCGCGCGCGGCCACGATCTGGTCGTTGAGCAGGGTGTAGCGGTCGACCTCCGAGAGGTTGGAGGAGACCAGGTCGTCGCGGCCCAGCGTGGGCAGGATGCCGATCATCACGATGCCCGCGTCCACCTCACCGGCCTTGCGGTCGGCGTAGGCGAGGGAGGTCCGCAGCTCCTCGGCGAGTTGGTCGAACACCCGGCCGCCCAGGCGGTGCGGGGCTATGTTGACCTCCAGGTTGAACATGGCGAGTTCGGTCTGGAAGTCACGGCTGGCGATGCGCTCAAGTACCTGTCCGTTCAACATTTTCGGCATGCCGTCACGGCCGGCGAGATTCAATTCGATCTCGACACCCATGAGGTTCTTGGGACGGTCGAATCGCTTCTCTGCCAGCAGTCGCTCCAACCCCGTCAGGCACTTCTGGAGCCTTTCGCGGTAGCGCTGGCGATCGGACAGGTCGAACTGCCCTGCCACGACCTTCTCCCCCATGGAAGTGTCCCTCCTCGGACGGGCGGGCCGACGATCCGTTCGCCGGGCTCCCACGTCAGGTGGGATGATGCCCAGCCGAAGCGATCGATAACGTCCCGTGTCGGCCCGCCGCCCGCTACTCTGTCGGAATGTTCCCCGCGGCACATTCACGGGGCATGCCGCAGCTCGCACCTTCGGGTGCCCCGTACGCCTCGTGAAAAACGCCGACGACATTCGGCCGACCGCTACCGGAGCGTACGACGAGGTCAGCGGCGAGGGTTCGGCCGCGAAATCGGGATTTTCTCCGCGAATCAGCGGCCCAATTCCGCCTTGCCCGTCACGCGGAAATGGGATAGCCGAAACACCGGCCGAACACGCGTCGTATAAACTCCGTCCACAAGGCACAAGGTTGGCGCCCTCGGTCCTGGTTCCTGCCGCGTTTCTGCCGTCACGGTTGACGGGCGACAGACAGAGCCGCACCCTCGTTCACACCCGACCAGGGCCCCCACCTCTCCGGCCTTCCGTGAGCAGACAGCGCTGTCCGCCCCACCCTCCTCGCGCCGCCGCGCCTGTCGAACGAGAGGCGACCCACCATGCCGTTGCATGTTCCCCCTGCCCCCGCGCCCGCCCTGCGCTCCGTCCTCACCGCCCTCGGTTCCCCCACCGCGGTCCGTGAGGCACGCACCCCTTCCCTGCGTGCCGCGCAGGGCCCCGCGACACCCGAACTCCCTTTGCCTGTGCACGTGTTGGACCGGATCACCGCGCAAGGTCTGTCCGCGACGCGGCTGGCCGGCTGGCGCTTCCTCATCCGGTGCGGCGATCGCGCGGTGGCCGCGGCCGAGACCATGCTCACTCCCGACGGCTGGGCCTTCTCACACTTCTTCGAGGGCCCTTACGTCGCCTCCACCGAACGCGCTCTGCACCAGGCCGAGGCGCTCCAGCACCCGTATCAGGCACGGCTGCTGTCCCTCCCCGGTCTGTACATGCTCACCCTGTGGCTGCACGACGACTGCACCGGTGACGGCACCGAGGGCCATCCGGCCGCCGGTGACCTGCTCGTGCCGCTCGCCCCGGCACCGCCCGGCATCCCGGCGCACCGCCCGTTCCGGGTGGCCGAGCTGCTTCCGGTGCTGACCCATCGGGCGACTCCCCTCCCGCTGCTCGGCTCGCCTGCCTGACCGACGCCCGCGTACCCCGCCGCCCGGTAGGGAAGCGGGGTACGACTCTTTTTTTCCGGGGACACCACCGGGACGTCCGTGATGGGTGTCTGGCACGGACGTTCGAGATTGGCATATGCCAGCGGATCGCTTCCGGATGGACTAGCCCTATCCGGTCAGTGCGAACCACCCAAAGGGACAGTGCAGTTGGCTGAACCGACCGGGCGGGTGACGCGTCATGAACCTGTGAGAAGCGGTGCCGTGAAATCCCTGCGGAACGAAGCCCAGAGGACAACACTGGAATCCGACCGACTCATCACCACGGGGGACGGACATGACCACGACCCAGCGAGAGATCCCGCCCATGTGCCAGCACCAGCCACCGTGCCCGACAGCCGAATCCGCCGACCGGGAGTCCGCCCGCCTCACGGCACACCACCCGGAGCAGGGGTGGAGCCTGCTGTGCAACGGCGTCCTGCTCTTCGAGGACACCGGCGAGCTGCTGCCCGACGGCCGCGTGATCGCCCCGCACCGCCCGCTCGGTGCGGAGCAGGTGCTGACCGCCGCCTGAGAACGGCACGACAACCGAGGGGCCGGCCGTACCCACCGGGTGCGCACCGGCCCCGACGCATGCCCGTGAGGGTCAGGCCGTGACGCCCCCGGGCACGTAGTCGAACCAGTCGAAGGCCGCCCGCCCCTCGGTGACGTACATGCCGATGACACGGCCGGTGAAGCCGGTGGCCACCTGGGTCGACAGATAGCGGCCGTCGAGTTCGGCCAGCCGGACGGTCCCCTCGCCGGTCCCGACGGTGAAGACGAGGGTGTCGGGACCGTCCTGCGGTCCCGGGTGACGGCTCGCGCGGATGTCGACGGCCAGGGTGAGGGGGCCCGCCGGCACCGGCTGTTCGGCGACCGTCCGGCGCAGGGGGCCGATGCGCGCGATCACCACCGCCGTCCCCCCGCTCACCTCCAGGTCGTAGTGGTGTGCCTCGTCCAGCCGGACGGACAGCCCGGCCCGCGTCGCCCCGGGCTCCAGCAGCGCGGCCATCCGGCAGTCGTGGTGCTGCTGGCGGCGGCCGACGAAGGTGTGCCCCGGCCGGTCGAGGCTGTCACCGGTGGCCGTCAGGACGAGCCGGCCGGGCCGTTCGGTCAGCGACCAGCAGCCCTCGGGCCTGCGGTGCGGGGATATCCAGTGCGGCGCGAGTCCCGGACCGGTGAAGTCGTCCCGCACGGGTGGCTGTTCGACGGGTGCCCAGGCGGGCGGCGCCGGATGCCGCTCCCGCACCCCTCCCGCCCGGGGCCAGCCCTCGGACCACTCCACCGGCACCAGGAAGGTCTCCCGGCCGAGCACGTGGAACCCCGGGAACCAGCCGCGGGGCCGGGTGCCCAGCAACACCATCCACCAGCCGCCGTCGGCCGCCTGCACCAGGTCGCCGTGCCCGGTGCACTGGACGGGCAGGCCGGTGCCACGGTGGGACAGCAGCGGGTTGCCCGGCGCCGGTTCCCAGGGGCCGCGCGGCGAGCGGGCGCGCGCGACCGACACACCGTGCCCCAGTCCGGTGCCGCCCTCCGCGAGCAGCAGGTACCACCACTCGCCGATCCGGTACAGGTGCGGGGCCTCGGGGTCCGCGAGACCGGTTCCGGACCACATCGGCAGCGGCCCCTCCAGCACCTTGCCGGTGCCCGGGTCGATCCGGGCGACCGTGACCCCGGCCATCGCGCACCAGCAGTTGCCGTCCTCGTCCCAGGCGAGATCGGGGTCGATGCCCGGCAGGTCGATCCACACCGGGTCGGACCACGGTCCCTCGGGGCGGTCGGCGGTGACGAGGAAGGTGCCGCCCGCGCCGACGGCGGTGGTGATCACGTAGAACCGTCCGTCGTGGCAGCGGATCGTCGGCGCGTAGATGCCGCCCGAGGCCGGGACGTCGTCGGACAGGGCGAGCTGCTCCGGCCGGTCGACGACGTTGCCGATCTGACGCCAGTGGACCAGGTCCCGGCTGTGGAAGAGGGGCACGGCGGGGACGTACTCGAAGCTGGAGCACACCAGGTAGTAGTCGTCCCCGGCTCTGCACACGCTCGGGTCGGGGTGGAAACCGGGGAGGACGGGATTGTCGTAGGTCCGCATGCTCGCTCCCGAAGGGGTCCGAAAGTTTCGAATCAGGCACCGAATTCTATCGAGGACCCATGGCCGCCGAGGGCGGAACGGCTCTGCGAAATGATCGTCGTGCGGCCGGGGCGGCCCTTGCGGGTGTCCGGCCGGACGCGACGCAGACGGGCATCCTTCGGGGAGCGCGACGCCCGGTGGTCGCCGGCCGTCCGGCGTGCCGGTCCCCGCTCCCCGCGCGTCCGTCCCGCCGGCTGTCACCGGCCCCCGCTTCGTACGGTCTCCGCGCTCGCGGGTCATTCTTAACGCAAGCTTGACGCCGTCCGAGCCCTGATCCACAGGCCTCGACATCACGCTCCGCTTACGCTGTTGCCGCCGTCCCGCGTGATGGCTGAAAGAGCTGAGCCGCACGTCAGGAGCACGCCGATGGTCACGACCGAGCGCCCTCCCAGTACCAGCCGACTGCGCGCCTGGATGCTGGAGGGACTGTCCGACATGGGCAAGGGCGGTGGCCACACGGGACCGCACGCCCAGCCCGGGTCTGCGCACAAGGGGCAGCGCTGGTGGCGGGTGATGTGCCTGACCGGTGTCGACTACTTCTCCACCCTCGGATACCAGCCGGGCATCGCTGCGCTGGCGGCCGGTCTCCTCTCCCCCGTGGCGACCATCGTGCTCGTCGTCGTCACCCTGGCCGGCGCTCTGCCGGTCTACCGCCGGGTGGCCGAGGAGAGCCCGCACGGCGAGGGCTCCATCGCGATGCTGGAACGCCTGCTGTCCTTCTGGCAGGGCAAGCTGTTCGTGCTCACGCTGCTGGGCTTCGCGGCGACCGACTTCCTGATCACCATGACGCTCTCCGCCGCCGACGCCTCCACCCACCTGGTGGAGAACCCGCATCTGACGAACGCCCTCCAGGGCAAGCAGATGCTGATCACGCTGTTCCTGGTGGCGCTGCTCGGCGCGGTCTTCCTCAAGGGCTTCCTGGAGGCGATCGGGGTCGCCGTCGCCCTGGTCGGCGTCTACCTCGGGCTCAACGTCGTCGTCGTGATCGTCGGCCTGTGGCACGTCGTCACCGCCGGCCATCTGGTCACCGACTGGGCCGGCGCCCTGACCACGGAACACGGCAACGTCTTCGCGATGGCCGGCGTGGCACTGCTCGTGTTCCCCAAACTCGCCCTGGGCCTGTCGGGCTTCGAGACCGGTGTCGCCGTCATGCCGCACGTCCAGGGCGACCCGGGCGACACCGAGCAGCGGCCGGCCGGCCGGATCCGGGACACCCGGAAGCTGCTGACCACGGCCGCGCTCATCATGAGCGGCTTCCTGATCGCCACCAGCTTCATCACCACGCTGCTGATCCCGGAGCCGGAGTTCGAGCCCGGTGGCGGCGCCAACGGCCGCGCGCTCTCCTACCTCGCGCACGAGTACCTCGGCGGCATCTTCGGCACGGTGTACGACGTCTCGACCATCGCCATCCTGTGGTTCGCGGGCGCCTCCGCCATGGCCGGCCTGCTGAACCTGATGCCGCGCTACCTGCCCCGCTACGGCATGGCCCCGCACTGGGCGCGTGCCGTGCGCCCGATGGTCATCGTCTTCACGCTGATCGCGTTCCTGGTGACCTGGATCTTCGACGCCGACGTCAACAAGCAGGGCGGCGCCTACGCAACAGGTGTCCTGGTGCTGATCAGCTCGGCCGCGATCGCGGTGACCATCGCCGCGCGCAAGGCGGGGCAGCGGGGCTGGACCATCGGGTTCGCGGCGATAGCGGCGGTGTTCCTCTACACGACCGTGGTGAACGTCATCGAGCGTCCGGACGGCGTGAAGATCGGTGCCTGCTTCATCGCGGGCATCATCCTGGTCTCACTGCTGTCCCGGCTCGCCCGCGCCTTCGAACTGCGGGTGACCAGCGTAACGCTGGACCCGCTGGCGGAACGGTTCATCCGGGACATGGCCAGCCGGAAGATGCGTTTCATCGCCAACGAGCCGGACAGCCGCGACAAGGCCGAGTACCGCGAGAAGATCGAACAGATCCGGGTCGACAACGACATGCCGGAACAGGAGGACTTCGTCTTCGCGGAGGTCACCGTGACCGACCCCTCCGAGTTCGAGACGGGTCTGACCGTGCGCGGCGAGGTCCTGCACGGCCGTTACCGCGTGCTGACGCTGGAGCACTCCTCCATCTCCAACGCCCTGGCCGCACTTCTCCTCCACGTCCGGGACGTCACCGGCTGCACCCCGCACATCTATTTCGAGTGGACCGAGGGCAGTCCGTTCACCAACTTCCTGCGCTTCTTCCTCTTCGGCCAGGGCGAGGTCGCCCCGGTGACCCGGGAGGTACTGCGCGAGGCGGAACCGGATCGGACACGCCGGCCGCGGGTGCACACCGGGTGAGGGCAGGGCCGCGGCCCCACCGCGGTCCGGCCCGACCGGTCCTGCCCGGCCGGGCAGGGGCTCACGGCCGTGGACGCGCCGAGCCGGTCACCCCGCGTCGTCCCCGCTGTATCCGGCGGCCGACCCCAGGTCCGCGGTTCCCGCCGCCCGGGCCTATGGTGACCGGCATGCAGTCCTACACGATCGGCCAGGCCGCACGGCTGCTCGGCGTCAGCCCGGACACCGCGCGCCGCTGGGCCGACGCGGGCCGGATGACCACCCACCGCGACGAGTCCGGGCGCCGCCTCATCGACGGGCGGGACCTGGCCGCGTTCTCGGTCGAACTGGCCCGGGCGGGCGGCGGCAGCGGCGAGGAGGACACCTCCCACACCTCCGTGCGCAACGCCTTCCCCGGCATCGTCACCGCGATCAAGCTCGGTGACGTCGCCGCCCAGGTGGAGATCCAGGCGGGCCCGCACCGGCTCGTCTCGCTGCTCACCCGGGAAGCCGTGGAGGAACTCGGCCTCGAGGTCGGCATGGAGGCCACCGCCCGGGTGAAGTCCACCAACGTGCACATCGACCGGGTCTGACCTTTTCCGGACTAAGGGCAACCGGACCTCCGTTCGATGTGTGCGGGGTGAATGCGGGATCATCTGGATCGTGACCTCTATGCCTCCGTCCGAGCCCAGCGCTACTGAGAGCGATCGGATCAAGGTGTGGTACCGGTTTGTGCCGCGCGAAGGCTGGCTCCCCCACGACACTGAAGGGCTCTGGGCCACTCGCCTGAGCGGAGACACCGCCAGGGTGGAAAGCGTCCCCTTCCTGCAAGACGGGGTGGCTGAGGGCGAGGTCGTGCGGTTCGTGACAGACGCCGACGGACTCCACTGGGCGAAGGAACGGGTGGAGGGATCAGGCAACTGCACGGTCCGGGTCTTGCCCGTTCCCTCCGGCCCACTGGGGAGAAGTGCTCGGGCTGTGCACGAGCGGCTGTCGCCGTTCGGCCTGGGCGGTGAGGTCTTCAGCGAGGAGTTCCCGTTGGTCGCCCTCACCGTGCCGGCCGAGGCAGACATTGGTGGGATCAAGACGTTGCTTATCCGCGGCCAGGAGGATGGGTGGTGGCACTTCGAAGTCGGTTGTGTCACCGATGCATGGCGCAACGCGTAGTCCGGTCGGCGAGAACGGCCCCGCTGGGGGCGGGGCCGGTGGGTGCTTTCGGGGGTGCATGGTGGTCAGCTTCGTAGCTCGGGTTCTCCCGGCTTCGGACGCGGCAGTGGCGCAGCGCCGGTGAAGACGGGCATGCCGAGGTCGACCAGTTGAGGGCGTCCGTCGGTGGGGGGGTCTTGAGACTGTTGAGCTTGGCCATCGCTGCGTCGAAGCTGACCTGGAGTCCCTCGACCTCGCCGAGCCAACCGTTGGCTCGGGCCTCTCGGATGCGTTCGCGGAGGTTTTGGATGATCTCGACGAGGCGGGGCTTCTGGCGGGGTCCATCTGGAGGACGGGGCAGCGGATGCAGGCGTGCTCGCGCTTGCAGGGGTTCCGTAGGGGCGCCCGCAGGTGCCGAGCGACACTTTTCGAAGTTCGAGGTGCTGCTGGAAGTTGCGCCACTCCGCAGTGGTCGGTTCGCGGTATTCCTCTTGGGGGCGCTCGGCTCGACGCCGGTCGAGGCAGCCTCGGTAGGTCCGCACCAGGTCGTCCTGGAAGACGGCGAGGTAGGCCTGGGTGGTGGTGACCGGGGCGGAGCTGTATCCACCCCCAAGCGTCGGGCGAACGCACATGCAAGCCACCAACCGCGAGCGCGCTGCTCATGCGATGCGACAGGCAACTTACAGCTGGCAGATGCGGCAGTATCATCGCCGCACGGCCGATGCCCGCCCACCGAACCGAGGAGTAGATCGTGAAGAGCCGTTCCGTGCGCCGGGCCCGGCGGATGCTGAAGCCGGCCGGCGCGGGGGCAGCCGCCCTGATGGCACTCAGCGCCTGCTCCTCCTCCGTCTCGTCGACCGACCGGGCGGACAAGCCCGCCCCGGCGCTGTCCGGCCCGGTCACCGTGTTCGCCGCCGCCTCCCTGAAGGAGAGCTTCACCGCGCTGGGCAGGCAGTTCGAGAAGGAGCACCCGGGTACCAAGGTCAGCTTCAGCTTCAACGGCAGCGACAGCCTGGCCTCGAACATCACCGGCGGCGCCCCGGCGGACGTCTTCGCCGCCGCCAGCCCCAAGACGATGGCGATCGTCACGGACAGGAAGGACACCGCCGGCACCCCGGCCATCTTCGTCCGCAACCAGCTGGAGATCGTCACCGTGCCGGGCAACCCGCACAAGCTGTCCTCTCTGAAGGACCTCGCCGGACCCGGCCTGAAGGTCGTCCTGTGCGACAAGTCGGTGCCGTGCGGCGCCGCCGCCCAGAAGGCCCTGGCGGCAGGCAGGGTGAAGCTGACCCCCGTCTCCTACGAACAGGACGTCAAGGGCGCCCTGACCAAGGTGGAGCTGAAGGAGGCCGACGCGGCCCTGGTCTACAGGACCGACGTGAAGGCCGCGCACGGCAAGGTGGAGGGCGTGGAGTTCCCCGAGTCCGCCGACGCGGTCAACGACTACCCGATCGCCGTGCTGAAGGACGCGCCGAACGCCGGGGCCGCCAAGGCTTTCGTCGCCCTCGTGCGGTCCGCCGAGGGCCAGAAGGTGCTGAGCGCGGCCGGGTTCCGCAAGCCGTGACCTCGCTCGACGAGCCCGGCACCACGACCGGCTCCCGCCCGGTCCGGCCACGGCGCCGCCGCGCCGGCACCGGGGGCCGGCGCGGGGTGCCGTTGCCGCTGCTGCTGCCGGGCCTGCTGGCCCTGGCGTTCCTGCTGCTGCCGCTGCTCGCCCTGCTCGTCCGGGCCCCCTGGCGCAGCCTGCCGGACCAGCTGGCCGGCGCCGAGGTGTGGCAGGCGCTCCAGCTGTCCCTGGTCACCGCCACCGCGGCGACCGCCGTGTGCCTCGTCCTCGGCGTACCGTTGGCCTGGCTGCTGGCCCGCACGGACTTCCCCGGCCGGGGCCTCGTGCGCGCCCTGGTGACGCTGCCCCTCGTTCTGCCGCCGGTCGTCGGCGGCGTGGCCCTGCTGCTCGCCCTGGGCCGCAACGGCGTCATCGGCCAGTGGCTGGACTCGTGGTTCGGGGTCACCCTGCCGTTCACCACCGCGGGCGTCGTGATCGCGGAGGCGTTCGTGGCCATGCCGTTCCTGGTCATCAGCGTGGAGGGCACGCTGCGCGCCGCCGACCCCCGCTACGAGGAGGCGGCCACCACGCTGGGTGCCTCGCGCTTCACCGCGTTCCGCCGGGTCACGCTGCCGCTGATCGCCCCCGGGATCGCGGCGGGCGCGGTACTGGCCTGGGCACGAGCGCTCGGTGAGTTCGGCGCGACGATCACCTTCGCGGGCAACTTCCCCGGCCGCACCCAGACCATGCCGCTCGCGGTCTACCTCGCCCTCCAGAACGACCCCGAAGCCGCCGTCTCCCTCAGCCTCGTCCTGCTCACGGTGTCCATCGCCGTGCTGGCCGGCCTCAGGAACCGCTGGACGCCCACCTCATGAAGAACACCGGCCCCGAGCCCCCGGACGCCTCCGCTCACGCAGGGAGCCCAGGCGTACCGGCGACCACCGACAACCGCACCCCGGACGTACGCGCGGCAGCCGACGGTGCTCGCGCCCCACAGGGGCCACCGGCACCAGGCGTCGAGAGCCGCCCGGTCGGTCCGGGCGGGAACCCGCATCCGGCCGGAGGACGGCGACCCGCTCTTCACCCGCGCCCGGAGACCGCCCGGACCGCCCCAGACGGAGGCCTGGACGCCCACCTCGTCGTCGACCGCCCCCCGTTCCGCCTGGACGTGACCCTGACGGCCGCCCCAGGGGACGTCATCGCCCTGCTCGGCCCCAACGGCGCCGGCAAGACCACCGCCTTGCGCGCTCTCGCCGGTCTCACCCCGCTCACCGACGGCCACCTGCGTCTGGACGGCATCTCGCTGGAGCGCACGCCCCCGGAGTCCCGCCCGGTCGGCGTGGTCTTCCAGGACTACCTGCTCTTCCCGCACCTCTCCGCTTTGGACAACGTCGCCTTCGGCCCCCGCTGCCGGGGTGCGGGGAGGTCCGAGGCCCGCGCGCAGGCAGCGGCCTGGCTGGAGCGCATGGGCCTGGCCGGCCACGCGGCCGCCAGACCGCGCCGCCTCTCCGGCGGCCAGGCCCAGCGCGTCGCGCTCGCCCGCGCCCTCGCCACCCGTCCCCGGCTGCTGCTCCTGGACGAGCCGCTGGCGGCCCTGGACGCCCGTACCCGCCTGGAGGTCCGCGCCCAGCTCCGCCGTCACCTGGCGGAGTTCGAGGCGGTCTGCGTACTGGTCACCCATGACCCGTTGGACGCCATGGTGCTCGCGGACCGGCTGGTGGTCGTGGAGCACGGGCGGGTCGTGCAGGAGGGCACGCCCGCCGAGATCGCCCGCCACCCGCGCACGGACTACATCGCCCAGCTCGTGGGCCTCAACCTCTATCGCGGGCAGGCCGCGGGCCACACGGTACGGCTCGACGCCGGGCCCGCGATCACGACGACGGAGCAGCTGTCGGGACCGGTCTTCGTGGCGTTCCCGCCGTCGGCCGTGACCCTCTTCCGGGACCGGCCCGTCGGGGCCAGCGCCCGGAATGTGTGGCGATGCGAGGTCGCGGGCCTGGAGACGCACGGCGACCGGATCCGCGCCGACCTCTCGGGCGGGCTTCCGCTCACGGCGGACCTGACGACGGTCGCCGCGGCCGAGCTGGACCTGCACCCCGGTGCACCGGTCTGGGCGACGGTCAAGGCGACGCAGACCCACGCGTACCCGGCCTGACACCCTCGCCCACTACGGTGAGGGGCCATGACTCTCAGCATCCGCAACCAGTTGCCCGGCACCGTCACCGAGGTGCACCCCGGCGAGGTGATGGCGACCGTCGGTGTCCGCCTGACCGGGGGCCAGAACCTGACGGCGGCCATCACCCTGGAGGCCGTCGAGCAGCTCGGTCTCGCCCCGGGCTCCTCCGTGCACGCCCTGGTGAAGTCGACGGAGGTGTCCCTGGCCACCAACCGGGTCACGGGCCTGTCGATCCGCAACCAGCTGCCCGGCGCGGTCACCCAACTCGTGGTCGGCGACGTCATGGCCTCCGTGAAGGTCACCGTGGACGGCGGCGAGCTCACCGCCGTCATCACCAGGGACGCGGCCGAGGACCTCGGCCTCTTCGTGGGCTCCGACGTCATCGCCCTGATCAAGGCGACCGAGGTCTCACTGGCGACGGCATAGCGGAAACCCGAGGGTCCCGCCCGGATGCCGGGCGGGACCCTCGGGCGCGGCTCGCTCAGTCCTCGTACGCGTCCAGCGGCGGGCAGGAGCAGACCAGGTTGCGGTCGCCGAAGGCCTGATCGATGCGGCGCACCGGCGGCCAGTACTTGTCGGCGGCCGAGACGCCCGCCGGGAAGACGGCCTCGTCGCGGCTGTAGGCGTGCGTCCACTCACCGCCGAGCGCGGCGGCGGTGTGCGGGGCGTTGCGCAGCGGGTTGTCCTCGGCGGACCACGCGCCGGAACCGACCTTGTCGATCTCCGCGCGAATGGTGATCATCGCATCGCAGAAACGGTCCAGCTCGGTGATGTCCTCCGACTCGGTCGGCTCGATCATCAGCGTGCCGGCCACCGGGAAGGACATGGTCGGGGCGTGGAAGCCGTAGTCGATCAGACGCTTGGCGACGTCGTCGACGCTCACGCCGGTCGCCTTGGTCAGCGGGCGCAGGTCGATGATGCACTCGTGCGCGACCAGGCCGCCGGGGCCCGTGTACAGGACGGGGAAGTGCGGCTCCAGGCGCTTGGCGATGTAGTTCGCCGACAGCACGGCCACCTGCGTGGCCCGCTTCAGGCCCGCACCGCCCATCAGGCGGACGTACGCCCACGAGATGGGCAGGATCCCCGCGCTGCCCCACGGGGCGGCCGAGATCGGGCCGACGCCGGTCTCCGGCCCCGCGGCCGGCTGGAGCGGATGGTTGGGCAGGTACGGTGCCAGGTGCTCGCGGACGGCGACCGGGCCGACGCCCGGACCACCCCCGCCGTGCGGGATGCAGAACGTCTTGTGCAGGTTCAGGTGGGAGACGTCACCGCCGAAGTGGCCCGGCTTTGCCACGCCGACCAGGGCGTTGAGGTTGGCGCCGTCGACGTACACCTGGCCGCCGGCGTCGTGGACCCGGGCGCAGATGTCGGCGACGTGCTCCTCGAACACACCGTGCGTGGACGGGTAGGTGATCATCAGCACCGCCAGCTCGTCACGGTGCTTCTCGATCTTCGCCCGCAGGTCCTCGATGTCGATCTCGCCGTCTCCGGCGGTCTTGACGACGACGACCTTCATGCCGGCCATCACGGCACTGGCCGCGTTGGTGCCGTGCGCGGAGGACGGGATCAGGCAGACGGTCCGCTGCTCGTCGCCGTTGGCGCGGTGGTAGCCCCGTACGGCGAGCAGACCGGCCAGCTCGCCCTGCGAACCGGCGTTCGGCTGGAGCGAGACCTTGTCGTAGCCGGTGACCTCGGCGAGACGCTCCTCCAGCTCACGGATGAGCGTCAGATAGCCCTCGGCCTGCTCGGCGGGCACGAAGGGGTGCAGCTGCCCGAACTCCGGCCAGGTGACCGGCTCCATCTCCGTGGTCGCGTTGAGCTTCATGGTGCACGAGCCCAGCGGGATCATGCCGCGGTCGAGCGCGTAGTCACGGTCGGCCAGCCTGCGCAGGTAGCGCAGCATCGCGGTCTCGGAGCGGTACTGGTGGAAGACCGGGTGGGTGAGATAGGCGTCGGTGCGCAGCAGCGCCTCGGGCAGGGTGTCCTCGGCGACCGGGTCCAGCGCCTCGACGTCGGCCTCGACACCGAACGCCGACCAGACGGCGGCCAGCTGAGCCCGGCCGGTGGTCTCGTCGCAGGCCATGGAGACGAGGTCGGCGTCGACCAGGCGCAGGTTGACCCCCTTGTCCCGGGCGGCGGCGACGACCTCGGCGGCCCTGCCGGGCACGCGCGCGGTGACGGTGTCGAAGTAGGCGCCGTGGACGATGTCGACCCCGCCGGCCTTCAGGCCCGCGGCGAGAACCGTGGCGTAGCGGTGCGTGCGGCGGGCGATGGTCCGCAGACCCTCGGGACCGTGGTAGACGGCGTACATGCCGGCCATCACGGCGAGCAGCACCTGCGCGGTACAGATGTTGCTGGTGGCCTTCTCACGGCGGATGTGCTGCTCACGGGTCTGCAGGGCCAGGCGGTAGGCCTTGTTGCCGTCGGCGTCGACGGAGACCCCGACCAGACGGCCGGGCAGGCTGCGCGCGAACTTCTCCTGTACGGCCATGTAGCCGGCGTGCGGCCCGCCGAAGCCCATCGGCACACCGAAGCGCTGGGTCGTACCGACGGCGATGTCCGCGCCCAGCTCGCCCGGGGAGGTCAGCAGGGTCAGCGCGAGCAGGTCGGCGGCGACCGTCACCAGAGCGCCCAGCTCGTGCGCCTGGTCGATGACCGCCTTGATGTCCCGTACGGCACCGGAGGCGCCCGGGTACTGGATCAGCACGCCGTTGATCTCGCGCTCGGCGATCCCGGCCGGGATGCCGTCGCTGAGGTCGGCGACGACGACCTCGACGCCGGCCGGCTCGGCACGCGTCTCGATCACGGCGATGGTCTGCGGCAGCGCGTCCGCGTCGACCAGGAACAGGCCCTTCTTGTTCCGGCCCATGCGCCGGGAGAGCGCCATCGCCTCGGCGGCGGCGGTGCCCTCGTCCAGCAGGGAGGCACCGGAGGTGGGCAGGCCGGTGAGGTCGGCGACCACCGTCTGGAAGTTCAGCAGGGCCTCCAGGCGGCCCTGGGAGATCTCCGGCTGGTACGGCGTGTAGGCCGTGTACCACGCCGGGTTCTCCATGACGTTGCGCAGGATGACGGGCGGCGTGAACGTCCCGTAGTACCCGAGCCCGATCATCGAGCCGAGGACCTGGTTGCGGTCGGCGAGGGAGCGCAGCTCGGCGAGCACCTCGGCCTCGGTGCGGGCGTCCGGCAGGTCGAGGGCGTCGGCGTTCTTGATCACGTCCGGGACCGCGGCGGCGGTCAGCTCGTCCAGCGAGCCGTACCCGACCTGCGCGAGCATCTTGGCCCGCGCCTCCTGGTCAGGGCCGATGTGGCGCTGCTCGAACGGGATACCCGCTTCGAGTTCGGAGAGCGGAATGCGATGGGCGGTCATTGCGGAGGCCTCCTGGTCTGACGCGACCTTCGAGGGGCACCCCTGTACGGATACCCCGACGGCCTCCCCCTCTGTCATCTCGACCTGAGAGCTTCACCGGGCCCTCCGCGGGCACCGGCTTTCACCGTCGGTGAGAGCGGACGCCGTGCACACCCGCCCTGCTTTCCAGAGTGACCTCGTCCGTGCGGTACGTGAGCCTGAGAGATTCCGGGGAGGATTTGCTCCTTCGGCGCCTCCGATGTGGTCGGAGGACTCTCCCGCGCGGGGTCAGCAGCCGCTGTCAGCCTACCAGCGGGGTCAACGCCTGAGCCCTCGAGTGGCCGCCTCCCTGAATGTGCCCTTTCGTAGTGCTTACGGATGAGTTGCGACCATGTGGAGAGAGAGGGACCGTGCGAACCGACATCGATCCGCGCAACCTGATCGGCCGCAAGGTGTTCGACGTCAATGGCGCCAAGATCGGCACCATCGACGAGGTGTACCTCGACGACGCGACCGGCGTGCCCGAGTGGGCTGCCGTACGCACCGGTCTCTTCTCCCGGGACGCCTTCGTCCCCCTGGAACCCAGCGAACTCCTCGACGGCACGCTGCACGTCCCTTTCGACCGCGCCCTGATCAAGGACGCCCCCGACTTCGGCGTGGGCCGGCACCTCTCCCCCGACCAGGAACTCCAGCTCTACCACCACTACGGCCTGGACACGGCGCCCCCGCCCGAGGTCCCGGACCATGATGTCGGCACCCTGGCACCACCGGAGGAACCCCGGCCCACACCGGGCCCCTGACCCCCGCCGACGGGGTGCTCGACACCGGGCGCGCCCACGAGGTCATCCCCTCCTGAGGCACCCGAGGCCCGCTCGTCGTCCGACGGCTGCCGTACGTCCCGGCCCGCGCAGGCACCCTGTCCCGGGGACGGTGCCCCGCGTGGGTCACCGCTCGGCCGGCCGGGAACGCCGGTCGGGTGGGCGGGGCCGGCCGCCGTGACCAGCGGCAGCGGCTCAGCCGGCGCCAGCGCGGGATCGTCGACCCGGAACGTCCGTACCCGCCCCGGCTCGGACTGCGGCGTCTCGAAGCGCACGGTGACCCGGCCCAGCCCACTGCCCTGCACCCACCCGTGTCCCCAGTGGTCGTGCCGCACGTCCTGCCCGGCCCGCCACTGCCGCTCGGCCGGCTCCGCCTGCTCCGCCGGGGCCTGCGGCACGGCCTCCTCGGCGAGGTCCACCGCCCGCTCCCCCGCAGCCTGCGCGAACAGGTCCTCCTGCGTGTAGTCGGCGAGCCCGGACACGCCGACACCGAGCAACCGCACCCCGCCCGTGGTGTCCACGGACTCCAGCAGTCGCGCCGCCGCCTCGCGGATGACCGTGGGATCGTCCGTGGGGCCTCTGAGCGTCTCGGAACGGGTGAGGGTCGAGAAGTCGTACCGCCGCACCTTCAGCACGATGGTCCGCCCGGACAGCGCGGCCTCGCGCAGCCGCCGTACACACCGGTCGGCCAGCCGCTGCACCTCCAGGCCGACCCGCAGCCGGTCGTGGATGTCGACGTCGTACGTGTCCTCCACGGACACCGACTTGGTCTCCCGCTCGGCCACCACGGGCCGCTCGTCCCGGGCCAGGGCCATGGCGTACAACGCGTGCCCGTGCGCCTTGCCGAGCATCCGGACGAGTTCGTCCTCGCCCGCCTCGGCCAGCTCCCCGACCGTGGTGATCCCGGCCCGGCGAAGATGGTCCCCGGTGGCCGGGCCGACCCCGGGCAGGGTCCGCACCGGCATCGGCCCCAGCAGCGCCCGCTCGGTCCCCGGCTCGATCAGCACCAGGCCGTCCGGCTTGGCCTGCTCGGAGGCGATCTTCGCGAGCATCTTGGAGGCGGCCAGCCCCACCGACCCGGTGAGCCCGGTGACCGCCCGGATGTCCGCGCGGAGCCTCTCCCCGGCCCGCCGCGCCGACTCCTCGTCCCAGGCGGCTCCCCCGGCCTCCAGGTCCACGAACGCCTCGTCCAGGCTGAGCGGCTCGATCAGCGGTGACAGCTCCCGCAGCAGTGCCATCACCTGCTCGCTGACCGTCCGGTACAAGGTGAAGCGCGGCACCAGATAGGCGGCGTTGGGTGCCAGCCGGCGCGCCTGCCCCATGGGCATCGCCGAGTGGACCCCGAAGACCCGTGCCTCGTACGACGCGGTGGCCACCACCCCGCGCGGTCCGAGCCCGCCCACCACGACGGCCTTCCCGCGCAGGCTCGGCTTGGACGCCTGCTCCACCGAGGCGAAGAAGGCATCCATGTCGAGATGCAGGACCGTGGGCGCGTTTCTCACATCTCCGATGCTGCACCACGGCACTGACAACGCGGTGACGCGCATGGCCCCGCACGGGATCCGGCGTCAGACCGCCCGGTTGCGGCGCCGCGCCAGCTCGTCCGCGGGGTTCTGCCCGACCAGGGTCTCCCCGGTGTCGATGCGCTCGCCGTGCAGCTGGGAGAGCGCGCTCTCCACGTCCCGCCACACCACGCCGACGGCGATCCCGAAGACACCCTGACCGCCCTGGAGCAGGGCGTGGACCTCGTCCGGCGACGTGCACTCGTACACGGTGGCGCCGTCGCTCATCAGGGTCATCCGCTCCAGGTCGAGGAAACCGCGTTCCCTGAGGTGCTGAACGGCCGTGCGGATGTTCTGGAGCGACACCCCGGTGTCCAGGAACCGCTTCACGATCTTCAGGACGACGACGTCCCGGAAGCTGTACAGACGCTGGGTGCCCGACCCGTAGGCGGGCCGCACGCTGGGCTCGACCAGGCCGGTGCGGGCCCAGTAGTCGAGCTGGCGGTAGGTGATGCCGGCGGCCGCGCAGGCCGTGGGCCCGCGGTAGCCGATCTGCTCGGACGTCATGGACGCCACCCCTTTGCCGTCCGGCACCGCCGTCGGCAGCTGCGGAGCGTGCTCGGCCGCGCTGCCGGGACGGGGGTATCCCCCGCTCGAGCGCAGCCGCGAGTCCGGGGGCGGGTACGGACCGCTCTCCCCGAAACCGCGTCCGGGGGCACCCCCAGCCGTACCGTCGCCGCTGGTTCTCACGCCGACCTCCGTCCTTGACCTGCCTTCTCGACGGTAGGCAGTCACCAGGGGTGCGTCAACGATCGCCACACTCGGCACGCCGAGTGATAATCACCCAAGGAGTGGTTTCCCGTGTCCCACCGCGGGGAAAGGCTAGCCGAATGCGCTCGCGGGAAGCCGTAGGACGCTCTCACCGGCCGGAGGCAATTGCCGGGGCAACGGACCCGCGCAGCCGCCCACCGTCCCGGAGGAACCCGGTGTCCGGCAGGCCGACGCCGCGTCTCACTGGCTGCTGGTGCCGAAGTCCTCGGGCGAGATCTGGTCGAGGAACTCGCGGAACTTCTCCACCTCGTCCTCCTGCTCGTCCGGAATGGCGATGCCCGCGTCGTCCAGCACCGTGTCACTGCCGTAGATAGGCGTTCCGGTGCGCAGGGCCAGCGCTATGGCATCGGAGGGACGGGCACTGACCTCGACCCCGCTGGCGAACACCAGTTCCGCGTAGAAGACCCCTTCCCTCAGGTCGGTGATGCGGACTTCGGTCAGCTCCTGGCCGACGGCCTCCAGCACGTCCTTGAACAGGTCGTGGGTCAGCGGTCGCGCGGGGGCCATGCCCTGCTGGGCGAAGGCGATCGCCGTCGCCTCCCCCGGCCCGATCCAGATGGGGAGGTAACGATCGCCTCCCACTTCGCGCAGGAGCACGATCGGTTGGTTGGAGGGCATTTCGACCCGGACACCTACGACATCGAGCTCGTTCACACAGCAACCCTAGGCCGTGCCCGGGACGTTTGGGTAGTCGGGCCGGGAACAGGTGCCCGATCCGGCCGCCCGGACACCCCACCGCTCCCCCGTCCCGGCGCCGGTCAGCCGGGGCGCAGCCGGTCCCCGCGCGGGTTCCGGCGAAGCTGCGGTCTCAGGGCAGGCGCACGCCGAGGGCGGTCTTCACGAGAGCGGCGTGCAGCTTCGTCGTGAGCGCCGCCAGTTCCTTCGTACGAGCCTCGGCGAGTGCCCTGGTCTGCGGGTTGCGGTGGCGCCTGAGCGGGGCCACCACCTGGTCCACCAGCCCCGCTTCACGGTCCGCGGCGGCCTTCATCACCCGAAGGTGACGCGGCTCGATGCCGAAACGGCCCAGCTCGGCGATGAGCGCGGCCACGGTGACCGCCTCGGCGTCGTACGCCCCGTCCTCCAGAGGAGCGATGAGCCCGTAGGACTCCCACTCCTTCAGTTCCGCCTCGTCGGTGCCCGCGGCGGCCAGCAGCTCGGCCTTGCCGACCCTCGCCACCGTGTGCCTCTCCGGCGGCTCCGGGCCGTCCTCCGCGGTGCGCTGGCGCCCGACCAGGGGCAGCGGGGCGGCCTCCCCCCGCTCCAAGGCGTCCAGGTACTCCCGGATCACCTTGAGCGGGAGGTAGTGGTCCCGTTGCATCCGCAGGACGTGACCGAGACGCTCGACGTCCCCGGCGCTGAACTTGCGGTACCCCGACGGGGTCCGCTGCGGCTCGATGAGCCCCTCCGACTCCAGGAAGCGGATCTTGGAGATCGTGACTTCGGGGAACTCGTCGCGCAGCACGTTCAGCACCGTGCCGATGCTCATCAGCGCACTGGCCCTGGCGGCGGTACCGCTTCCGGCACCACCGCTCGGTGTTCGCAGCATGGACCTTCCCTGGGGGTCCCCCCGGACGTCGGTCCGGGGGTGGGTCAGATGCCCTGCCGGCTCGCGTAGAACACCAGCCGGTACTTGCCGATCTGCACCTCGTCACCGTTCGACAGCGCGACCTGGTCGATGCGCTCCCGGTTGACGTACGTGCCGTTCAGGCTGCCCACGTCGGCCACCGTGAAGGAGCCGTCCGGGGAGCGCCGGAACTCCACGTGCCGCCGGGAGACCGTCACGTCGTCCAGGAAGATGTCGCTCTGCGGATGCCGGCCGGCCGTGGTCAGGTCGCTGTCCAGCAGGAAGCGGCTGCCCGAGTTCGGACCCCGGCGCACCACCAGGAGCGCCGAGCCCAGCGGCAGCGCGTCCACCGCGGCCTGCGCCTCCGGGGAGAGCATCGGCAGCGGCGTCTGGCCGGTCGCCTCGGAGTCGTAGGCCTCGAGGCCGGAGATCGAGATCGTGGACGTCGTCTCGGAGGCCCGCTCGGGTGCCACTCCGGGGCGCAGCGGCGCGCCGCAGTGGGAGCAGAACCGGGCGTTCTCCGCGTTGCGGTTACCGCACCTCGTACACACCAGGACCGACATCGACGGATCCTCCTGCCGCGGCTGCCCCGCCGGGGCGTTGGACGCGTACGGGCCGGAGGCGAACCCTCCACCCGCACCTGAGGTTGACGGTTGCCCGAAACCTATGCCGCCGGACTGGGAAGGGTCAACAGACGCCGCGCCCTGACCACCGGAAATGTCACCGCCCGGACCAGCGACCTGGTCCCGGAACAGCGGGCGCCGGCCCTCCGCGTCAGGCTGCGCGCGATGACGGGCGGTGGCGTTGTCGCCGCCCTCTCGCGCGCTCTTGCCGAACAACTTCGCAAACAACTTCACGGGCGATTCCCCTTGACCGAAACAGACCCGCCCGTGGGGCAGGACGAACCCTGATTGCCTACACCGGCCGAGCCGGACATCCTCACAACGTCCGTATCCACCAAACAGTTTCCATCACGCGTCACCTCTTCGGTGCGCCGACCCCCCGCAAGCTCATGCCCGTGCGCGACAGCCGCCATGCACCGCCGGTTCACCGGGAGGACGACCGAGCGTAGTCAGGCTGCTTCACGTGCCGCAAGGCAGCCACGACGATCTTGTCCGACCGTTCCACGGTCGCCGTGGCCTGCTCCTTCTCCAGGGTCTGCACCACGCCTCCGGGGATGTTGAGCGCCGGCTCGAGGTCCTGCGGCTTGCCGATGACCTTGAAACGATACGGGGCGTTGATCTTGTTCCCGTCGACGCTCACGCTCTTGCCGGAGTCGGTGAAGTAGGTGCCGGCGACCACCCGGACCCCGTTGACCTGGATCGCCTCCGCGCCGGCCGCGCGCAGCTCCTGGATCGCGTCGAGCAGCATGTCCGCCTGGACCGTCCCCTTCGTGTCCTCGATCGTCATGGTGATGCCGGGACCCTGCGCCGCCACGGTGCCCGCCAGGATGCCGAGTTGCCTCTTCTTCTCGGCGGTCTGCCTGCGTGCCTCCGCGGCCTGGTCGGAGCTGCTCTGAAGCTCCTGACGCTGCTTCTCGAGTCCCTGCTTCTCGTCCTCAAGACGCTGAGTACGCGAGTCCAGTTCATCGAGGATGCGTACGAGATCTTCCTGACGGGCGCCGCGCAGCGCGCTGTCGGTGTCGCTGTTGGACGCCACCTGGACGGCCAGGCCGAAGCCGAGGCCGAACAGCAGCACCGCGACGATGAGTTGGGCGCGGGTGAAGCGCGGCGGCCACAGACCCTGGACGAGTCGCTGCCGTCCGGTCAGCGGCTGCTGGGCCTGCTCCCCGGCCGGCTGCCCGGCCCCGGGCACGGACGCGGGCACCTCGGCCGGCAGCTCCCTGCGCAGCCCGTGCTCCGGCAGCCGGCTCTCCGGCTGGTCGTTCCGGTCGTTCCGGTCGTTCTGTTCACTCATCGGTGTCACGCCCGGAAGACGTGTCGCCGGATCGCCGCGGCGTTGGAGAAGATCCGGATGCCCAGGACCACGACGACGCCCGTGGACAGCTGCGCGCCGACGCCCAGCTTGTCACCGAGGAAAACGATCAGCGCGGCGACGACCACGTTCGACAGGAACGACACCACGAAGACCTTGTCGTCGAAGATGCCGTCGAGCATGGCCCGCAGTCCGCCGAAGACGGCGTCCAGCGCCGCGACGACGGCGATCGGCAGATAAGGCTCGACGACCGCCGGAACCTCGGGCCGGACCAGCAGGCCGGCCACGACTCCCACGACGAGACCCAGTACGGCGATCACGATGTGCCCTTCTCGCTGTTCTCGTTGCTCGGCTGTGCTGTACGCACGATCACACTCGGTGCGGCGGGCAGCCGGACGTCACCCTCCGGGGAGATGGTGGCGCGGATGCCGTAGTTCTCCACCAGGGCATGCAGGTACAGGCCGTCGGCGCTGTTCTGGAACGTGGTGCCGAGCCTCTGCCGGTCCCCCACCGCCAGCACCGTGTACGGCGGCACCAGCGGCCTGTTGTCGACCAGGATCGCGTCGCCCGCGGCCCTGATCGCGGACAGGGCCGTCAGCCGCTGCCCGTTGATGGAGACCGCCTCGGCCCCCGACGCCCACAGCCCGTTGACCACGCGCTGCATGTCGCGGTCACGCAGCCGGCCGGTGTCGGAGAAGCCCGACGTCTCCCGCGGATTGGCCCCGTCCCCGCCGCTGGTTGCTTCCTTGGCGTCGTTCACGACGAGCCTGACGCCGGGCCCGTGCACGGCGGTCGCGCCGGACAGCACGCCCACCAGGTCCGCCGCGGCGCTGCCGCCGCTGGACCTCAGGGCCGCCCGCTGGCGCGCGCCGACGTCGTCGCGCAGCTTGTCGACCGTGCTCTCGAGCTTGTCCGCGTCCGCGGTCTCGCTGTCGACGCGGTCGATCAGTTCCTGGCGTTCCTTGGCCACCACGGGCGCCGCGACGCGCGCCTGGGCCGCTCCCACGGTGACGACCAGCGCCGCGAGGACGAGGCCGGCGGCCAGGCCCAGCTTGGCCCGGAGCGTCTTCGGCAGACCGCCCTCGCCCTGGGCCTTCTTCCGGGCGGCGGCCTCGGCGTATCCGTCGTCGAGGCTGTGGTCCATGACGTTGGTGATCAACGACATGGAGGCGTCCGGGCGCTGCGGCCGCGTGGGGCTGCTCCGAACGGGGGGTTGCTGCGGCATGCCGCACATCGTCGCATGTCGCGAGCCGTACCTCCGAACGGCCCCACCCGCGTGCCGGACAGGCCCCCTTGGGGACGCTTGTCCGGCACGCGGGCGGGCGACGGCGTTCGCCGTTCCGGGACTACCGGCCGGCGCTGTCCACGACGGCCGCCCACTCGTCCAGCAGGGCCTGCGCGGAGGCGTCGTCCGGCCCCTCGGCCCACAGATGCGTGACCGCCTCGGCCGGGTCGGGCAGCACCATCACCCAGCGTCCGTCGGTCTCCACGACCCGCACACCGTCGGTCGTGTCGACGAAGCGGTCCCCGGCGGCCTCGACGACCCGCCGCATCACCAGGCCCTTGACGGCCCACGGCGTCGCCAGGTCCCGCTTGAGGACGTGCGCCCGGGGGATCCTGGCGTCGATCTGGCTGAGCGTGAGCTGGGTACGTGCCACGAGCCCGATGAGCCGTACGAAGGCCGCTGTGCCGTCGTAGACGCTGCTGAACTCGGGGACGATGAACCCGCCCTTGCCGTCACCGCCGAAGATGGTGCCTTCCTCGCCGCCGACGCGCGTGAGGTCGTCGGGCGAGGTGGTGGTCCACTCGACCTGGGTGCCGTGGTAGGCGGCCACCTGCTCGGCGATCCGGGTCGTGGTGACCGGAAGGGCCACCCGCCCGCTGCGCCGCTCGGCTGCCACCAGGTCCAGCATCACCAGCAGGGCCCGGTCGTCCTCGATGATCCGGCCCTTCTCGTCGACGAGCGACAGCCGCTCACCGACCGGGTCGAACCTGACACCGAACGCGGCACCCGACGACGCGACGATCTCCCCGAGCCGCACCAGGCCCTTGCGCCGCATCTCCGCCGTCTCCGTCGGCCTCGACTCGTCGAGACCCGGGTTGATGATCAGCGAGTCCACACCGAGCTTGCCGAGGAGGCTGGGCAGCACGAGCCCGGCGCTGCCGTTCGAGGCGTCCACGACGACCTTGAGGCCGGCCTCCGCTATGCCCGTCGTGTCGACGTCGCGCAGCAGCGATCCGGTGTACGAGTCGAAGACGCTCGCCGGGAAGTGGAGATCGCCGATCTCACCGGGGAACGCGCGCCGGTACTCCTGCCGCGCGAACACGCGGTCCAGCTTCCGCTGGCTGCCCTGCGACAGGTCCGCGCCCTGCGAGTCGAAGAACATGATGTCCACCGAGTCGGGAACGCCGGGCGAGGTGCGGATCATGATGCCGCCGGCGCTGCCGCGCGCGGTCTGCTGCCGGGCCACGGGCAGCGGCACGTTCTCCAGATCGCGTACGTCGATGGCGCTGGCCTGCAGCGCGGAGATCACCGCACGCTTGAGCGCGCGGGCACCTCGCGAGTGGTCGCGGGCGGTGGTGACGGTGGCGCCCTTCTTCAGGGTCGTCGCGTAGGCACCGGCGAGCCGGACCGCCAGCTCGGGGGTGATCTCGACGTTCAGGATGCCGGACACGCCACGGGCGCCGAACAGGTTCGCCTGTCCCCGCGACTCCCAGATCACCGAGGTGTTGACGAAAGCGCCGGCCTCGATGGTCTTGAACGGGTAGACGCGGACGTTGCCCTGGACGATCGATTCCTCACCGATCAGGCACTCGTCACCGATGACCGCGCCGTCCTCGATCCGGGCGGCCCGCATGATGTCGGTGTTCTTGCCGACGACGCAGCCGCGCAGGTTGCTGTGCTGCCCGATGTACACGTTGTCGTGGACGACCGCCTTGTGCAGGAAGGCACCGCTCTTGACGACGACGTTCGAGCCGATGACGGAGTGCTCGCGGATCTCCGCGCCGGCCTCGACCTTCGCGTAGTCACCGATGTACAGCGGTCCGCGCAGCTCGGCGTCGGGGTGCACCTCGGCGCCTTCCGCCACCCACACGCCCGGTGAGATCTCGAAGCCGTCGATGTCGACGTCGACCTTGCCTTCGAGAACGTCCGCCTGGGCCTTCACATAGCTCTCGTGGGTGCCGACGTCCTCCCAGTAGCCCTCGGCGATGTAGCCGTAGATCGGCTTGCCTTCCTTCATCAGCTGCGGGAAGACGTCGCCGGACCAGTCGACCGGAACATCGGGGTCGACGTAGTTGAAGACCTCGGGCTCCATGACGTAGATGCCCGTGTTGACCGTGTCGGAGAAGACCTGTCCCCAGGTCGGCTTCTCCAGGAAGCGCTCGACCTTCCCTTCCTCGTCCACGATGGTGATGCCGAACTCCAGCGGATTGGGCACCCGGGTCAGGCAGACCGTGACGAGCGCGCCCTTCTCCTTGTGGAAGTTGATCAGCTCGGTGAGGTCGAAGTCGGTCAGGGCATCGCCGGAGATCACGAGGAAGGCGTCGTCCTTCAACGCCTCCTCGGCGTTCTTGACGCTTCCGGCGGTACCGAGTGGCTTCTCCTCGTTGGCATAGGTGAGCTCCATACCGAGCTCCTCGCCGTCACCGAAGTAGTTCTTGACCAACGAAGCCAGGAACTGCACGGTGACGACGGTCTCGTTGAGCCCGTGCCTTTTGAGCAGCCGTAGCACGTGCTCCATGATCGGGCGGTTGGCCACAGGCAGGAGCGGCTTGGGCATGCTCGAGGTCATGGGGCGCAGGCGTGTGCCTTCGCCACCGGCCATCACGACGGCCTTCATGTCGGAAGCGTCCTCCTCAGAGACGACGGTCTAGCCGACTTCACCCGTCCAGATTGTCCCGCACTTTTCCACCGCGGGCCAACGAGGCGTTACGCCAGGACTTACGTCAGGACAATCGCCGAGTTCGATCGACCGTGGCGTCCGCACGCACCAATCGGCGGACTTGCACCACGTAGAGCACTCCTGCCCACCAATAGAGGGTTGTACCCCATCCGGCGAACGCCCATCCGAAAATTGCGGCGAGTGACGCGATCCAACCCTGTCCGTCGCTCAGCAGCAGGAGAGGGAAGGCGTACATCAGGTTGAACGTGGCGGCCTTCCCGAGGAAGTTGACCTGCGGCGGCGGATACCCGTGCCGGCGCAGGATGCCCACCATGACCAGGAGGACCAGTTCTCGGGCCAGCAGCAGGCCGGTGAGCCAGAGGGGGAGGATCTCCCGCCAGGTGAGCCCCAGCAGCGTGGTGAGGACGTACAGGCGGTCCGCGGCGGGGTCGAGGAGCCGGCCGAGGCTGCTGATCTGGTTCCAGCGCCGTGCGAGCTTGCCGTCGAGGTAGTCGCTGATCCCGCTGAACGCCAGTACCAGGAGGGCCCACCCGTCGCTCTTGGGGCCGCCGAACTCGGGCCTGAGGATCAGCCACAGGAAGAGCGGTACGCCGACGAGCCGCGCCATGCTGAGGATGTTGGGGATGGTGAGGACCCGGTCTGTCTGGACGCGGGTCTCCTGGACCTCCATCCGGGGGCCTCCTGTGCGAAATGAGCCGACGATGCTCCCTGACCCTACCTCAACGCAAAAAAGCTCCGGCTCCTGGGCAGTAATGCCCAGGAGCCGGAGCTCTAAAAGGAGTTCGGCGGTGTCCTACTCTCCCACAGGGTCCCCCCTGCAGTACCATCGGCGCTGTGAGGCTTAGCTTCCGGGTTCGGTATGTAACCGGGCGTTT
>NZ_JBIBVY010000019.1:0-157543 GCF_043080665.1 Streptomyces sp. NPDC014991
CCCCGCGGAGCGGGTACCCTATCGCTGCGCGATAGGCAAGCGAACCCCCGCGCTGCGCGCGGGGGTTGCGCTCGCGCTCCGCGCGAGCGCTCCTGCTCGGGCTGTGCCCGAGCAGTCCACCGGCCTTGCTGCGCAAGGCCGGTGACGCTCCGTCCGCTGCGCTCCCGGAGCGCGGGGCCTGCGGCCCCCTCCGGGGGGCTTACGCTGCGCTCCAGCCACCCCGGGGCGCTCCGCGCCCCGAAGGCCGGCCCCGCTGCGCGGGGCGGCCAACAGGCCTGCGGCCCGGGCAGCGGGGAGAGGGGGTGCCGCGGCTCAGTATTCTCAGGAGGGACTGCCGCATACAGGCGCCTCGGCGTTGCACCGCGTCCCCACTGGCTGCGGGCCCCCGCGTATGGCGGTACCGGAGGTCGTTGCCTCGGTGGCGCAGTACTTGGACCAGCGGTCGTTCAGCAGGGAAGCGCGGCGCGGGAGCGGGCTCCATAAGTCTGAGCCCTTGTGTCACTGCGCAACTCGCTTGGCTGGCCGAGGTGGTCAGGCGGACGAGCGGCCGGTGATGCCTGGCAGGGTCGTTGTCCTGATCCGGCGGTAGGTCCTGAAGCCGTACATGGTCAGCGCTGCCCAGATGACGGTACTGGCCATAGGCCACCACAGGTCCCGGCCCTGCTCGCCCTGAATGAGATTGACGGTCCCGTTCACCGCCCAGCTGACCGCGAGAACAAGTGCCGCCCACCTGGCCCATCGCCACATCCGCATCGTTCCGCGGGCGCGGGTTTCCTGTGAGCTCCGATCATCCTGTCGAAGTCGTGTGCCATCCATACCTACTCGCTTACCCCCTGGCCGCTCCTTGCCTCCCCGCCCTTGGGAGAGGGCCGGAAAGGGACGGTCTCGCGGTGCATCAGGCGTGCGCGTGGCGTGTTGCAGTCGCCTTCCGTGGTGCGGCGTGGTGCGCGGGACGTCGCTCGCCTGTGGCCTGGAGGCGCTGCAGCCACAGGGAGGCTGCGAGCAGGAGGCCGCTGAAGACTGCCAGAAGAAGGGCGGACACCCACATCTGTCGGCTGCCGGGCGACTGCCAGGCGGTCCAGGCGGTCAATACCGCCCACAGCAGGACGCCACCTGCGTAGAAGGTGCGGACCCGGCGCAGCTGCCGCACGGCCCGCAAGGACATGACGCGATCAGTCTTGGATGCCATGCCGGCCCGTGTACCCCAGTGCACGCTGTTCAACGGAGTTGATCAGGTGGCCCTCCGGCCGCTTCTCATGCTTACTGCTGGGCGCGTCCTTCGAAGTCACGGCGCACTGTTGCGCCTTGGTCCTCGACCAGGCCTGCCTCGTCGGGGAGGTCCAGGACGGCGCCGCAGTGGTTGCACAGTTTTCCGTCCTCGGCCGGCGTGCCGCACGCCTTGCAGAACCGGTTGCCTCGGTTGTTCTCGGTCTGTTCCATGATCTCTCCCGAATGGTGGGCAGTGATGACTTCGGAGTACCCGTGGTTTCCGTGTCGATTCCTGGAGTAACTGCTTCATTTTTTGACTGCGATAGACTTTGGACTCCGGGGGCTGTAGCTCTGTGAGGCGGGTGATCCGTTGGAGACGGTTGTCTGTGTCCCGCGTCGGAGGTGTGCGGTCGGTGTCGTGGTGGGAGTCGGGTCACTCAATGCCCGTGGCGTGCAGGATGCTTGGTCATGTGTGGGTGCGTGAGAGCTGTTGTCCAGCTCGTCGGAAAGGGTGGATCGGATGGCTGTGAAGGGACTTCGTCCTCATCAGCGTGAAGCCGTGGACGCGGTTGTCCGAGCGCTCGAACTTTCTGCAAGATCTACTGTGCCCGAGCGGGGTCTGCGGACCCAGGTTGTCATGGCGACCGGATCGGGCAAGACCCTCGTCGCCGTGCGCAGCGCGGAGGAGCTGCAGGCGGGTCGAGTGCTGGTGCTCGTGCCCTCACTGGACCTGCTGGCGCAGACGGAGGCCGCCTGGCGCGGGGGTGGGCGTACGGGGCCGATGATCGGGGTCTCGTCCCTACGCGGGCCGGAGGCGTCTTTCCCGAACACCACGGACGTGGACGAGCTGGTCGCCTGGGTGCGGCCGTTGGACAAGGTGACGGTGTTCGCCACGTACGCCTCGCTCGGGCTCGGCACGCTGGAACGCGCGCACGCCGCCGGCCTTCCGGGGTGGTCGCTGATCGTCGTGGACGAGGCGCACCGGGTTTCGGGCCGGATCGGCAGGCCGTGGGCGGTCGTCCATGACAACACCCGCATCCCCGCCCTGCGCCGCCTGTACATGACCGCCACCCCGCGGCTGTGGCAGCTGAACAACGACTCCGAGGCTGGGCCGGGCGCCCCGGGCGAGCTGGTGGCGAGCATGGAAGACGACCCGGACGGTTCCTTCGGCAGCAGGGCGTACACGCTGACGCTCTCGGAAGCGATCGACCGGGGAATCTGTGCCCCCTACCAGGTGGTGTGTGTGGACATCACTGATACTCAGCTCCAGGCTGCCCAGCTCCTGGGCGTGGAGGGCCGCTCGGACCAGGTGCGTGGGGCGCGGCTCGCGGCTCTGCAGACGGCGCTGGTGAAGGCGTCGGCCGAGGAAGGCTTCCGTAGGACGCTGGTTTTCCACCACGTCGTCAAGGAGGCTGAGGCGTTCGCAGTCGGCCTGCCCGACGTCGCCGAGCGGCTGCTCGCCGCCGGGCCGGAGCTGTATCCGCGCACGGTATGGGCGGACTGGTTGTGCGGCGACCACAAGCCGGGCCACCGGCGGCGGGTCCTTGGGGAGTTCGCGTCCGGGATCTCCACGGACGGCACGGTCGTGGAGAAGGGCTACCTGGGGTCGGTGAGGGTGCTAGGCGAGGGCGTCGACACCAAGAACTGCGACTCCGTCTACTTCGCGGATGTGCGCGGCTCCATGCCCGACCTCGTCCAGGCCGTCGGCCGCGCCCTGCGCATGCAGCCCGGCGAGGGCAAGGTCGCCTCACTCGTAGTGCCGGTCCTGCTCGGGCCCGGGGAGTCGGCCGACAACATGCTCACCTCCCGGGCGTACGGCGGGCTGGCAAAGCTGCTCGAGGCGCTCAGGGCGCACGACGCCCGGGTCGTGGAAGCGCTCGCCGAGCAACAGGCCCGGAGCAGCGTACGAGGCGTCCAGACTCGCTCGGGCAGCGCGGAGCACGAGGGAACCGACGGCGACCGTGGTTTGTCGGTGCCGGCCCGGGAACTGCTGAAGTTCTCCACGCCGCGCGACCCGGCACAGCTGGCCGCGTTCATCAACCTGCGGGTCCTCAACCCCGAGCACGCTCACTGGCGGCGCGGCATCGAGGCCTGCGTCATCTACAGCCGGCTGCACGGCGATCTGAAGGTGCCGTTCACCTACCGGGTGCCCGGCGGCGGCGACCGGGCGGTGGAGGCCGAGGGGTGGCCGGCCTCGCTCGCGGGCTTTCCGCTGGGGCAGTGGATCGCCGACGCCCGCCGGTTCTACGCCCGCGGCGACATGGACGCCGACCGCGTCGCGCAGCTGGAAGAACTGGGCATGGTCTGGAGCCACTTCGACGTCGCGTGGGAGGAAGGTCTCGCCGCCGCGCGCGGGTGGGCGGCCGAGGCAGGCCACCTCCTTGCCCCGACAGACGCCACCTATCAGGGCTACCGGGTGGGTATCTGGCTGAAGAACGCACGGGCTGCCGCCCGCAAGGCGGCCGACATCGAGCAGCGGCGGGCCGAGGGGCTGCCAGTGGGATCGTCGGCCGGGGCGCTGTCGGAGATGCGGCGCGAGCAGCTCGAGGACATCGACCCGTCCTGGTGCCCGGCCTGGCCGGTGGAGTGGCAGCGGTGCTTCCACCTCGTCCGGCTCCGCCTGGAGGCCGGCCACCCGCTGCCGACCGAGCCCGGCGACGTCATGCACCAGGGCGAGGACCTCGGACGATGGGTACGGGCGCAGCGATTCGGCTGGGACAAGCTCACCACCGTCCAGCAGTGGATGTGTGAACACATCCTCGGGATCGAACCCGCCACCCAGTACGAGAAACCCAAGCCACGGCGCAGCCAGGCCGACAAATGGGCGCTCAACCTCGCCGCCGCCACCCAGTACTACCAACGCGAGGGCCACCTGCGGGTACCGAGGAGCCATATCGAAACGATCACCGTCGGCGACGGGGATGGCGGCCATGACGGTCAGGGGATGCAGGGACACCAGGTGCGACTAGGAGCATGGGTCGGGAACCAGCGCTCCAGAGCCGCAACCCTCACGCCGGAACGCGTCGAGCAGCTGTCCGCTATCGGCATGCGATGGACCTGATGCTGCTGTCGCGTACGCAAACCGAACAGATGGCGTACATGAGGCGTTCATGTCGCCGTCGGCGGTGGCGGCCTGGTAGACGGGGTGGGCAAGGAGCGCGGGAACGACGACGGTGCGCAGCACGTCGGCGGCGGGGCCGTCGGCCGGGGCCGGGGCGCCGGCTGAGGCCGTTGCCGACCGCTCCACCGAGAGTGTCCAGAGGCGGCCGGGGGCGACGTCACGGAGTCAGGACCAGTCTCCCCCGCAGGCCGCCCTTGGCAAGCGCCTCGTGTGCCTGGATGGCATGGTGCAGCGGCAAGGTGTCGGCGACGCGGAGGGACACCTGGCCGCGTTCAGCCAGCGAGGACAGCCACGCGAGGGCGGAGCCGTCCGCGGCGACCCACTGCTCGGAGACGGTGATGCCGCGCAACGGCAACGGAGCCGCGCCGGCGACGACCGAGACGAAGGCCCCCCCGTTGCGCACGGCGCCAAGTGCCCGCACGCCGAGCACAGCGGCGTCGAGAGCCCCGTCGACGCCTCCGGGGACGAGGTCGCGGACGGCTTCGGCGAGGTCGGCGGAGCGGGGGACGAACCACCGCGCGCCCGCTGCCCGGACGAATGATTCGTCTTCGGCACCGGCAGCGGCCACCACCTGCAGCCCGCGTAGCGTGGCCAGTTCCACCGCGAAGCCGCCCACCGCGCCTGCTGCGCCGGTGACCAGCAACGTAGCGCCCGGTTCCAGAGCCAGCAGGTCCAGCGCCTGCAGAGCGGTCAGCCCGTTCAGGGGCAGCGTGGCCGCCTCGGTGGCGGAGACACCCGCGGGGGCGGGCGCGACCGCTTCAGCGTCGAGGACGACGAACTCCGCGTACGTGCCCAGAGAGACGTCGAGTCGATCCCGTAGGCCGATCACCCTGTCACCAGGAGCGAGCATTGTGACACCTGTGCCCACCTCGTCGACGTGTCCGGCGACGTCCCATCCGATGCCGATGATGTCGCGCGCCGGCATGAGCCCCGCCGAGGCCAGCGCGCCGGAACGCGTCGCTGCGTCGACGGGATTGACGGAAGCGGCGTCGACCCGGATCCGTACTTGTCCCGGGCCGGTGGCGGGCACCGGCACCTCGCTGACCTCCAGAACGTCCGGCCCGCCGAAGGACCTCACCACAACGGCACGCATCACCGACTCCTCACCGTGATCCACAGGGACTGTGTGCATGACGACCCTAGGGAGAGCTACTCTCTTCTGGGAAGGAGGCACTTCAAAGTGCGCACCACACCTGAAGGAGAGCCATGGCGACGCTGCCCGACGCCCGTGCCGCTTACGACGCGTACCTGGCCGAGTGCCCCGCACGGCAGTTGCTGGACCGGATCAGCAACAAGTGGGTCAGCCTGATCGTCAACGCGCTCTCCGCAGGCCCGCAGCGTTATAGCGACCTCTCCCGACGGCTCGCGAGCGTCAGCCAGAAGATGCTGACGCAGACGCTCCGGAACCTCGAACGTGACGGTCTCATCGAACGCACTGTCACACCCTCAGTGCCTGTTCGTGTGGACTATGCCCTGACGCCGCTGGGGGAGGGCTTGGTTCCCGTCATGCAGGCGATCAAGAACTGGGCAGAAGAGAACATGGACGAGGTTGTGGCCGCCCGCGAACGCTATGACATCGACGTCGCCGACTGACACCTCTCCACTTCGAAGGCCTTATCGGCCGGAATGTCATCGCTCTCCGGCAGCCACGGTCACCACAGCCTCCCCCTCGCATCCACGCATCAAGCAGTCGAAGGCCCTCGCTCGGATCAGCAGTGTCGAGACGTCGGCGCCGCCGTCTTGCAGCACGCGACCTGCTGCACGAGCAGCACCCGTGTGCCGCCTGGGCGCCGGCCTCACAGTCCACCACCGTGCAGCGCCGCCCACCGCCCCGGACCACCTGGCGGTCCGGGGCGCTGCACGGGTGCTCGGGAGGCTCCTATGCCTCCACGTACGCGACGATGGTGATCTGCCGAAGGGTCGTGACGTAGTAGATGACGCGGACCCCGTCGACGTCGTCGACGTAGTCGCGCAGCAGGGTGTCGGGCACCGGGGTGCCCAGCTCGGGGTTGACGCTGATCGCGACGATCGCGCGGTCCAGGCGGTGTGTCTCGGTGGCCGTGAGCTTCGCCAGCTGGCTCAGCGCGGGCTCCACCAGGACGACCTGGGAGCGGCGCGGTGCGTGCTCAGGCGACACGGGGCTGCTCACCGGCAAGGCGTTCCAGGTGGGCGTCGCGGGCTTCCTCCCACAGCACGCCCGTCTCCGGGGACGGGTAGCCGTTCTCCGCGATGTCCTCCAGCACCGAGGCGAGGACGTCGACCTTCGCGCGCTGGTCGGCGGCGTACGCGCGGGCGGACGCGGCGGCGTGCTCATCGAGGGGCTGACGGTCGGGCACGGGCGCGGGGGCCGGCTGCTCGCTCATCCGGGGCTCCTGGGCTGTCATCTGGCGTGTGCCACCACGGTATCGCCGGCGCGGGGCGCTCCGGGACGGTACGGGCGAAGCCCACCCGATGACACAGATAACTTCTCGATGACGCCGCCGACCACCCGCACCTGCTCCCGCCGCGGCACTGTCGTCTACGAGGCAGCGCTGCGAGAAGTCCAGGAGTTCGAAGCGTCACGGTCTGCTGCTGCCAGACGCGGGACCACCCCAACAGCTTTGCCCGCTCCCATAGCCAGCTTCAACTACCAGCCGCCCGCCGTGAAAGTCTGTTCGGACGGCTCCATATCTCACTCCACCGGCCGCAGAGCCTGCTCCTGGCATGGCGCATTTCGCACTGACAAGAAGGCCCTGGTCGGCCGTTCAAGCCCCTGGTGAGCCGTCCACGCTGGGCCGTCCTTGGACCGTCCGAGGGCACCCGGCGTCAGCCGACAACGACAGAAACCACGGCATCTGAGCAGCTCAGAGCCGTGGGCTTCGTCAGCCTCGCTGGTGCCGCCGAGCCGAAGCCGCGCCCGGCCGCCGGGCGCCGAACGCTCGGGGCCGGCCACGCTGGTGGTGCCCGGGCCGGGGTGCAGGGTGATCCGGCCGGACGGCGGATGGTGGGTGGCCAGAGCGGTGTGCGTGACCAGCGTGTCGTCGTGGCGGTCGAGAACCACGGTGACGGACGGCAGCGGCGGGGCAGGAGGCATGGGCGGGGGTGGTCAGGCGAGGCGGCTGAAGGCCCAGCGCAGCAGCTCCTGATCGACGCGGGCACGTCCCGTACGGGCCAGTGCGGTACGGGTGTGGGCGGTCAGCTGGGCCCAGGCGCGGAAGTTGCCGTGCGCGGCGTGGCTGTCGGCGAAGGCGATGTCCTCGGGGTCGGCGTCGACCCAGATCGGGTGGAACAGCGGGACCGGCTCCCCCGCCCCCTTCCGCCCGCGCAAGACCGACACCGGCCACCGTGTCGCCGCGCAACCCTCGGAAGGATCAGAAGTGCCGTTCTTGAGACAGTGGAGCGGAGCGGGGTGTACCGCCCCGTGACAGGCGTACCCACTGCGGATACCGCCCCACGACAGTGACCCCGCCCGTCCTCAACACCCGACCAGCGAAAACACCCAACTCTGATGTGCCGTCACTGACCCCCACCCACTGACACAAAACCGGCACATCGCACCTGGAGCCGGCGACCAGCCGTTGCAGCTTGTGAGCAGCCGCTCCCACGGCAGCCGGTCAACCGCATGCCGGCCAGAGAGCGGCAGCCACTTGGTCACCTCGTGACAGCAGACCAACCCGCGTCCACAGCACATGACCAGGCAATCAACAAGCGAACGAGGCTGACGCACAACCGCTGCCACCAGCACGCCCACTCACAGCAGCTCGCTGATCTTTCGTGGACGGGCGGGCGGCGCCGTCTTCCTCCACGCCGTTGGGCTTCAGGGTGACCGTCCTGCCTGCAGAAAAAAGTTCTGCGGATCTTCGCGGCAACCTTTTCGGCCTCTCTGACCACTCAGTGGTGTCCGGCCAAGTGGTCCGGTCATGCAACAGTTGAAAGAGAGCACAGGCATGTCCCTGGAACCAGAGCGCAGACATGTCCCCGGTCCGCCCACGTCATCGGTGGCGTCCCGCGGCGGCGGTCACCGTGCCGACGGCGGCGCGCGCGGTGGCCGCCCGAGGCATCGTGGTCGTCGGTTGCTCGCGCGTCGGGGCCTCTGGGGGGGTCTGGCCATGGTGATCGTGGCCGGCTCGGCCGTCGTGGTCAGCCAGGCGTCGGCGGACCAGGAAACCCTGGACCTGAAGAAGTGGTACGTGCTGGTCAACCGCAACAGCGGCAAGGTGCTGGACGACCGCGGCTCCGCCAAGAACGACGGCGCGGCGGTGGTGCAGTGGGCGCGCCACGGCGGGGCCAACCAGCAGTGGCGGTTCATCGACGCGGGTGACGGGTATTACCGGCTGAAGAACCGGACCTCCGGCAAGGTGCTGGACGACCTCGGCTGGTCGAAGACCGCCGGCTCCGCCCTCGTGCAGTGGAAAGACCTGAACGGCATCAACCAGCAGTTCACACTGGCCAAGTCGTCGAACGGCTACGTGCGTCTGGTCAATCGCTTCAGTGGCATGGCTGTCGGTGTCCGCAACGCTGCCAAGGCCGACGGGAGCGGCGTCGTCCAGAACCGCGACCGGGGCGGCGCCGATCAGCAGTGGCAACTCGTCCCGGCCGGGAGTGTCGGCGGCGCCGGTACGCCCACCGCGCCGGGCAGCGGCGTTCCCGCAAGCCCGACTCCGGGCGACACCCGACCGTCGCCTTTGTCTTCGCCTTCGTCGCCCGCGGGTGGTGGCGGCAGCTCGGCGAAGCGGTTCATGGGCAGTGACACGGTGCTCACCGGCGGCTCGATGTCCGACGCCTCGTCGGTCGCCGCGCCGTTCGACGCGCGCTACGCCTATGTGCACAGCCAGCCCGCGCCCTCGTCGGACTACTACACCGCAGCGCGCTGCCAGGACGCGTGGTCGGGCTGGTGGGGCTGCTGGAACGGCAGCACCACGGCGCCCGGCACTTACGTGACCTGGCGGGACGACGTCGCGGCCAAGGCGACGTACAAGGGCAGCCCGCGTCCGCAGAAGATGCTCTGGACCTGGTACTCGTTGCGCGACCTCGGGGATGCGGCAGGCGAGGGCGACGGTCCGGGCGAGGTCAAGGCCATCAACCGGCTCGACCTGCTCACCCGGTACCTGAACGACTACCGTTTCTTCCTCCAGAAGATCGGCACGTCGCACGACGCGATCGACCTCGAGCCCGACTTCTGGGGCTACGTCCGCTCGCTCGGCGATCCGCGCAAGGTTCCCGCACAGGTCTCGGGCGCGAATCCGAAGGATTGCGGGTCGCAGGAGAACAGCGCCGCCGGACTCGTCCAGTGCCTGGTCTCGATGGCACACAAGTACGCGCCGAACACCGCCGTGGGGCTGCACCTTTCCTGCTTCGATTGGGAAACCAACACACAGGCGTGCGTCAAGGACTACGCGAGCCTCGGTGCGAAGAACGCCGACTTCCTGGTCAGGGATGTGTCGGACCGCGACGCGGGCTGGTACGCACAGCCGGCCCACGGCGGCCGTGACACTTTCTGGACCGACCAGAAGGCCGCCGTCGCGCTGAAGTTCTACAAGACGATGGCCGAGTCCTTCGGCAAGCCGGTGGTCCTGTGGCAGATCCCTGTGGGCAACATGGCGCAGAACAACACCCGCAACCACTACAAGGACGACAAGGTGGACTGGTTCTTCGCCCACATGGACCAGGTGGCGGACGCCCACATCGCCGGCCTGTTCTTCGGCCCGGGGCAGGACGAACAGACCACGGTCGAGTCCGACGGCGGAAACCTGATCAACAAGACGATCGCTTATCACAACTCGGGCGGTACAGCGCTCAAGTAGCGGTGCAGCACTCAAGTAGGTGAAAGCCGACGAAAAGGCGCCCCCATCTCTTCGATGGGGGCGCCTTTCGTCATCTCCGTCGGGCTGGGGACTTCTCCGTCAGGCGGGTCAGCGCTTCAGGGTGAGGACGCCCGGCCGGTACGGCAGGTTGTCGTAGGAGGTGTCCGGCGGAGTGTTGGGGGACTTGCCCTGGTAGAGGAACTGCAGGTTGCAGGGGTCGATGGTCATGGTCTGGTCGGGGTTGGTGCGGACCAGATCACCGTGGCTGATGTCGTTGGTCCAGGTGGCGCCGCTGTTGCCCTTGCCGGCGAAGGGGTTGGACTCGGTGGCGGCCTGCGGGGTCCACGGACCGTTCAGGCTGGTGGCGGTGAAGGAGCGGAAGTAGCGCCGCTCGCTGGCCCCGCGAGCCTCGACGATCATGAGGTACTGGTTCTGGCCCTGGACCTTGTAGACCTGCGGTGCCTCGAAGAGGTTCTTGACCGTGTCGCTCATGACAGTCGTGTACGACGAGCCGAAGCTGCCGGGGAAGTTGCCGATCGGCATGGTCGCCTTGTAGACCTTGCCGTTGTCACCGGCGAAGAACAGGTGAATGTTCTTGTCGTCGGCGATCAGGGTCTGGTCGATCGGGCCGGTGGGGGAGTCGGTGCGGGGGATGCTGCCGGTGAACAGCGGCTGCGGCGCGGACCAGCCGTTGGGGTCGGTGGGGTCGCTGGAGGTACGGTAGCTGAAGGGCCACGGACCCCACTGGTACGCCAGCACCCAGATCTTCTTGGGCGCGAAGTAGAACAGCGTGGGCGCCACCGCCTTCTGGCTCATGCCGGTCTGGCGGGCCGACGCCATGTCCGACCAGTTCGTGAAGGGGCTGAACGCCATCGAGCTGTAGGCCGATCCCGAGTAGTCCGACCCGTAGACCAGGTGCTTGCCGTTGTAGGTCACGGCGGTGAAGTCCTTCAGCGAGGCCCACCCGTTCGCCGGCTGCGCCAGCGCGCCCGTCGAGGTCCACCGATAGGTCGAGGGAAGAGCACAGGTGTCGCTTCTCGGCGCCGCGGTCGGCCGAAAGGTCCAGCGCTGGTTGGCGCCGCCGCCGTTGGTGTCCCAGATCTGGACGGGAGTGCCGTTGGCGGTCCGGCCGCCGGGGATCTCCAGCGCCCGGCCGCTGGCGACGTTGGTCAGCGTGTAGGAGCCGTCACTGTTCCGGCGGCCCTTCCAGTGCTGGTGGGCGCCGCCATTGGCGTCCCAGACCGTCATCCTCGTCCCGTTGGCCGTCCGGTTGGCCGGCTCGTCCAGTACCCGGCCGCTGGCGACGTTGGTCAGCGTGTAGGAGCCGTCGCCGTTCCGGCTGGCCCGCCACTGCTGGTTGGCAGCGCCGCTGGCGTCCCACACCTGCAGCGGGGTGCCATTGCCGTTCTGTCCCGCGGGCTCGTCGAGACTGCGTCCGGCGGCCGCGTTGGAGAGCGTGTAGACGGTGCCGGAGACGATGTCCCCGCCCGCCGTGCCACCGCTGCCAGAACCGCCCAGGGCGGTGAGCACGGCGCTGTAGGCGGGCTTCTTGCTGCCGCCCCCGTCGAACAGCAGCGCGTTCTCGCCGGTGCGCCAGGAATCGCTGTCGCGGATGCCCCACACCGTGATGCCCGTGCAGCGAGGGACGTTCATGCACGCCTGGACGGCGTTGGTGTAGGCGGTGGCGGACGCCTGGGCGATGTCGAGCTCGGTGATCTGGACATCCACGCCGAGCGCGGCGAAGTTGGACAGGGTGGTCTGGAAGCCGGCCGGCGGGCCACCGGCGCCGAAGTGACTCTGGAAGCCGACGCAGTCGATGGGCACACCGCGAGACTTGAAGTCCTTGACCATCTTGTAGACGCCCTGGGTCTTGGCGTCGGACCAGTTCTCGATGTTGTAGTCGTTGTAGCAGAGCTTGGCTGCGGGGTCGGCGGTCCGGGCGGTGCGGAACGCCTCCTCGATGAAGCCGTCGCCCAGCACGTCCTGGAAAACCGAGCTGCGGTGCCGGCCGCTGCCGCCGTCGGCGAATGCCTCGTTGACCACGTCCCAGGCGTAGATCTTGCCCTTGTAGTGGGTCATCTCCTGGGTGATGTGGTTCTTCATCACCGTGCGCAGGGTGCCGGCGTCGGTGATGGACTTGACCCAGTTGGGCAGTTGGGAGTGCCACACCAGGGTGTGGCCGCGCAGACGCTGGCCGTGCGCCAAGGCGTGGCTGACGATCGAGTCGGCGGCGGCGAAGGTGAACGACCCGCGGGAGGGTTCGATGGCGTCCCACTTCATCTCGTTCTCCGGGGTGATCATCTTGAATTCCCGGTCGAGAAGGGCGGAGTACGTGGAGTCGCCGAGCTTTCCCGCGGCCACTGCCGTGCCGAAGTAACGGCCGCTGCCGGCCGCCGCGTCGGCGGCCGTGGCCGGTACGGCGGCTTCCGGCGTGCGTGCGGCCAGGGCGACCAGTGGTACGGCGGCGCCCGCGGCGGCGAGGACCACGGAGGCGGCGATCACGCGGCGGGTCGCCGGACGGCGACGATGAGAACGGTTCTGATCTGACAACGGCATGTCCTTCTGGCACAGCGGGCCTTGATCCGGCCCCGTATGCCTGTCAGTTACCGCCACGCCCACAAAGGTTGCCGCGATCAAGGGAAGAACTTTCGCGGCCGCCGCCGTCGCCCTGCCGCACAGAAGAATCTTCACGGCCACCGCCGGCATCCGGCTGCTCGCCCTGACGCTGGCCACCCAGACAAAGCCTCCGGCCGCCTCGGGCCGAACTGAACCGCACGGCCTTCGCCTGACCCCAGCCGGGACTACCTGCCGGAGCCCACGACGCTCGCACGTCCTCAATTCGCAGTGGAGCGCTCGTCGTCCAAGTGGGTCATGGCGTATCCGACCTCGTCGGGATGGCGGGCGAGGCGGGCCATCACCCACGCTGTCTTCGCGTCCATCCCCTTGCCGAATGGCCGCGCGCCTGCTCCGGCGCCATGTACGGGGGCGTGCCCACGATGAGCCCGGTCTGGGTCAGCCGGTCAGCGATCGCGTAGGGATCGGCGGCGCGTGCGACACCGAAGTCGAGGACCTTCACCGTTCCGGAAGGTGTGACGAGGATGTTGGACGGCTTAATGTCCCGGTGCATCATGCCGTGAGCGTGCGCTTCACCCAACGCGTCACATATCTGAGCGCCCCACCAGGCCGCCCCGGCCAGGTCGACGGAGCCTTCGCGGAGCTTGACATCGAGCCCTTCGCCCCGCACCAACTCCATCACCAGAAAGGGCACGGTGCCTCTCTGCGTATCGCTCTCGCCGAGAACGTGGACGGTCACGACGTACGGATGCTGGAGCCGGGCGGTGATCCGTGCTTCGCGCAGCAAACGGGCGCGGCGGCTTCCGCCCCCGGCGAGAAGGGAGACCACTTTGACAGCGACCTGCCGGTCCAGCGTCTCGTCCCGTGCCTCCCAGACCTCGCCCATGCCGCCCTCGCCGAGCTGCCGGACCAACCGGTAACGGCCTCCCAGAAGCTGGCCCTCCACCGCGCCCTCCCCGTCGTGGACTCACCTGTGCGCCTTCGCCCCGAGCCCCTCGATCACGGCACTCGGCGCAGAGCGCCACCCGCAACATCTGAGATTCAGAAGTCGTTGTCAGGCGATAACTCCTGCTTGGTGCCCCTCGGACGAGGCTCATGTGCCTGATCAGCCGTGGGCCTCTTCGAGGCCGAGCCCAAGACGCAGGTCACCCACAGCGAGACCCAATGCACCCGTGCCTCCCAAGTCATCGACACCGAACCTCTGGTCGCCAACTCACGAGCTCACTCGCCAAATGAAGCGCTCAGTCACATTACTGAGCCGAAGCTCAGGAGTTGTCACCAGCGGGACCGGCTGAGCTGGTGAGTGGGGACGACCGAGGCAGCCTGGTTGTCACACGCGAGGCATCCGACTTGTCACAGGCGCTCATTCGGCAGTCTTTCTGTCACCAGAAAGATCTGTCGGGCTGTGCAGCGGAACCGCGAACTGCGAGTTCGGCTCGGGACCTACGCTGGCGCTACCTTCCACCTTGTTCAGGAGTAGCGTGCCGCCTGCCTTCGTTCACCGGATCACGAAGTACGACCCCGCCGACCGTGACGAACACGGCAGCTACCGGGGCGCGGAGGAGGCGGTCAGTGACCATGGGCCAGTCGAGGCCGCGTACCTGGAGGCGGTCTCCGCGTTCGCGGAAGCTGGGGGCATCGACCGGCTGGAGATCCGTGAGCCCTCCGTCACCGGGTTCGTCCACTTCGGTGCCCAGCCGGCGGTCGAAGGGCACGGTATTAGCGGGCTCTTCCCGGCTGACCTCACCGGTTACCACGATGGGGCCGAGGTCTCCCTGGAGGTGGCCCTGGAGCTGATCCGCGTCATGCTCCGTGAGCAGGGCGCCTGGTGTCGGCTGGAGGCGGGAGACGTTTTTACCGTGCACGTCGGATGGGACCAGTACGTGTACGTGGGCAGTGACCGACCCTGCACGGACGCCGTGGTCCGGACGCGGGAACTCGGCCTCTTCGCGGAACCGCTGGTGGCTTCCCCCTACGCCGCGGAACCAGAGGTGACAGAAGCCGCCGACGAAGGCTTTTGGGCGTCGGTACGCACCGAGCTGGCGACGCGACAGGGCCTGCTCCTGGAGGAAACCCACATCGTCAACGCCACACGCTGGCATCGTCTCACCACGGAAAACCTCAACACGGTGCGCGCCGGTCTCGGCCCGCGCGCCCTGCTGGCCGTCTGGCCCGACCTGCAACCCGACGTCGGCGCGGTCCTGACCGCACTGCCGTCCGAATGGCACATCGAGTTCGTCTGGGAGACGAAGGACGGAACGATCAGAGACGTGACCGTCGATGAGACCCAGTACCAGGAGCTCGCTGCCCTGGTAGCCGACGCGCGAGCCGCCTGCGCCCTGTCCCTCTACACCGACGAACGCAGTCCGCTGCTCCAAGCCGTTCTACCCGACAGTGACGGCGTGCTGCGCGCACGATGGTGACCCGAGTCATGAGCCGAAGCTCGTTACGGCACCGGCTGAGCTGGCGAATGGGGATGGTCGAGGCAGCCTGGGTGTCACACACGAGGCATCCGACTTGTCACAGACGCTCATTCAGCAGTCTTTCTGTCACCAGAAACGAAGATCGGGAGCCTGAGGTTCTCCACGGCGCTTCCATGGACTCATGGCCGCTGCACGTGCTGGGTCGGGAAGGGTGGGCGAGGCCGCTGACGCCGGGTCCGTCTGGTCGCATCAGTGCAGCTGGGACGACCTTTTCGTGCCGACGGACGTCGACGCGGGCAGGTCCGGGCTGGATCTGGGCGACGGCTGGACGCGACGGTGGGCGGTCTCGTGGCGGGCAGGCGGGGACGTTGCGTCTTGCTCGGTGCACGGTCTCGTACAGGAGCCGGTGCTCACGAGTGACCCGATGCGTCACTTCACCTGGCGCCGG
Organism: Streptomyces sp. NPDC014991; assembly: GCF_043080665.1. Classification (NCBI taxonomy): domain Bacteria; kingdom Bacillati; phylum Actinomycetota; class Actinomycetes; order Kitasatosporales; family Streptomycetaceae; genus Streptomyces; species Streptomyces sp. NPDC014991. The sequence continues at coordinate 15,559 of NZ_JBIBVY010000019.1, forward strand.
GACCAGCGGCACCGTCCTGGCCTGCAGTTCCTGACCAGCAGTGGCCGGCACCACGGCGCGGAGAGTCTGGAGGAGAGCCGGGTGCTGCTGGCCCTGGACTTCGCTGGCGACGTGGTCGATGTCGTCTCGCAGCCGCTGAAGATCTCCTTCGCGACCTGCGGGAAGCGCCGCTCCCACACCCCTGACTACCTCGGGGTGACCCGCGGCGGCGTCTGGCTGATCGACGTACGTCCCGAGCCTTTGATCAAGGAGTCGGACCGGGAGTCATTCGCCGCAGCCGCCGAGGTTGCCGTCGCCTGCGGCTGGCGCTACGCGGTGGCTGCCCGCTGGCGCGAGCACGCCTTCGCCGGGCTGGACGCGATGGCGTCGCGGCGCCGGTTGAGGTCGGATCCGCTGGGGCTTCGGCCGGTGCTGCTTGCCGAGGCCGGGGGCGGGCGGAGGTTCGGCGAGCTCGCGGCGGCGACGGGCTGCGAGCCGGTCGCCCGGGCCCAGTTGCTGCACCTGCTGTGGTCCCGGCAGCTGGGCGTCGACCTGGCCCACCCGCTGCAGGACCGCTCGCTCGTGCTGCCCGCCAACGAGGCGGGCCGGTGACCGCGGCGGCGGTGCTGGACCTTTCCCCCGGCGCCGAGCTGGTGCTGGACGGGACGGAGTGGACGGTCGAGCGCCGCGAAGCGCACCTGGGCCGGGTGCAGTTGGTGAAGGACGACGGCACCCGCGAGCGGATGACCTTCAGGTTCCTGGCCAACCATCCGCAGTGCCGGCCGTCGTCGCGGACGTCGTCGGCGGGGGCCGACCGGGGCCGCCAGCGCAAGGCGTCCGAGGACCTGAAAGCGCTCCGGCGACCCGTTCCACCCCGGGCCCGGGCGAGCCGCAATCCGAGTACGACCCGGCGACGACGACGCTCACCGAGCGCCGGCACGCGAAGGTGGCGGAGCTCGCCGCCCTGGATCCGCAGCACGCGAAGCTGCTGGGGCTGGGCTCGGTCGGCTACCGCACGCTGATCCGGTGGGAGAACGCCCGCCGCCGGTTCGGGCTGGTCGGCTGCGCGGACGACCGCTGGCTGCGCCGCAGCGGCGGAACCCGGACGGTCTCCGAAGAGGTGCGGGAGGCGGTCCTGGCAGTCCGCGAGGAGACGAAGCGGATGGCGAAGGTGTCGATGCGGACCAAGGACCGCATGATCCGCCAGTACGTCCGCGAGGAGTTCGGACCCGAGACGAAGGTGCCCAGCTACGACACCCTGCGCCGGCTCTGGCAGGAGTGGTTCGGCCCCGGCGGCGCCCGGCAGCGCTACGCGCGCTCGGCCGATCTGCCGGAGTCGCAGGGGCACATCCTGGTGCACCGGCCGGGCCAAGTCGTCGCGCTGGACACCACGGTGCTGCCGGTCATGGTCCGCGAGCACGTCTTCGGCGACCCGGTGAAGATGCACCTCACCCTGGCCCTGGACGTCTGCACACACTCGCTGGTCGCGTTCCGGCTGACGCTGGTCTCCGACACCTCGGTGGACGTCGCGATGGTGTTGCGGGACGTGACGATGCCGCTGCCGATGCGGGCGGACTGGGGCGAGGACCTGGAATGGCCCTACCCCGGCCTGCCGGCCGCGGTGGTGGCGGAGTTCGCCGGGCACGCGGTGGCCGGTCTGCCGTTCTTCACCCCGGAGACGGTGACCACCGACCACGGATCGGTCTACCGCAACCACCACCTGGTCGAGGTCGAGCGGGTGCTCGGCTGCCAGGTCCTGCCCGCGCGGGTGCTGCGGCCGACCGACAAGGCCGCCGTTGAGCGGGCCTTCGGCGTGATCCGACAGCTTCTGTTCGAGCACCTGGTCGGCTACACCGGCGTCGACGTCGCCGACCGCGGGGCCGACCCGGCCGCGGACGCGGCGCTGACGGCCGACCAGCTCGAGCACCTGATCGCCACCTGGATCGTCGGCGTCTGGCAGAAGCGCAAGCTGGGCGAGTACGCCCCGGCCTGGGACCCGGATGGCTCGCACAGCCCGAAATCGCTGTTCGCGGCGTCGTTCGCGCAGACCGGCTTCGCGATGGACATCCCCTCCCCGGAGCTGTTCTACGAGCTGCTGGCCGCCCACTACGTCCGCATCGACAAGCGCCGCGGGGTGAAGATCCGCGGACTTTGGTACGACGACCCGGACGTCCTGCGTGACTACCGCGGCGAGCTGTCGACGCGGGGCGGCAAGCACAAGGGCAAGTGGCTCATCCGCCGCGACCCGCGGGATCGGCGTCAGGTGTTCTTCCAGGACCCGATCAGCCATGACTGGCACCCGCTGCCCTGGACGGGCATGCCCCGGGCCGGGCAGATGCCGGCTTTCGGGGACGCGCGGGCCAGCGCCCTGCTCGCGAAGGCCGCCACGGCCGGGCTGAAGCCGCAGTCGGACGCCGAACTGCTGCCCGTGCTGCTGGAGCTGATCGGCTCGAACATCCCGGTCAGCAAGTGGCCGACCCAGCTGAAGAAGTCCCAGCGCACCGAGCACGCCCGCGAGACGCACCAGGCCAGGGCCGCGCAGGCCGACCGGCCCCCGGACCGGGCGGCTCCGGCCCGGTCGGCCGATCCCGCTCCTGCCGCTGCCGCTGCCGCTGCCGAAGAGGAGACAGCAACGGTGCTGAGCTGGCCGGGCCGGGCCCGCCAGACGCAGGACGCCCTCGCCGGGGAACGGCGCCAGCGGCGGGAGGCCGCCCGGCCCGCTCCCGTCCCGCCGCCCGAGCTAGGCCACAGCTTCCGGGCCCGCAGCGTCTTCGTCCTGCCCGAGGACGACCTGGAGGAGGACTGTGGTGGACCAGACGACGCCGGATGAGCAAGCGGTCATCCCGTTCCTGCGGGCCGGTCCGCCGCCGGACCGCACCCGCTGGGAGGGCTGGCAACAGTGGCGGAAGATCCGCGGCACCTTCGTGCCCGCACCGCGGCTCACGCCGGCGGACTACCAGAGCCTGAGTCCCCGGCGGCGGGCTCTGCACGACCTGCACCGCACCGCGACGCACGTCAACATGCGGCTGCAGGAGACGCCGATGAGCGCGCCGGTCGCGAACTTGATGCGCGGGCGGCTGCAGAACAACGCGGTGAAGTTCATGCCCGGCACCCGCGACGGCCCGATGATCAACGGCGGCGGGTTCCAGGGCAAGACCGAGACCGCCTGCGACGCGGCCGCGTCCTTCGAGGACGTCTGGCGCGAGGTCCACCACCAGCTGCTGCCCCCCCCCCGGCACCCGGGACGTGTTCGTGCCCGTCACCTATTGCCGCCTGCCCGTCCGCGCGACACCCAAGGGCCTCTGCAAGGCAATCTTGAACGTCTACGGCAACCCGCACCCCGGAACGCTGGACGACCTGGTCAGAGCGGTGCGGGACGCGATCCGGGACCATCACACCATGGCCCTGCTGATCGACGACATCACCCGGCTCCGGCTCCACCGCGAGGACGACCAGGACACCCTCGACCTGATCCGGGAGCTGATGGACCTCAACGTCACCCTGATCCTGATCGGCGTGGACATCCCCGGCTCCGGCCTCCTGCGCGGCGCCTACGTCGACCAGCGCACCGGCCAGTGGGTCTTCCCCGACCACGGGCGAGGCGGGCGGCACAGCACCGCGGCCGCCACACAGACCGGCCGCCGGTTCGACATGGTCGATCTCGACCCGTTCGACTACTCAACCCCGGCCGGAATCACCGCCTTCCTCGACCACCTCGCCGGCATCGAGGACCAACTGCGGCTCTTGCGGCCCTTCGAAGGCATGCTGACCACCGGCGAGATGCCCGAGTACCTTTTCGGCCGCACCCGCGGCGTCGTCGGCCTGCTGCGGCGGCTGATCGAGGACGGCTGCACCGAGGCGATCCTCACCGGCGAAGAACGCCTCACCCCCGAACTGCTCGCGAAGACCACGATCCACCTCGGCAACCTGGACGACCTCGACCCCGGCGCTGGCGAGGTCCCCGACATCCCACAGGTCACCGTCCCGCCCGCGAAGCCCACGTCGCGCCGAGGGCGCAGACGCAACACGGTCCTTGACGACCGCGGGAACAGGCCGGCCGCAGGTGACTGACATGACCACGGGCTCCGGGCGGCGGCCCTTCGGACTCAGCCTCGACCCGCTGGAGGGCGAGTCCCTGGCCGGTTTCGCCCTCCGTCTGGCCCACCGCCTGCACATCTCGCCCCACGAGCTCGCCCGGCTGACCGGCCTGACCGCACAGGACCGGCTCGGGCGGGCCCGCGCGTCACTCTCGACGCGGCTGACACCGGCCGAGATCAAGAACTTCGCCGTCACCACCCGCCTGGACCCCCGCGAGGTCCGCGCGATGACCCTGGAACCTCTCGCCTCCCGCTATCCGCCGGCGGCCCGCGGCGTCGCCAACGTCCGGGCCGGCAACGTCTACTCCATGCACGCGGACCGATGGCTGTTCCCCACCACCGCCCGCTACTGCCCTCGCTGCCTCGCCGGCGACGGCTCCGACATCCAGCACGCACACGGCGGGCCCTGGCAGATCCTCTGGCGCCTTCCGGTCGTCTTCGCCTGCCCTCTCCACGAGGTGTTCCTGGAACACCTCTGCCCTCGCTGCCAAAAGCCGGTCAACTTCAGCAACAGGGCCCAGTTGTTTCCCCGTCCCGCTGCCGCCGGAGTCCACCCTGCCCACTGCCGGAGCTCCACAGATCAGGACATCCCGACCAGTCGGCCCGGCACCCCCTGCGGGGCACCGCTTGCCCACGACCCACTGCACCATCACCGGCCCGGGCCCGGCCTGCTCACGCTCCAGCACAAGATCCTTCGCCTACTCCGGCCCGGCGGTCCGAAACGGCCGGCACAGCAGTACTTCACCGAGCTCATCCTGCTCGCCGGCCTGGTCATGATCTGCTGGCCGCGCGTCCAGCCGGTCGGCACCACCCGCCAGCTCGCCGAAGCCGTCGCCCAACACCTCGCCATCCATGAAGGAACCGACTCCCGTCTCTACCGATCCACCGGGGCACCCGTCGACGCGTTCGTCTGCGCCGGCCTCCTCCAGGTCACCGATCGCCTCCTGGCCGCAGACGACCTGCGCGAAGCACTCTCCTCGCTCGCCCCCGAGGAGAACCGCCACCGCAGCGGAATCCCGCCCACACGGCACCTGATCTGGGACAGAGCCTTCAAGAAGCAGCGCAGCGCCTGCTCCGAGCGCTTTCAGGACGCTGCCGACACGATCGTTCCCACCTTCCGGCGCACCGGCAAAGGCGGACTCCGTCTTCCCTCCACCGGCGTCGGCCTGCGACCTGAACACATCCCCGCGTTCCTGCCCGAAGCCCTCGCCGACCAGCACCTCGGCTTCCTCTCCGTCATCGCCCCCAAGATGCGCCGACGCAGTGCCTCGGTCTTCCTCGTCCGGCGCGCACGCGGCGGCAGCCTCGACGAAGCCGCCCAGTTCCTCGGGATCAACCCCCAGGGCAAGCGGAACAGCTAAACACAGCTGCTGAACCGCCACCTCCGAACCAGCGGCACGGCCCGCGACTTCGAGCAGGCCCTCGACGCCATCACCGCCGAACTCCTCGCCGGCCCCACCATCGACTACCAACACCGACGCGAGGCCCTCGTCACCTGGACCCTGGAACCCGAGAACTGGCAGCGCATCCTCGCTCAGCTCCCGGTCCTCACAAGCCACCGAAAACCCATCAGCGACGACCGCAGACGCCTGGCCGTCAGCGCCTACATCTGGACCGGCGCCACCGAAGGAGAACCCGACTTCGCCCCCTGCCCACCGCACATCGCACCCGATCCAGCGCTACGCGCTGTCTGGACGCGGGAGCGGCACAACGTCTTGCACTGGCTCCGCACAACGGACTACCAGCCCTACTACGGCGCCCTCAAGCCGCTGCTCGAAGCCCACGCCAGGCTCCTGACCCAGGCGATCGACAGACGCTGAGCCTGAGCGTGATGGGCAAGGTCAGGACCGCGCGGTCCGGAACGCCAAATACCGACTGAAGGCTTCGTGGCTGTCGGGGGTGAAGCGCCACTCCAGCAGGGCCGACCGCAGCTCCGGCTCGGTCAGCCAGCCATGCCAGGCGACCTCATCGGGATCGGGGACCACGGCGTCCGGCACCAAGGCTTCGTGCACGCCGAGCCAGTGAGGGCTCAAGCCGCTGCGGTTGATGAACGTGAACAGCAGGCGCGGCAGCGCACGAATGCTCAGCTCTTCGGCCAGCTCCCTCGCGGCGGCCTGTTCATAGGACTCGCCGACATTTGCGGCACCACCGACCTCGACCTCATAGAGCCCGGGGAAGCGCGATACCTGCTCCGACCGTCGGTGGACGAGGAACCGTCCACGCTCATCACGACACACCGTCACGGCGACTCGGTGCAGCCAACCCTCCCGGATGGCCTGCCGGCGGCTGACCACCATCCCCAGCACACGATCTTGATCGTCGACACGCTCCACCAGTTCATCCACGACGCACACCCTGGCAGAGCCCACTGACACTGACGCTTCTCTGAGCCCGCAGAGGCCGACCCAGGGGAACCAGAACTGGGACAGACACGGATGACCACAGTTGTCGACCTGTCGCGCTCAGGCTCAACCGCCCAGAACACCGTCGGTGACAACCAGCCTGCCTATGTGACAACTATCGCGCTTCGGCTCAATTACGGCCGCCGGGGCCACATCACCCGCCCGGGTTTCACAGGTCAAACTCCAACCGCTCGACGTCCGTGAACTCCACCTCCAGGCCGTGGGCGCGGCGGCCGCTGTCGCGGAAGTAGACCTCGCCCAGGCCTTCGGCGGCGATCTCGCGAAGCAGTTGCTCGCCGGCGCCGGCTTCTTGCGCCTGGAAGAGACGGGCGGCGTGGTGGGGTGGCAGGGCGAGGGTGAGGTGGCGCAGCCGGGCGTCGTCGGTGCTGCCCGGCGCCGCGGTGAAACCGAACCAGGCGCGGGTGTCGCTCATCAGACCGGTGGTGGTGGCGGCCTGTCGGCAGGCCTGTTCGCGGATGTGGGGCTGCCAGCGAGCGCGCACGGCGTCGGCCAGGCGCCCGGCGAGGTCGGGGCGGGGCCGGCGGATCTGGTCCTTGACGTAGCGCTCCACGGTGCGCTGGGAGACGCCGAGCGCGTCGGCGACGGCGCGGGTGCCCTTGAGCTGCTTGACCAGGTAGCGCATCTGGGGATGGGGCGGGTGAACGCCCGCTGCACGGCGCGGTCCAGACACAGGGCAGCGGCACACCCCCGCGTTGGCGGGGAGGACGCCTGCCGGTCGCCCAGGTGGTCGTTGGCGTACGGCACACCCCCGCATCGGCGGGGAGGACTCTTTCTGACCTGCACCTTAAGAGAGGGATTGCGTTTCTCCGGGTGCGGCTGGGAGATGGCGCCGGCGTCTCTCGGAGACCGCGGCCGGGGCCGCGCAGCTTCCAGCCGCAACCGCTCTGGACGGCGAGCTCGTCCGTGGGACGTCTCGGGTTGGCTTGCCCTCGATCGGCTGCAGGACCAGCTCGCCCGGTGCGGCGCCAGCGCAAAAGTACAAGACGTGCGAGACGACGAAGACAGTCGTCGGCGCGGACACCGGCCCCGGGCCGCGCCCCGGACGCGGGCTTAGTGGCTGGGCAGGCGTGTGGCCCTGAGGCCGTCGAGGGGGTATTCCCGGGGCAGGTGAGCCGGGTCGCCCGGCACGGTGATCAGCACAGTGATCGGCCGGGCCGTACCTGCGGCGAGGAACTGGTCGCCCACCGAGTCCAGGTAACGCCGGATGCTTCGACTTTCGCGCCCTTCACCGTGGGCAGGTCAAAGGAGATACGGAACTTCCTGACGTCCTCCGCCGTGCCGCTGTCCTTGCTGACGGCGGTAAGCATGAGGTCGAAACTGTAGACCCTGCCCCGGGGTTCGCCGTTCTCCCATGTCCGGTTGAACTTCTTCGTCACGGCGATCTCGTCGTAACTGGGCGCAACGGGCAGAGGGGTGATGCGCCCGGCCCCGTTCATGACCTCCAGGGCGCCGACCGGCACCCTTCCCCGTCCGACGCGCTGTGAGTGGTCGGGGATCTTCGCCGTGGTCAGATCGAGGTGGTTGACGTTGCCTGCGGAGTCGACCGCGTAGAAGTTACCGTCCTGGTCGAAGAAGGTGGCCGAGTACGCCTTGCGTGAGCCTGCCGCGGCGCTGGCTTGCGCGGGCGGGAAGACACCTTCCTTGAGGACGGTCTTCATGGGCTGCCGGCTCGGGTCGATGAGCAGCAGGTCGCCGTTGTCGCCCTCCACCGAGTACAGCCGCCCGTCCTTGGGGTGGTAGGCGAAGTCGTCCCAGCGGCCGCCTCCCGGTGTGTTGCGGGGTGCGGCCTTCCCGGCTGCCACGTCGATGGCGTAGCTGGGTGTGTCGGGGTTGCCGACGACGAAGAGGGTCTTGCCGTCGGGATCCATGTCGCCGTCGAACCAGGGGCCGTTCGGCAGCCCGTCGATGACCTGCTCCTTCAGGGTGCCGGCGGTCACGTCGATGGTGATGAGCCTGTTGTGGCTCACCGCCAGCAACAAGGGCTCCTTGTCGTCGCCGCGGTACTGCGCCCCCATAGCGGTGTAGCCGCTCTCATAGGGCGCAACATTGTCGACGACGCGGGTGTCACCATCGATGGGGTCGAAGCGGTAGATCCGGGTGCTGGTCCTGCCGACGGCGAGATACACCTTGCGGTGAGCCATGAAATCAAGCGTCCTTCCACTCGGCTGAGAGACGCCTCATGGTCTGCCCACACTCCACACCCTCAAGCATGGAAAGTGTTAGTTCGAACACAATAAGTCACGTATGTCCAGTACTGGGGAACGGCCGCCGCAACGCAGCGCATCTCCGCAGGTCGAGTTTTCCAGATGCTCGACGTCGGTGAACTCCACCTCCAGGCCGTGGGCGCGGCGGCCGCCGTCGCGGAAGTACATGTCGCCCAGGCCTTCGGCAGCGATGTCGCGCAGCTGCTGCTCGCTGGCGCCGGCGTCCTGGGCGTCGAAAAGGCGGGCCGCGTGCTGGGGAGCCAGGGCGAGGGTGAGGTGGCGGATGCGGGCATCATCGCTGCTACCGGGGCCCGGCCCGGGGCGCCGCACGCTCGGGGCCGGCCCCGCCGCACCGGACGGTGGCCACGGCTGTGACCAACGCGGTGACACCGGGCGGTAACAGCCACCGCTGAGTGTGAGCAGCCACTCCCACAGCAGCCGGTCAACCACATGCTGGCCAGAGAACGGCAGCCACTTGGTCACCCCGTGACAGCAGACCAACCCACGTCCACAGCACATGACAAGGCAATCAACAAGCGAACGAGGCTGACGCCCAACCGCTGCCACCAGCACGCCCACTCACACCGGGTGGCGGAACCGCCCATCGGCACCACCCATGCCTTCCCTGCTTTGCGCACCCGCCATCTCCGCCGGGCGGAACCACGCACGGTGAGGTCGTGATCGACCGGGCGGAGGGCGGCCTGGCCTGTGAGGCCGTCAGTAACGCCAGGGCTGGTCGTTCGGCCGCAGGGCCCAGAGCCTGTCGGAGGACGGGTAGGAGGTGTCGAGGTAGAGCGTGTTCCAGCTGCCGTTCCCGTACGTGTCGATCGTCAGCGCGAGGCTCTTGTCGACGACGGGACGCCAGATCTGCCAGGGCGAGTCTGTACCGGAGACCGTCTCAGGCTGGAGGTTCCACTTCTGGATCTCCGACCCGTTGCAGGTCTTGACGACGACGCGCATCCCGCGGGCGGGTGAACCGGCCAGCGGCTGGAGGCACTTGTTCGCCGCCACGTTCCGGAGCACGCGGTTGTGCGTGCCGTCGGGCAGTCGGCCGCTTACCGGCTGCGACGTCCACTCCTCCGTGCTGTACTTCCAGTTCGGGTCGCGCAGGCTGTTGGCGAAAGCCCCTTCGGCCGCGGTGTTGTTGTCCAGCAGCGCGAGCCGCGAGCCGTCCTTCCTGTTGATGAGGTCGAAGGAGCCGGGCTCGGCTGAGGCCGGAGCGGTGCCGGCGGCGACGAGGCCGGACAAGGTCAGTACGGCGGTAGACGCGGCAATGACGGTGCGACGAAGCCTGGACATGGATGTGCCTTCCTTACGATGCCATGAGGCCTGAACCAGGTCGTTGAGTCTGCATGGCACCTGCTGCCTGTCGGAGGCGTCGCAGCGAGACTGCATTCAATGGTGTAGAAAGCCGTCGCAGGAAGGCATTCGGCTGGGCATGCAGGGTAGTCGCACTGGCTTGTGATGTTTCCGCTTGGCTCTTGAGCGACTGGGCCACCGAGGTTCTCCAGAGCATTTTGGAACAAGTGATCGAATCTTTCACCCATTCGATTGAATAAATGGCCTACGGGAAATGTCATTCACGGACGTGGGCACGCGCTCCCTTGAGTGCGTTTCTGTCTTTGGAGGCCCCTCCTTTGCGGCGCGCTTGACCACATGCACGTCAGTTAGGAGAACAACGTGACGAAGAACCTCGCAGCGCTCCTCCTCGCTCTCGGCGCAGTCCTTGCAGCGGCACCCGCGGCTTCCGCGGGCGAAAGCTGCACCTGGTACGGCAACGGTGACTACGTCGAGACGGTGCCTGACGGAGCCTTCAGCTCCTTCGGCGCGCAGTGCAACGACGGTGAATGGAACTACGGCGTGGGTTAACCCGACCCGGGCACGCCTGGCCAATGGGCCTGGGGCCCTGAATCCGAGCGCCTGGTCCCTCCTCCAAGGGGACCAGGCGTTCGTGTGCGGGTCGGGGCTTGAACAAGTGTGAGCAGCCACTTCCACGACAGTCGGCCAACCGCATGCCGGCCAGAGAGCGGCAGCCACGTGGTCACGTCGTGGCAGCAGACCAACCCGCGCCCGCAGCAGGTGATCAGGCAATCAGCAAGCGAACGCGGCTGACGCACAACCGCTGCCACCAGCACGCCCACTCACACAAGCGCTGCGCCCCGGCGTCTACGCCGCCGAGCGCGTCGACATCTACCTGTAGGCGAACGGGCCCGAGCCGGGGCTCCGCGACGGAGGCCGGACCCCGTTCGGGGGCCCGGCCACCTTGTCATCCAAGGCTCCCCGGCGTCACTTGGTCCGGTAGAGCGTCTCCTTGGCCAGGGCCACCGTCAGGACCGACGCGAGCGCCGCCGTGCCCGACGGGAGCCAGCCGCCCGCGTCGGCAGCGACCAGCAGGCCGACGCTGTACGCCCAGAGCGTTTCGCGCCGAGGCCGGCGGGCCCGGAACAGGTCCCGGGCGGGCCCCGGGTCGTCCCCGGCCACCCCCTCGGCCATGTCGCGCGGGCCCTGTCGACGCTCGGGCGCTTCGCCAGCAGGTCAGTCGCACGGCGGTTCGGGCGGTGCGCCCTTCGGCAACAGCCGTCTCTCCGCGTCGGTGTAGTCACGCCCGACGGCGGCACACAGCGTGCGGAACTGCTCGTCGGAGCGCAGGTCGAAGGTCAGGCGCAGGATACCCGTGTCGACGGTCAGGCGGTGCTTTCGCACGGAGCCGGCCACAAAGTCAGCGTAGGCGACCGGCAGCGTGCCGGAGGCACCGTCGTCCGTCAGGTCGTGAATGCGGACCACGTCCTTGCCGAACACGGACACCACGACGCTGTGCCCCGGGCCGAACCCGATCAGGGCGTCGTTGCCCGTGGCGGGGGTGCCACCGGGCAGGAGCCTGCGGCGGCCGACGTCCCACACCCGGACCTGTCCGTCCGTGTTCTGCACGGCGAGGCGTGAGCCGTCCGCGTCGAAAGCGAGCGGCCCGGTGACGTAGGAGGTGCTGAAGGGCACACTGACGGCCCGGCTCGGCAGCGTACCGATGCGCCGGGGTGCAGTGAGCAGGATGTAGGCGCGCTCGTCGGCGGAGATGTCCTCGGGATGCTCGGCCAGTCCGCGGTCCGCCTCGGCCAGGTCGGATCCGCTCAGCAACCGCGTGGGCTCCCGGTTCTGGGCCTGCCAGCGGTGCAGATCGGTCCGCAGCTGCTCCTGCCAGCGGCGGAAGTCCCGGGATGCGGCGAGCCATTCCCGCAGGCGCGGCCAGAGCCTGGTGAGCGCCTCGTGCGCCAGGTCCACCATCTCGTCGCGCTCGGCGCCTCCAGGTGCGCGGGAGAGGACGACCAGCTTACAGGGGGCCAGCTCCCGCCAGGGCGAGGAGTTCGGGGGCCAGGTCGCAGGTGCGGACGGGCCTGCGGGAGAAGGTGCCGCCGTCTGCGGGCCGGGCCAGCTGCACGAACAGCCGCCGCGCGCACTCCTGCCGGGTTTCGGTCAGCCCGGCCAGGGTGTGGTCCGCGTAGGTGACGAGAGCGCCCGCCACGCCGCCGAGTTCGTCGTAGGCGGCATGAGTGAGCATGGACCGGGAACGGCGGTGCCACAGCTCGGTCAGGGCGAACTGGACCAGCGGCATCCGCCCGGGCTCCGCGCCGGCGTCCGCGACGATCCGCTGGGGCAGTCCGGGCTCGAACCAGAGCCCCGGCACGGCATCGACGGGTGCCGTCACCGCACGCTCCAGGTCCTCGTCCGCCAGCGGGGCAAGGAACTGCACGGCGTCGCTGACCAGGCCGGAGGTGCCGGTGGTCAGCAGCGCGTCGAGGGAGTCGGGTCGTGCGGTGGCCACGAACCGCAGCACGGCCCCGGCGTGTCCGCCCGCCAGGGCGGCGAGCAGACGGAGCAGGGCCTGGGCGGCCTCCGGTTCGGCGCCCGCGTACTCCTCCGGCTGGTCGACGAAGAGGACGTGCCCGGCGCTTGCCCCGCGGGCGAGGATGCGGGCGCGCACCTCGTCGGGCACGTCGTCACCAGTCTCCAGCAGCCCGGCCAGCTCCTCGGCCTTGACGAGCCGGTCGACCTCGCCGAGCCGCGGCTCCAGGAGGCCGATCAGGGCCCGGGCGATCACTGCAGACGCCCGCACTCCCGGCACCGGCCGCAGCTCGGACACGCTCATGCCGTCGTCGCGTAAGCCGGGCAGGGCACCCGCCCGCACAAGGGACGACTTCCCGCACCCCGACGGTCCCGCCACCGGCGTCACCGGCCGTCCGCGCACGGCGGCGCGCACCCGGGCCGTGTCGTCGTCCCGCCCGTGGAAGAACTCGGCGTCGTCCTCGGTGAACGGTGCGAGCCCGCGGAACGGGCAGCGCGGCGGCACGGTCCGTTCGTCGACCAGGTCGGCCGAGGGCAGCAGATAGGCCGTTCGGTCGCCCCGGTCCGCCGCGACCGTCATGCCGACGACGCCGTCCTGGTCGTCGTCCCAGACCGGTGCTCCGCTGAACCCCTCGGCGACGACCGGCCCCGGCTCGTGCGCCTCCATCTGCGTCCAGCCCAGGCCCTGTCCGGCCCGCAGCGTGCCCGAAGCCCACTTGCCGTGGTCGGCGCCGACGGGATACCCCTGCACCCGGAAGGTGTGCCCCCATACGCCGGTGCCGTCGACGAGCGTCGCCGGCCGGGCCCCTTCCGCGGGCGCGTCCAGCCGCAGCAGAGCGACATCCGCCCCGCCGTGCCGCCAGGACACCACGGTTGCCCGTGCCCGGGGACGGCCGGGCAGCAGCGGGAAGTCGAGGTCCACCGGCCGGTCGGGCACCCGCTCCGCGTCGTCCGGCGCCCGCAGGGCCCGGGACACGACGTGGGCGCAGGTGCACACGATGTCGGCGGCGATGAGGAACCCCGCCCTCACGACACCGCCGGCCGCCGCGTGGACTCGCACCTGCGAGGCCTCCAGGACATCGCTCCCCCGCCCGACGGCCATGCGTCTCCCCCTCGCCCCGTGGTGCACCGGCACCGTAGAGAAGCATCGTCCGCCCCTTGCGGCACTCGACTCAAGGGCGCCCGGCCCCCACCGGACGCCCCCGCCGTCTCCCCTACCGGCTGAGCTTGCGCAGCCGCCGTACCGCCAGCGGCAGGGTGCGGCCGGACCGCGCCGGCCGCGGCGGCCGCGGCGGTGCGTCGCGTGTCCCACCAGGCGATGACGACGTGCATGGGGTCTCCGGTTGCAGCGTGTCTGTTGGGTGATTGCGGTGTCGCCGTTGACACCCGTGCATGGTTGCGGGATCCACTCGGGCCGGGCTGGTGGGTCAGAGCTGGGAGCCGCCGGTCGCGTCGAGGACCTGGCCGGTGACCCATCGGGCGTCGTCGGAGGCGAGGAAGGCGACCACGTCGGCGACGTCCTGGGGCCGGCCCACCCGGCCGAGCGCCGAGAGCTGGGCCGCGGACTGCTCGGCGGCCTCGTTGCCGCGCAGCCAGGAGGCGTTCATGTCGGTGTCGATGATGCCGGGGGCCACGGAGTTGACCGTGATGCCGCGGCCGTCGAGCGCCTTGGCCAGGGTCAGGGTGAAGGCGTCGACGGCTCCCTTGGTCATGGCGTAGGCGATGATGTCGGTGAGCGCGATGCGGGTGGCGCCGGAGGAGACGTTGATGATCGCCATGGGGATCTCCCCGCCCAGCCTGTACGCGGCTTCGGCGACAAGCGCGCCCTGTTCACCGAGGTGGTCGACCGCTACGGCACCACCTTCGGCGCCTTCATGGACGACGCCCTCGCCCAGGAGAGCGACCCGCGGGCGGGCTTTTCGAGGATGCCGGAGGAGGCCGCGGTGTCGTACACCGACCCCGGGCACCCGGCAGGCTGCCTGGTCATCTCCGCGGCGACCAACTACTCCCCGCAGACCGCCGACGTCGAACAGGACCTGCGTACCCGCCGGACGGCCAACGTACGGTCCTTTGAGGCGCGGCTCCAGGACGCCTGGGCCCGGGGCGCGCTCCCCGAGGACGCCGACACCCGGGCCCTGGCGGTGTACTTCGCCGCGGTCGTGCAGGGCATGTCGCAGCAGGCGCGGGACGGTGCGAGCACGAAGGAGCTGCGGCGCGTGGCCAGGCTCGCGATGAACGCCTGGCCGGAGCCGTCGGCCTGAGGCCACCGGCCGGCGCGGGGAGCAGCTCCCCCGGGTCAGTCCTCGGGTATTGCGTCATCCGTGGGCACAGACGTGCCACCACATGCGCATACCTCTCGTCGAACCGCAACGCCCGTAAAGCAGCGTCCAGTTCGTGTTCCAGCGTGCAGCTGGCGCGCGTCCACAGGGCCAGGCCGGCGTCGGTGACCGTGACATGGCTGGTCCGCCGGTCGCAGGACCAGGCCGTCCTGGCCGTCCAGCCCGACCGCTCCAGATGGGCGAGCATCCGGCTCGCCGCCGAGACGCTCACACCCAGTCGCCGGGCAAGACCGCTGACGGTCACGGAACCGGGACGCTCACCGGCCAGCGCTCCAAGAGCCATCAACAAGCCCAGACCGATGCCATGACGGTGCGTCAGCAAGGTGTCGAGCCGCCTTCCAGCGAGGCGAACAGGGGCACGACCCGCTCCCCGAGCCGGGACAGGGTCTCGGCGTCGGCATCCCGGGGTCGAACGCGACCAAGGTCGTGGTCAGCCCCCCTCCCCCCAACCAGGAAGGAGTCAGGTCACCGCCGGTCCTTACGGGGTGTCGATGCCGAACTAATCTTCGGGCCATGGCCTTACGACCTGACGAGTTTTACGACCACGCGCTTACCGCTGCGGATGGTGAGCGTCGGCTCCCGCTCGCGCGCATGACACGGTGGGATGTCAGCCCGTTCGAACAGGACGGCTTGCGCGTCGCGCCGCTGCGCCCTCCGGTTCTGCCCGAGCCTCCGCGACACGGCGAGGACCCCTCGAACTGCGAGGCGTGCCGTGACCGAGGCGATGGGATCTGGTGCAACGACAATTGGCGGCTCACCCGGATCACGGGAGTCGGTGTGCCGCTGGTGCTCATGCTGTATCCGCGTGAGCACTATGACATGGCTGACCTGCCCGACGAGCTGGCAGCCGAGCTAGGGGTCCTGTCCACTCACATCGTCCGCCACGTGCAGGGCTTGCCCCACATTTCGCGAGCCCACGTCTACCGCATCGGAGATGGAGGCGCACACCTGCACATCTGGTTCTTCGCCCGGCCCGAGGGACAGACCCAGCTGCGCGGAACATGGATGCCCGTTTGGGACGACCTGCTGCCGGAATACCCAGCAGATGTTGCAGAGGCAGATGCGGCGATCGTGGCAGACGCATTGGTCGCCTCCGTCGGAGGTCGTCGCTCGGCTGCCGGCGAGTCGCGGCACGACTGATCACTGGCCTCAGTTCCGTGAAGGTAGCCGGCCCCCGACGCGGCCCGCACCGTGGCGGCACGCATCCTGCACCGGATGCCGCCTGTCGGGGAAGTCGCCCGACGCCTCACCGGTGCTGGGCGAGGTGATCGATGACGTGCTGCACCACCCCATCCGAGCTCGTCATGAACGTGACCATGGCGCGCGGCCTGCCGGGCGCCGTGGCGCGGGCGGCCATCCACTCCATGGGCCACGTCGGCGGCAGCTCCGCGCAGGCTGGCGTGGGAATCGAGCGGACGGAGTCGGGGCGGCAGGCTCACGCAGCGGCTCCCGCTTCGAAGGGAGTCCCGCACGACCCGGTGCCCCGCCAGAGCTCCAGCCCGGCGCCGAGGCTCACCCCTGGTCCACGACCACCGAGACAACGGCGCCGGAGCACAATCGAGTTGTGCGCGCCGATTCAGGGAAGAGGATTATGTGTCGCCGGCCCGGACAGCCAGGGCAGCACTCCAGGCGAAGACACATGAGGGGCGCGCCCCCGTCCCGAGCGCAGGCAGGAGGCCGTCAGTGAGCGTCGTTCCCGAAGGCCGCGACTGGACCCGTATGAGGCGGGCCGACTTCGACGACTGCGCCCCGCTCGACCTGGTCGACGCGGAGGACGCGGCCCTGGGCCGGCCCGTGCCCGCCGTGCCCGACGCGTGCGGGACCCAGGCGCTGTTCGGCAAGGCCCCGGAGTCGCCGCGTCCCCGCCGCACCCGCACACCGGCCTCTGCTCCGACCGAGGACACCGACCCCTTGTTCTGAAACCTGGGGCGCCCCTTCAGCACACCGCCAGGGCGTGAGCGATCTGCGCACCCTGATGCGTCGACGAGGGGCGTGTACGGTCGGGGTGCGGATTATGTACGGCTCGGGTGCGGTGTGGGGGTCGGGGGCGGTCAGGTGCCTCGCGACCGGACACACGGCCAGCACGCAGGTCCCGCAGGCTGGTCGCGCCCTCGACCATGCACGCTTCAACGAACTACAGACGCGCAGCGCACGCAGGTCTTCGCCGCCGGGCGGACTACGAGGCGCCCCGTCGGGATCGGCTCACCACACTGCTCACAGCGCCCGTAGTCGCCTCTCTCCAATCGCTCCAGAGCGTGATCGAGATCATGCAGATGCTCACGCGCCAGGGACAGCAGAGCAGCGACGTGCGCCCGCTCGAAGGCCGTGCTCGCCCCCTCCGGGTCGTGCTCGTCGTCAATGGCCACCAGAGCGTTCGCCTCGACGATCCCTTCGAACTCACGGCTCAGGGCGGATATCTGCTGCAGCGTGCCGACGCGGTCGGCCGCCAGCACCGCACGTATAGCCTCGGTCGGAGGTACGGAAAAGGCCGCATTGCTGGATGGATCGCTCATAAGGAAGGAAACCCATCTGCCTCGGGTCCGATTCCCGGGAGCCGGGAATGACGGCGCGGTGCGCGGTGTTGTGCAGTGTGTGGTGGTGAAGGGGACAGTGTCCCCGGGCCTCACCTCTTGCCTGTCGGGACGATCGTTCGGCTGAAGCCCGGCAGTGCCTTTCGCCGCGTAGGCGACCGCCCTTCACGACCACACCCCTCTTTTCCGCTGCGGCCCCGGACCGGCATTTCTTCGCGGTGCCCGCGCCGTGCCTCATCGGCCGGATGGGTCGAGTCGCTCTTGCGGACCGACCCTACGCTGGATGCATGGCCGCCCATCCCTTACTCAGACAAGGCCCCGACTCGACGTATCTGGTCCTGCGCGGCGGCTCGCCGGCCGGGTCGGCACGGATCGCGCTGACCTCGGCGGGGCCGGCGCTGTTCACTCCGCTCGTCCTGGTCGTGCCGACCCTGCTCGTCGCCTTCTGGATGGCGCTGGCCGGGGCGCAGGCGTCGACCGTGTTCGTGGCGGTGAGGGTGATCGCCGGGCTCGAGTACCTGCTCGGCTGGCCGGCGGTGGCCTTTTCGCAGGCCCGGCGCCTCCTGCGGGTGGAGTTCGCGCCGGCCGGGGTGCCCGCGTCCCTGCGGTTGGTCCGGACCGCCGGGCCGGACGACTGGCTGCGCGTCGACACCCTGCGCGGGGTGCGGCTGACGCACGAGGTGGTGGAGCCTTACGAGGGGGACCGCAAGCCGGCCGTCTCCACGCTCGTGCTGGAACTAGACCTGCGGGGCGGCCGGGAGCGGCTCGACCCGCTCCCGTTCGGCGGCGACCCGCAGCGGTTCGCCGACGCACTGTAGGCCCTGCTCGGTCCGGCCGGGGTCGTGGTGGAGCTGCGCACCGAGCGCAGCACGCGCCATCGGCCGCTGTCCAACTCCGGCTGAGCCTCCGGCGGTTCGGCTTCGGTCGGCTCGGCCGGCGGCTGACCCCGGGCTGCCCGTGGCGCTCCCCGGCCGGGGAGCGCCCGTCGATGCGGCCGGCGGCAGGCGGTGCGGGGCAGCCTGCCGCTGCTTGGGCGTGTTGAGCCGCCGGGTCGGCTCGGCCACGGCCAGGTCCCCCGCTACGGGTGGCGGGGGTAGCGGCCGCGGAGCTCGGCCCCGCGGCGCGGTAGTCCGCCCCGACTTCGTCCTGCTGGACGGCACGCTGGCCGAGTGCGATCGGCGGCAGGAGGCCGCGGAGCACGGTACCACCAGCCCGGATGCGGCCGCCTCTCGCACGTCCTCGCGCGCCACCCCGTCCATGTCCCGACCCCGGTCTTCGACGCGGCGGTGCCCGGCTCGTGGCTGGTCGACCTCTCCCACGTCGACCTGTCCCGGGTGAAGGTCGGCAAGCAGTGGCGCGACCTCGACGCCGCACTGCTGCCCAGCCCGTTCACACCGACCGGCCGGCACCCGACCGGTCCGGCCTGGTACGCCACCCCGACGGTCGCGTACGCCGTGGAGCTCGGCTACGACGTCGCACCCGTGGAGGCGTGGGTGCGCCGGGAGAGCGGCCGGTTCCTGGACGGCTGGTACAAGCGGCTGCGTGATGCCTACGTCGCCACCATGGCCGACCTCGGCGTCGCGGAGAAGCTGTCCCCGGCTGAGTTTCTGGCTACAGGAGCCGTGAATCCGGAGCTGGGGATCGTGGTGGACGCGATCAAGATGACCGTCAAGGGCGGCATCGGCAAGTTGCAGGAGAAGGCGCGCGGCGGCGGCTGGAAGCCGGGGCATGCCTGGCCCGCCCTCACCCGCCCGACGTGGCGGCCGGACATCCGCGCGACCGTCATCTCCCGGGCCCGGATCAACATGCACCGCAAGATGCTCGCCCTGGCGGCGGCCACCGGCCGTTACCCGGTCGTGGTCCTCTCGGACTGCGCCGTGTACGCGGCGGACGGGCCCAGCCCGTTGGACGTGCTGCCCTACGGCGCCGACGGCAAGACCGTGCCGGGCTCCTTCCGGCTGGGGGTCTCGCCCGGGATGGTCAAGCACGAGGGCACCCAGAGCCTTCTGTGGGGGGGCGGACGTGCTCGAGCAGCTCAGCGCCGACGGCCATGTCGCCAATCTCGCCCGCTACATCACGGCGAGGTCACCGCCAGGGACACCGGAGAGTAGGGAGCGTTGCGGGCGATGGTCACGATCGGGGAGGAACTCGACAAGGCGGTGCAGGGCGCGTTCATGCGCCCGATCCCGAAGTCCGCCGGGGCGCAGATGCGTTACCTGGTGAAACAGCACCGGCGCAGCACCCGGCGGGTGGCCGAGCTGCTCGGCATCAGCCAGCGCACCGTCGAACGCTATGTGAAGAACCAGATCAAAACCCCCCGCCCGGAGCTCGCCGACCGGCTCGAGCAGGAGGTCCGTGCGCGCTGGCAGCCGCGGGTCAGGGCCAGAGCGAAGCAGACCGCGGCCACACCGGCGGCATCATGATCGATGTCCAGGGCCGCTTCGGCTACACCGCCGCCCCCGGCAGCACCGACGACGCCCGCGTACGCCACCTCACCCTGGCCCTGCCCCCCGAGCACGCCGCCCGCCTCTTCCAGGCCCGTGAGGCCGGCCTCACCGAGGACCGGCTCCGACAGATCGCGGCGGAGGCCCTGGGTGAGGTCTACTTCCGCGACAAGGGCCGCCGCGCCCACGGCCTCGAAGTCGAGCTCACCGACCTGATCGACCTCGACTTCGAGCTGTAACCTAACCGGGCCCACGACAGACAGGCGCTACCTGCCTCGCCCGGCGCCGGCGACGCAGGTGGACATCGGCTGCCAGGCGAGCACGTCACGGTACGGGGGATGCTGCCCTCTGCGGGCACACGTCGGGGGGCCAATGGGGTACACCGCCCTGCACGCTGACTGGGGCCGGCTGGATGCGTCGCTGGACGATCTCGGGTGCGGCGGTGTGCGGGCCGACGGTCGGGGTCCTCCCTGCCGACGCGGGGGTGCTCCGGCGTGCGGGACGTCGCCAACCGCGACGAGCAGGTCCTCCCCGCCGACGCGGGAGTGCTCCGCCGTGGAAGTCGTGGCCCGTGCGGATCGAAGCCTTCGACACCGACGCCGCGGTAACCGCCACCGAGTTGTTGCGGTTCGGTCACTCGTGGGCCGCCGTCCACGCCATTCATGTCGCCCGCCCCACCGCCGCTCACCCCGGCGGCCGGTGCCTGCTCACCCTGACACCTAAGGCCTACGCGGCACCGGCGTCCAAGCCGTCCACACCGACCGTAGCCGCCAGCCACCCCGGCGGTAGACCGACACGATCCCCGATCTCTATGCCCACGGGGACGTCTTGGCCGCGGAGCTGCAGGCGTCCTTGCAGGGCCGGTCGCCCCGGCGGGACACCAGGAGTGTCCCGCCAGGCCCCGGTCGTCCTATGACACTGCCCCCCAGCGCTGAAAGGCCACAGGCCCAAACCAGCACTACTGAGTCTCACTACCACCGACACCGAACCGAGAGATCGCACCTTGATTCCTCACGCCTCGTCAAAGACCTCGAGCAGGCGCTCGTACGCCAGCTTCGGCCGCAGGGCCGCGTCCCACGGCAGGGAATCGGCCGTGCGCGGAGGATAGATCTTGGTGTCGGCGGTGGAACCATACCGGTCGGTGAATCCCCATGTGGAGAACGATGTGCAGTTCGGCTCCTCCAGGCAGACCCGCAGCTTGCCCGCCATCTCATCAGCCTGGGTCTGCCGCCCGTCCTCCTCGTCCTCACCTATGGGGACGTCCATCTCCGATACCCGCGCCTGAACGCCGAGCTTCGCCAGATCCCGCACATGGCTGCGGAAGGTCTCCGGGTCGATGCGGTCGCCGGGTGCGTACTCATGGTTCTGGAAACCCACGCCGTCGATCGGTACGCCGCGTTCCTTGAGCCGCTTGACCAGATCGTAAAGGGCGTCCCACCGCTCGCCTTCCTCCTCGATCCCGTACTCGTTGAGGAACAGCCGTGCCTTCGGATCGGCCCGGTGGGCGGCCCTGAACGCCTCGTCGATGTACTCCTCGCCCATGGCCTCGAACCACGGGCTCTGCTCGGAGCGCAGACCGAGATCCCCGTTGGTGTAGCTCTTCTCGTCGTCGGACATGGGCTCGTTGACCACATCCCATTCCGCGACCTTTCCCTTGAAGTGCCCGGCGACCATGGCGATGTGCCGGAGCATGGTCCGGCGCACCTCCTCGGGGTCGTCGTTCTCCCGCATCCAGTTGGGCAGAGCCTCGTGCCAGACGAGGGTGTGCGCGTGCACCTTCATGTCGTTTGCGCGGGCGAAGCGTACGAGTAGGTCCGCGTCGCGGAAGTCGTAGACGCCCCGGCGTGGGTGGAGGAACTGTGGCTTGAACGCGTTCTCCGGAGTGAGCATGGAGAACTGGTTCCCCGCGAGCGCCCGGTAGCGTGAGTCGGTGAGCAGCGGGTTCTCGGCTAGGGCGGCGCCGACGTCGAACGGCCGCCCCACGTCTGCGGCACGCGCACGCAGCGAGTCGTCGGACTGCTCCTGGCGTAGCTGCGGCGCCTTGATCACGCGGAGCGAGTCACCGCTCTCTGCCCGCGCGATCAACTGCGTCAGACGCCATCCCTCGCGGCGCTCGTCTTCGCCCGCGTCCGCCTCCAGACCGAACCAGACAGTGCCCTCGGCGAACACCCCCGGGTCCTGCACGGTTCCCAGCCGCCGCCCGTCGGCTTTCACGCGGAAGGTGTCACCGATGCTCGACACGGCGAGCGTCACCGTCCCGGAGCAGCCGCAGTCGAAATTCTTGGAGGTGGCCGGCTCATCGCCCTCGCCGTCCCATATCTGTACCTTCACTTGTCCGTCAGCGGTCACGCCGACGCGGAGTGAGGGCCGCTCCTGCCGCCACTCGTCGTAGATGACCGGTACCCGTCCGTACAGCCGCAGCCATGAGTCGCCGTCATCGTCACCCACACCGGACATGCGCGCGGTGACGGTGAAGTCGCCATCGGACCTAAGATGCGGGCCGGCCAGGTTCAGCGGGGGGTTGGGCTGGCCGCCGGAGGAGTCCTGCTCCACGATGTGCCGATCCAATGCGCTGACCCGCAGGATGCCGTTCCGCGCGGTGGTGCCCGGCATCTGCGTCCAGTCGTGGTTCCGCAGCAGGTCTTCGTCGTCTCCGCCGGCCGCGCCTTCGCCCTGCCCCGTACACCCGGCCGCCACCGCCATGACGAGCACCACGGCGGTCAGTCGCTGCCACGTCCCCCCACCAAGGTCCACGGCCCCTCCCACTCTCTTGTTCGAGACGGGATCAACGTCTCGAAACCGGGCCACAGTTCATCACACATGAGGTACGGCGGCCTTGTGTGGCACGTCCCAGCTCGTGTGGCGGAGCGGGCCCGGATCGTTGCGGCCTGCGTGGAAGGCGCATCAAACACGCGTGTCCCAGCGGACTTCAGGGTCTCCACGGAGACGGTACGCAAGTAGCACTCACGGTTCGCTGACCGGCGGATGGTGGGACTGGCGGGCGAGCCGCAGCCGGGCCGCCACAAGTCAGAACTGGTACTCAGCGAGGCCGAGTGTACGGAGTTGACGCGCTGGTCGTGACGTGCGAACACGCGGGATCGTCCGGGCGGTCATGCGACTTGCTCCGGTGCTGGGCGGGGCGGGGCACGGACTGGAGGCGCCGGGCGGGGGCCTCGATGAGCTGGCCAGCTGCCTGGTCGAGCCAGGAACGGAGCGCGGGGATGTCGCCGAGTCCGGCGGCGGTGAGTACTTGGCACGCCTCGTCGGTGGTGGCGATGCCGGGCAGGATCGTGGGCTGTCCGGGCGCCGGGCGGGCCCCGGTGGCGGCGGCCAGGTCCCGCAGGAACCAGACGGCACGGCCGTCCTCCTCCCCCTCGCCGAAGCCTGGGACTGCGGGGCCTCCACCTGGACGCCTGCGAAGCGCGAGGCCTACGCCACGACCTCGATGATCCCCGCGACCTGATCGCCGTCTCGGCCGCCTCCAACCGGTCCAAGGCCGACCGGGACTCCTCCCCGTGGCTGCCCCCGGCCACCGGTTACCGCTGCACCTACGTCACCGACTGGATCGCCGGCAAAACCCGCTGTGGCCGGACCATCGACACCCCGGAACAGACCGCACTGGCCGAGGTCCTCGTGCCCCGACACCCCGATCACCGTCACTCTCGCCCGGTAGAAACCCAGCGGCCTCCCGGTGGCCGGGTGACTACGCAGCTGGCCGCTGCAACGCGTGGAGGCGGCCGGGGCAAGTCGGCCCCGGCCCCCAGCATCGCCCCGGACGCGAAACAGCCGGGCGACGGGACCACGGGGACGCGTCCCGGCGACGGCGCAGGCACGCGGCGGACCGGGGACGTGACCGCGCCGCCGTCGGCAGGGGCCATCGCGGTGGAGGGTCAGCGGGGGCCGCGTTCCTGGATCTGGTTGGCCAGCCGCTGGTCGGGGCGGTGGGGACTCGCCGCAGATCTCTTCGGCTTTGAGACGTTCTACGGCTTCGCGCAGGGTGGCGGCCTGCGGTGGCCCGCGGCCAATTCAGCCGGGCGCGGTGGTGGGCGTGGACGATGTGGAAGTCCGTGTCGAGGGCCTGACGCATCCAGTGGCAGGTCCGCCGGCCGCCGGGGAGTTGACGGCGTCTCCCGCGGCGCCCTGCGACCTTCCGTGACGGCTCGCTCCGGCGCCCGGGGCTCCTGACGACCGTCACCGCCCGGTGGGTCAGGTGGTTGTCCCTTCGGTGCCAGGTGTGGGGCCGACCGCGACGGAGAAGTCGAGGACGAGGCCGTCGTCTCCGGCGTGTGCCGAGGTGAGCGTGACTCCGTGGGGCAGTGGGGTGACGGCCACGGTCCTCGGCCGCAGTTCGTCGCGGAGTGCGGAGGTGGCCGGCAGCCCGGCGAGGTCGTCGACGGCCACGGTGCGGCCGAGGACGCCGACCGTGGTGGGCGTGATGGTGAGGGCGTGCCCGGTGGTGGACAGGTGTGTTTGTACGGTGACCGGCAGGCCCAGGCGGCCGGCGCTTCCGGAGAGGATCAGGTCGCCGTCCTGGCCGCCGGCGGTCAGGGTGCCGCCCGTCGCGGCCAGGCGCCGGGTCACCTGGTCGTAGCCCACGGTGGCGGTCGCGGTGCCGCCGGCGCTGTCACCCCCGGTCGTCACGTCGTTGAGGTGGACGCGCAGGTCCAGCACGGTGTGCCGGCGGTGGACCCCTTTCGCGTGCACGTCGACGTCTCCCACCTCGCCGCCCAGGGTGCGCAGGCCGGCGAGGGGGGTGGTGAGGTCGGCGTGTACGGGGCCGTCCGGCCGTAGCCGGCGCGCGGCGCGGGCGGCGATGCGGTCCTCGGTGTGGTGCTCGACCAGGAAGTCGGTCGCGCCGGTGAGCAGGGCCAGGGACGCGGCGGTCGCGGCCAGGACGAGGCGGGTCTTTCCGCGCGGGTTCGGTTTCACGGGACCAGGGCTCCGGATCGGTCGGTGGATGGTCAGGCGTGCAGGCGCGGCAGGATCCGGTCGAGCGGGCGGGGTAGCCACCAGTTCGCCCGGCCGATGAGGAACATGGCGGAGGGCACCAGGATCAGGCGGACCACGGTGGCGTCGACCACCACGCTGATCGCCAGTCCCAGGGCGAGCATCTTCACGACGACGGTCGGTGAGGCGGTGAAGGACAGGAACACGGCGGTCATGATGAACGTGTCGGCGGAGATGACGCGGGCCGTCGCGGAGAGCCCCTCCCCCACTGCGAGCCGGTTGTCGCCCGTGCGGTGCCAGGCCTCGGCGATCCGGGACAGCAGGAAGATCTAGTAGTCCATGGACAGCCCGAAGACGATCGCGAACATCATCATCGGCACGTACGACTCGATGGGCACCGGCTCGGAGAGTCCCAGCAGTCGGTCGCCCCAGCCACACTGGAAGACCGCGACGAGCACGCCGTAGGACGCCGCCGTCGTGCACAGGTTGAGCACGACGGCCTTGAGCGCGATGAGCAGGCTGCGGAAGACCGTCATGAGCAGCAGGAAGGCGAGGACCAGGACGATGCCGATGACGATGGGCAGCCGGTGGCCGACGGTGTCCTTGAAGTCGGCCTGGCCGGCGACGGTGCCGGTGAGGTAGGCGGTGGCGCCGGTGTGGTGCAGCGCGTCGGGGAGGGTCCGTGCGGAGAGGGTGGTGACCAGGTCGCCGGTGGCGGCGTCCTGCGGGCCGGTGGTCGGGGTGAGCGTGATGACGAGGATGTTGCCGTCGGCGCTCGCTCGGAGGGAGGTGAAGGCGGCCACGCCGTGGGCGGTCGCGCCGTGGGCGGTCGCGAGGGCCGCGGTCACGTCGCTGGTGATCCGGTCGACGGGCGTCGTGGCGTCGCTCACGTCGACGACGGTGACGACGGGCCCGTTCGCCCCCACCCCGAAGCCCTGCCCGTCGGCTCGGGCGATCCAGTCGTAGGCGGTTCGGGTGCTGCTGCCGGGCCGGTCGGCGCCGGCGTCGACGTGGCCGAGGGGCATCGACAGCAGGCGCAGCGCGCACACGCCGAGGCCGGCGACGCCGGTGGTGAGGAACGTCCAGGGGCGCCGGGCGACGAGGTCCGCGTAGCGGTTGCGGCCGTCGCCGGCCGCCGTGCCCTCGGCGACCGGGCGGCGCAGCCTGAGCCGGTCGATGCGTCGGCCCACCAGGGCCAGGGCCGCCGGTACGAGGGTGAGCGCCGCGGCGGCGGTGACGACCACGGCGAGGGTGGCCGCGAGGCCGATCTTCCCGATGAAGGTCAGCCCGCAGGCGTAGAGGCTGAACAGGGCGACGGCCACGGTGAGAGCGGCGGCGAGGACGGCGCGTCCGCTGGTGTGCGCGGTGCGGGCGGCGGCGTCGACCGGGTCGCGCCCGTCGATGAGGTCCTGGCGGAAACGCGTCGTCAGGAACAGGGCGTAGTCGATGCCGACGCCCAGGCATGCCGGCGAGGGTGGTGGCCGAGGTCGCGAAGGAGACGGTGGAGTACGCGGTGCGTCCGTCGGCGCTGGTGACCGGCGTCACGTGGTTGACGGTGTAGCAGACCATGGACTCCTCCGGCGAGGCGGCGGGTGAGCCGGCCGGAGGAGGAGAGTCGTCCGCACCATGACCACTCCCGCCCTACGCCCCTCTGGACATGCCGGTCCTCGGGCTGGGCGGGATGAACTTGGCTTCGTCCCCGCGCTGCTGGAGGGCACGGCCACCGACGTGCGCTACGTGGAGCTGAAGGGGGCCGGCCACTACCTGTCCCAGAACGCCCCGCGGAACTGACCCGGGAACTGCTGGCGTTCTTCGGCTGAGACGGCGGCCAGGCCGGGCGCGGCTTCCGTGCGCCGGGCTCCCCCTTCACGCCTGCCAGTGGTGCTCGCGCAGGTAGTCCTCCAGCGACAGCGTCTGCGGACGGATCTCGCGCAGCCGGGTCACGTCGGCCTCGTAGCCAGCGGTCTCGAACCAGCGGTGCATCACGTACATCTCCTCCCCCTGCTGCTCCCGGAAGTCGTCCCAGGAGATGCGCCGCACCGCCACCGGCCACTGCACCACCCGGGCGAAGACCTCGGCGGACCGCGTCATCGACAGCTCGTCCCCCGCGAGGTCCACGGACCGCCCCGCCCACTGGTCGGGCCGGCTCATGGCCAGCAGGGTGAACGCGCCGATGTCCTCGACCCCGACCTGCTGCAACGGCCGCTCGGGCGACAGCGGCGTCACCAGTGAACCGTCCACGATCAGAGGGCGGGCACCCTCCCAGTTCTCCATCAGGAACACCGGCCGCAGCACGGTGAAAGGAAGTGGACTCCGCGCCAGGTGCTGCTCGATCTCGTACTTGCTGCCGAAGTGGGGGATGCCGGTGTTCCTGTCGGCGCTGCCCACGGAGCTGAACACGAAGTGCTCCACCCCGGCTTGCGCCGCGAGGTCCACCATGAGCCTGCCCTGGGCCACCTCTCCGCGTAGCCGGCGGTGAAGTACTGCGTCACACAGAAGACACGGTCCACGCCGGCCAGGGCCGCGCGCAGGGACGCGGCATCGTCCAGGTCCCCGGCCACCACCTGCGCGCCCTGATCCGCCAGCACACGGGCGGCCCGCTTGCCCGGGTGACGCGTCAGCGCACGCACCGGCCAGCCGGCCCGCAGCAGATGCCGGGCCACCGCGCCCCCTTGCTGACCCGTGGCTCCCACGACCAGCACCGCGCGGCCCCGCTCGTCCGCTTCCGACGTCATAACGGGCGACAGGGCGGCGGGGGGGTGCGGCCGCCCGCACCGACGGCCCGTGCCCCGCCACGCGGGCCACGTCCGCAGTCGGCCTTCCACTGACGTCCGACCGGGGCCGCGGAGACGGTCAGTCCTCCGAGGTCGCGTGGTCCGGGGTCGCGTGGTCCGTACGGTCCGGCAGGTAGCTCGCCAGGCCGCGCAGGATGATCTGCAGGCCGATGTCGAACCGCTCGTCGGACGAGTCCGTCACCATGAAGCCGGACAGGGCACGCAGGTGCGGGAAATCGGCCTCGGGCAGAGTGGCGAAGTAGTTCTGCATCTCGTCGGCCATCTCGCGCCAGTCGGGCCGGCCCAGGGAGGAGGCGTCGCCGCCCTGCCGGGCGGCGCGGTCCCGCCACATGCCCTCCTCCAGGACGAACCCGTCGATGTACGTGGAGATGAGGTCGCCCGCCTCCGCCGCGATGCGGTCGGGCAGGCCCGCCGTGCGGAATATGGCGAGCAACCCCTCGACGTGCGGGAGCAGTTCGGCGGTGAAGGGGACGTGGGCCATGGAGATCCGGGCCATGTCGCGATGGGACAGCAGGCGTTGTCGGCCGGCCCGCGCGTAGTCCAGCAACTGCTCCTGCCACCGGTCCGGATCCGCTGCGGGCATCTCGAAGCCGTCGAAGAGACGTGTGTACATCAGCTCCAGGAGGTCGTCCTTGGAGTTGACGTGGGCGTAGAGGGCGGAGACGGTCACACCCAGTTCCGCGGCCACCTGGCGCATCGACAGTCCGTCGAGTCCCTGCCGGTCCAGCACGGTGAAGGCCGCCTCGACGACGCGGTCGCGGGACAGCGGTGTGCGCGCGGGAGCGGTGTGGGTCCGGGAGGGGCGCTCCCGCTCCCACGGAGACGGCGGTGGGGTTGCTGGGCTGTCGGCTGCCGCGTCTGTCATGCGGCCAGTCTAGGCACACGAGAGAACAGTGTTCTCCGCCGCGGGGGACGATGCTCTCGACCCGGCGAACGCGATATATCTTGTGTTGGCGACCGATTACGCTATATCTTAATGAACAGTGTTCTCACAGAGAGCACCGTTCTGCTACGGTGAACACCGTTCATTTAGTCGCCCATCCCTCCTGCGAGGAGTTCCGATGACCACCACCGGTGTCGCGTCCGCGGAGACGCCCACCGATTCACCCGCCCCCTACCGGTGGCGCTGGGCTGCGCTCTTCGTGATCCTCGCGGCCGAGGTGATGGACCTCCTCGACGCCGTCGTCACGAACATCGCCGGGCCCTCCATGCGTGCCGACCTCGGCGGCGGGGCCTCCACCCTGCAGTGGCTCGCTGCCGCGTACACGCTGTCGATGGCCGTCGGGCTCGTCACCGGAGGGCGGCTCGGGGACATCCACGGACGCCGCACGATGTTCCTGGTGGGCGCCGCCGGCTTCACCGTGGGCTCGCTGCTGTGCGCGGTGTCCGTGTCACCCGAGATACTGATAGGCGCCCGCGTCGTCCAGGGCCTGTTCGGCGCGGTGATGCTGCCTCAGGGCCTCGGCATGATCAAGGAGATGTTCCCGCCCAAGGAGTCGCAGAAGGCCTTCGGCATGTTCGGTCCGGTCATGGGACTGTCCGCGGTGTGCGGGCCGATTTTGGCGGGCTGGCTCGTGGACGCCGACTACTTCGGCACCGGCTGGCGGATGATCTTTCTGATCAACCTGCCGCTGGGTGCCGCGGCCTTCCTCGGCGCGGTGCGTTACCTGCCCCGGAGCCGCTCCGAGAGCAAGCCCCGCCTCGACATCCCCGGCATGCTCCTGGTCTCGCTGGCCGCGCTGCTCATCATCTTCCCGCTGGTCCAGGGCCGCGAGTACGACTGGCCCGTGTGGGCGTTCGTGATGATGGGCGCCTCCGTCGTCGTCTTCGCGGCCTTCGCCAGGTACGAATCGCACCGCAGCAGCGCCGGCCTCGACCCGCTGGTCGTCCCGAGCCTCTTCCGCAAGCGCGGGTTCAGCGGCGGCATGGTCCTCGGACTCGTCTTCTTCTCGACCATGCAGGGCTTCATGCTGGTCTTCAACCTCTACACCCAGATAGGTCTCGGCTATTCGCCGCTCAAGGCCGGTCTGGTCATGGTGCCCTGGTCCGGCGGCATGATCGTCGGGTTCGGTATCGCGCAGGGCGTCGCACGGTTCGGACGTGCCGTCCTTCAGGCGGGCACCGTCGTCATGGCGGCCGGCGTGTTCGGTGTGTGGCTGACCCTCGACATGGTGGGCAGCGGCGTCGGGCCCTGGCAGCTGCTGCCGTCCCTGCTCGTCACCGGCATCGGCATGGGCCTGCTCATGGCTCCGTTCTTCGACATCGTGCTGGCCAGTGTCGAGCAGCACGAGACGGGTTCGGCGTCCGGCACGATGACCGCGATGCAGCAGCTCGGAGGCGCCTTCGGCGTGGCCATCCTCGGCACCGTGTTCTTCGGCCTGCTGGGCGGCGGGATCGCCACCGCCGTCGACCACCGCTCGGACGGTCTGCGCGGGCAGCTGGCCGCCGCCCACGTCGCGCCCGCCGCACAGGATCGTGTCGTGGCGGACCTGCGCGAGTGCGCCTCGGACCGCGCCGTGGCCAAGGACCCCGCCGCCACCCCGGCGTCCTGCACGCGCCTGGAGAAGGACACGCGGTCCGCCGTGACCTCGCCCGAGGCCGGCGCCCGGATACCCGCGGCCCTGCAGACCACCGCGACCTCGGCCTTCGAGGGCGGTTTCGGATCGGTCATGAAGACGGTGCTGTGGATCGTCGACGCCATGCTCGCGCTGACCTTCCTCCTCTCCTTCCTCCTGCCGCGCCAGGCACGCCCCGAGGAGTCCGGCGGACACTGACGCCGACGGCCCTGGCGAACGGGACGACCGGGCACCTTCTTCCTCAGGCTGCCCGGTCGTCCTGCGGCTCGGCGGTCCACCGACCGGGCCGGAGTTCCGCCTGAGCGTCGGTCAGTTCGTTCGCGCGGTCGATCTCCGACATGGGCTCCTCGGCCCAGTCCCTGACGGCGGCGAGCACGGTGTCGAGGGACAGTCCGAGTCCGGTGAGCCGGTGTTCACGCCGGGCGGCACGGTGGGCTCCACCCTGCGTGCGACCAAGCCGTCCCGCACCAGGTTATGCAGGGTCACGGACGGCATCTTCTGCGGGACGCCGGGCATCCGGCGCAGCAGCTCGGCGAAGCGCACCTCCCCGGGCGCAGCCTCGGCCAGCCCTTCACCGCCATCGACGTCCATTTCGTACCGATGCGGTCGAGCAGTCGACGGATCGGGCACGCGGGATCGAACAGGTCGCCGCGCGGGGCGGTCGCGTCCTTGGGGCCTGGGAGGTCACCTGAGGCTCACCAACTGACGGGAAAGCGCCCCCTGTTGGAACTTACGGTAGTTACCCAAGGGCTGTCCCGTAACTGCTGGTCACCGGTGAGATGGTCTTGCTGTGTCTGGTGTGATCACGGCGTCGGAGCCTTCATGGATAGCCCCGTTCAGCGGGTTGAGCCCGCGCCAGTTCGGCAAGCTGATCACCGCGCTGAGGCGCGAGGTGCGGATCCGGTGCGCAAGGGCCGGCCCTGGAGCCTGCCGCTGGAGGACCGCGTGCTCCTGGTCGCCGCCTACTGGCGGACGAACCTGACCCTGCGCCAACTGGCCCCGCCGTTCGGGGTGTCCAAGTCTGCGGCAGACCGCATCGTCGACCACCTCGGACCGTCGCTCGCGCTCCAGCCTCGCAAACGGTTCCGCAAGGACACCGTGCTCATCGTGGACGGCACCCTGGTCCCCACCCGCGACCACCAAGTGGCCGAGCAGTCGAAGAACTACCGCTACTCCACCAACCACCAGGTCGTCATCAACGCCGACACCCGTCTCGTCGTCGCCGTCAGCCGGCCCCTGCCCGGCAACCGCAACGACTGCAAGGCGTGGGAGATGTCCGGCGCGAAAGCCGCCGTCGGCAACACCATGGTCATCGCCGACGGCGGCTACCGCGGCACCGGCCTCGTCATCCCGCACCGCCGCGAGAAAGGCCGGACCGAACTCCCGGACTGGAAGGAGGAACACAACGCCTCCCACCGCAAAGTCCGCGCCCGCGTCGAGCACGCCTTCGCCCGCATGAAGACCTGAAAGATCCTCCGCGACTGCCGCCTGAAGGGCGAAGGCGTCCACCACGCCATGCTCGGCATCGCCCGCCCCCACAACCTCACCCTGGCCGGACGATCACGAAGCGACGCTGGTCAACCAGCATGTCGTAGATCATTTACGGAACAGCACTTAGCCACCCATGTGACGGAAAACCTGTGCTTCCACTGCTATAACTACGACAGCGATTTGGACGTCATCGCGGCGGACACGACCGAGGTGGAATCCTGGCTCCAAGATCGGGAGGAGACTGCCCGACAACCGAGGGACACTCTCCTTCGGATGGCGAGCTCGAACTCTTGGGACATGTTGAAACGCTTCAGGTTGGGGTCTGGTGCAGGTTCAGGTGACAGGTTCGGTCACGCGGCCTGGAGGGCCGGTGTGGTCATGACGGTCTCGAATTCGACGGGTGTCAGCCGGCCGAGTGCGGCTTGTCGGCGGCGCCGGTGATAGGTCCGCTCGATCCAGGACACGATCGCGATCCGCAGTTCCTCGCGGGTGGCCCAGCTCCGGCGGTCGAGGACGTTCTTTTGCAGCAGGCTGAAGAAGGACTTTATGGCCGCGTTGTCGCCGGCTGCCCCGACCCTCCCTATCGATCCGACCATGCGGTGCCGGTCGAGGGCCCGGACGAACTTCCGGGACCGGAACTGCGAGCCGCGATCGCTGTGCAGGATGCACCCGTCGACGTGTTCACGTCGGGCCACGGCGTTGTCGAGGGCGGTCACGGCCAGGCGGGACTTCATCCGCGCGTCGATGGAGTAGCCCACGATCCTGTTGCTGAACACATCCTTGATCGCGCAGAGGTACAGCTTGCCTTCGCCGGTGGCGTGTTCGGTGATGTCGGCGAGCCACAGCCGGTTCGGGCCGGTCGCGGTGAAGTTGCGGCTCACCCGGGTCGTCGCGGTGAGCGTCGAACAGTGCGTTCGCGCGATACGACTCCTCCAGTACGGCGTCGGCCACCGGCTTGTCGAGCCAGCGGTAGTAGGGCTGTCTGGCGAGCTTGAGCACCCGGCACGTGACCGTGACGGGCACCCCGTCCACGGCCAGCTCCTTCACGAGCGGGTAGATCCTTTTCCCGGCAGATGCGCCTGCGACAGATAGGCCGCGGCCCGGCGCAGGACCTGGTTCTCCTGCTCCAGCAGCTTGATCCGCCGACGCGCTTCCCGCAGTTCGGCGCTCTCCTGGCTGGTCACCCCGGGCTTGGACCCGTCATCGATGTCCGCCCGGCGGTATCCACTTCCACAACGTCATCGGGTGAACCCCGAAATCGGTGGCCACCTGCTCGACCGTGACACCCGGGCCGCGGTTCCTCGCGACTCGCACGACGTCCTGGCGGAACTCTTCCGGATAGGGCTTGGGCACAGCGACATCCTTCCCACCCGTCCCTCAGGGCAGGCCAGTTCAGATGTCACCCGATCGTGCAGCAGACCCGTCGCTGGTCAGAAAGGTGTGACGCCGCGTAGTTGGCAAGAGTGGCGCAGGATCTTTGGAAACCCGGGATCACAGACTGTGATCTGTTTTTCCGAGGATGGTGCTGACGTCGTCCGGCGGAAGGTCACCCCAGGCCGTGCCGCTGTCCGAGCTCGTCCGCGTCGCCGGCACCCGCTGGTGCATCGAAGATTGCTTTCAGGCGGCCAAGGGCCAGGTCGGCCTGGACCACTACCAGGTCCGCAACTGGACCACCTGGTATTGGCACGTCACCCTGGCCATGGTCGCTCTCGCATTCCTGGCCGTCGCCGTCGACGACGCATGGCCGACCAGACCTGCGGACTCGGACCGCCCGGCCCGAAGCGGCGAGCCGGTTGACCTGACCGTCCCGGAGGTCCGCCGCTTGACCGGCGCACTGTTCAGTCGAACTGGCGCAGAAACCACCAAGCCTCAATGGGTCGCAGCCACTACTGGCAGCGACTCTCCGTCCCCTCAAGCACGTAGATCGCGAAGTCGCGCTGGAGCAGCAGGTGCTGGGGTGATCCAGGCCGTGTCTTTTGGATCACCTTGTCCGTTGTGCTTGCGAGCTGTGCTGAGCGGAGGGAACGCACTGTTCGTGCAGGGTGGCGGTTTCTCACCGGTGCGGGCGGCATCCGGTGCTGGGCCTGCTCGAAAGGCCCATGCGAACAAGGGAACCGTACATGTCACTGCTGCCTCCCATCGGCGAGGAGATCCCGTGCAACATGCTCGCGATCGACACCCCACTCAAGATCCGGACCTCATCGATCACCACGGACTTCAGGGGCGGCATCAAGCACCGCGTCGTCGACAACCCCGACGACCCCGCCAATAGCGTGCGCATGATGACGGTCCGCTTCAAGATCAGCGCGGAGCTGCCCGACCCCAATGGGGACGGGGGCGGGGGGAGCATCACGATCGAGCAGAACGATGTCGATGTCGAACCGAAGAGTCTGCTGCGGGTGACTCAGGACTCCCCGCCGAAGTTCGAACACATCATGGTCCTGGACTTCACCATGACCATCGACGGCGGAGACGGTAGGCCGCTGATCCTGGCGACAGAGGACCCGGCGACGCTCATCGGCGAGCTCACCCAGTACCCGCCGAAGGGCGACCTGTACCAGCTGCAGAATCCGGTCGATCTTATCGATGTGGAGGACCCTGACACCGCTGTTGCGACGCTCCACAAGCTCCCTGTCAAGATCAACGGACTCTAGACTAAGGTGAAGTGTTCCGGATCACTTGTCCGTCCTAGCTGACCGCGCAGGAGATGCTGTCCCGGATTCCGCCGTCGCATGATCACGATGGGTTCGCGGAACCGGCGGCTGAGCGACGCGAGCCGAAGGCGTGCGCGGTAGCGGGCGGCCAGCCTGCCGCAACCGGTGGCCACGCACCATGGTGCGGATTCGGTGCTGACGCGGGGGGGGTGCGAAGACGGCCGCCCACCGACCGATCCTTGAGATTCGGTCGGCGCTCTGGTTGAACCGTTCAGGCACAGCAGGCCGGCACTGTGCCGGGGGCCCGAGTCGTGCCGCGTACACCCGGTGAGTACTGCGGGTGACGGTCGTAGGAGCTGGTCGTTAGGCAGGCCACATCCTCGCCGTGGCGGCCGTGAGCGGCGCCCTGCTGGCGGCCACCGCGCCGGCGTACGCCGATACCGACATCCTCGACCTGATCGACGCCAAGCGCGTCCCGGTTTCTGCTCTCTCGGAGGGCAACACCAGCGCGAACAACACCGAAGTCGCCGGTGTCGGGTAGACCGGCGTCGGCAGCGACGATGGCGACTTTCGTTCGTAGCGGCGGGGTCTGGGCGGTCGACTGCCCTGCGGGTCGCAGAACGCGCGGCGGCGTCGACCGTCGCATCACACGGTCTGAACGGAGTCGGCAGAGAACCTGCACCGGCAGAAGCCCAGCAGATGCGCGATGCGGGGCACGTCATATCCGGAATCCAGGGCGGCCAGGGGCCCCCACAACACAAGGAGCGCGATGCAGCTACACGTCAAAACCATGACGGCGACCGTCACTCTCGAAGTCGGATCCGGCGAAGCCATCGAGAATATTAAATCCAGGCTCCAGGACGAGGCAGGTGTCCCTCCGGCACAGCAGCGCCTGCTTTATGGGGGGAAGCGGCTGGAGGACGGCCACTTTCTGGACGACTACGACGTCCCGTCCGGCGGCACCATTGAAATGGTGCTCAACGCGCGCGGGTGAAGGCTGACTGGGGAAGAAACCCCCGTTGGCTTGCCGCCCGTCGTCCGTCCGCCTTGGTGTGGGTGGCGAGGTGACTGGGGAGAGCCACCAGCTCGCGGAGGCCGCCGCGATCAGCGGCGGGCGCAGCCCGGCTGCCCAGACGTGGGCGCCGGCGCCCGAACGCAACTCCGGCTGGGGCGTCGGTCGTCGCCGGTAAAACTCCAGGCGCCGTATTCTACGCCCGCCAGCGTGCCGGACCCGAGCCGGCTTGTCGGACAGCGGGCAGCACGGCAGCGGCGTGCGCGCTGCTGCGCCGTATGGCGATGGTCTCGTTGGGTCGTCACCCGGCCGCCGGGCGTCTGTCGGCGCGCGCCGCCTCCCTCGATCGTGTACCGATAGCGCACGCTGACGCACAGGGTGTGCTCATCGCGGGAGGATCGGGCGTTGGGGTCCTGCGGCTGGCCGGGGCCGGAATTGCAAGGCTGGGAGTCGCGTATGTCTGTGTCCACTGACGCGTTCGGGATTTCGCAGGAGGAGCGGCTGGGGCGGCTGCGTTAGCAGCTGCAGGGGCGGCAGGTGGGGCTGCGCCCGTCGGCGCGGAAGGTGCCGGCCCGGGGGACGGGGTTGCTGTACGGGGTGATGCTGCGGGGGGCGGCGCGTGTGGAGGCGGGCCTGGAGCTGACGGACCTGGAGGAGCAGATGGTGTCGCTCCTGCGGGTGGTGGCGTCGGAGGAGGAGGTGCGCGAGTTCGGGAGGGTGTTCCGGGAGGAGCAGGCGCTGGGTGCCTCGTCGTTGTTCCCGGCGGCGTTGTCGCAGCGGGGGCTGGAGGAGGGATACGCGCTGGCGGACCTGGCCGGGGACCTGCCTGGTGTGCGGGAGGAGAGGAGGTGATGGCGCAGCCGAACCTGAGCCTGGTCGACCTCGACCGCGTGCCCGAGGGTGCGGGGCTGGACAGCCCGGAGTTTATGGAGGGCCTGGGCGCGTACGGGCACGGGGTGACGGTGGTGACATCGTCCGACCACCGCGCCGAGGCGCAGTCGGAGGCTCCGCTGACAAACGTGACGATCGAGCTGGACCGCATGAGGTGCTATCACCAATCCGGTGAGATCGGCCACAACGAGCTGTACTGGGCGCTGGCCGCGACCTCCGACACCGACGTCAAGCAGAACTCGATCAGCCGTGTGTACGGGGGTATCAGCACCGGCGATGGGCAGCCGCCGCGAGTCCCGCGCCTGGTTCGCCACCGCCGCCCGGGCCGCCGCCGAATCCGGCGATCCCCAGCTGCACGCCTGGGTCCTCGCCCGCGAGGTGATGGTCCCTCTCAACTACGGCGCCCCGAAGGCAGCGGCCGGCCTCGCCGAACAGGCCCCCCGCGTCGCCGGTACCCGGCCGACCGCCGCGGCGACACTGGCGGCCGCGGTCGCCGCCCGCGCCTACGCCCTCAACCACCAGCCTGAGCAGGCCCGCGCCGCACTCAAGGCCGCCGACGCCCTCATGGGCCGGCTCTCCGAGGGCGAGCGGTCGGACACGTGGCTGACGTACGGCGAGCAGAAGCACCGCGTCCATCTCAGCCACGCGTTCACCACGCTCGGGGACACCCGCCTCGCCCACGTCAGCCAGGAGCACGCCCGAGAGCAGTCCGCGCCGACCAGCACCGTGACGCACACTCTGCTGAACATCGACGCGGCGGCCCGCTCTCATCACGACGGCGACACCGAGCAGGCGTGCCGTCGTACGGTCGCCGCCCTGACAGCGCTGCCCGCGGACTATTGCACCGGCCTGGTCCGCGGCCGGGCCCTGGACCTGTACGAGGCGATCCCGCCCAGCACCACCACGAGCACGCTGTACGGGAACTACGCGACGTCGTGGCCGACTGAGAACGACGGCTTCCACAGCGGGCGGGCCAGGCCGGTCCGCCGCAGTGACAGCAGTCGCCCTCCCCGGGCCCGCTCGATCGGTGCGGCTGTCGGTTATCCGATGGTGTAGGGGAGGAACTGGACGGAGGAGGCCACGTCGTTGAAGCCGTTGCCCCGGTTGAAGCTGATGGACTCGCCGGGCAGGAGTGTCACGGGCACTCCCTTGAAGTCGTATTCCGGGTAGATCCGGACGAGGAAGCGGCTGTTGTTGACGGCGGAGCTGGTGACATCGTTGAAGTTGTAGTCGTTCAGGTGGGTGATGTCCTCGGTGGTTCGCAGGATGCGGGCGTTTGTGGGGGCGTTGTAGTCCCAGTTGTCGTAGAGGCAGACGTAGTTGCGGGTGCATGCGTCGCGGCCCTGGCCTCGGATGATCGAGGCGTCGGCGGAGGCGGGTGCGGCTGCCGTCAGCATGGTGGCGGTGGTGAGCGCGATGCTTGCCGCGAGGCGGACTGGAGTCTGCATGGTCAGCGTCATCCTGCTTTCCGGTAGTGGAGGGGGCCGCGGGGCCGACGGCAGCACTGATGCGGGGCGTACGCGAGGGAGCAACGCGGCCCGCGTACGTTCCGGCGAAGCGGCAGAGCCATCGACACCTGCGACCCGCCAAGTCATAACCAGCATTCCGGTGACGGGAAGTAGCGGCAATACTACTATTGGTAGCCATCGATGAATTGAGACATCGTCAAGCCGACGCGGTCGCCAGCTCTACGCCCCCCTCACGCCCCCTTGCTCGGCCCCCCGCCGCCGGTAGTCCCCACGGCAGCATGACCACCGAACGGGAGCAAAGCCGTCTCCCATCACCGTTCGTCACCTCGTGCGCAAGCGCCCGGCAGCGCGACCGACCGGCCTCAACCAGCGGGCCCGCATGAGTGGCGGGAAAGTGATCGCCCGATCGGATGGTTGGCGCGTTGAGGCGTGTCACGAGGGTGGAGCGGGACAGGTTGCGGACGTCCTATTCGTCCTTTACGAAGGAGCACATTATGCGTGTACGCCGATCCATGGCAGTGGCCGCCAGTAGGGCTGCCGCCTGCCCGGGCCGCCGGCGGTGGCGCCGTACGGCTGTCGCTGCGGCCGCGGTATGTGCCGCGCTGGGTGGCGTGCTGGGCACTGCGACATCCGCAGCGGCTGAGGCGTCCGGCGGCACCGGAGAGGTCCGCAACGCCAGCACCGGCCGGCACATCGGAACATACGGCAACTACGGTCAGGTGCTCGCTGCGTTCACCGATGCGAACTGGACGGGCTCGTCCGACAGGAGCTGGACCTTCACTCCGCGCGAGCACGGCAGGTACTACAGCATCCAGAGCACCACCAAGGGAACCTGCTGGACCCGCAGCCCGAGGCCGGCAGCCGGTGGCGACTGGGAACGATACGGCCCATGGGTTGTCACCCTGGCGCCGTGCAGCCCGAACGCCACGAACCAGCAGTTCCAGCTGTGGTCGGCGCCCGTCTGGGCGCCGCGCGGGACGGTCTCCATCCACCCCCGGGACGACATCTCCACCGTCCTGAGGCAGACCAGCAGCCCGCTCGGTGACGGCGGTACCTGGAACGCACTGAGCCTGGAGAACCCCCAGCACACCAACGACGAGCTCTGGACAGTACCCGTCACCCCCAACGTTTGGTGATCCCCTACACCTCCGGCACGTCCTGCGGCATCGAGGCAACGGCGAGTCCAGCCGTGACAGGTATGCGCCGCCCCTCATCAGAGGCGTCAGCAGAGCGGCAGCAAGGCCCATGACCGACCAGCCCACGTAACCACGTCGACATCGCCCACGACAGCGCCGGACGCTGGCGGCTGGCCCGGTGCTGGTTGGGCCCATGGTCGGGGCGGGCGCGCCGGGCGCTGGCCGGTTGGTTGGTGGGTGGTCCAGCGGCGGCCGGACAGCGCACGCCAGGGCCCGGCAGCGGGCGGCGAAGGCACGGCGAGACGGCAGCGGGCGCGGCAACATACACCTCCCCCAGCCACCCTCCGGGACGAGGGCTCGGTCGCCGCCGGCGTCATCCATGGCGGGGTGCAGATCGCCCCCCCTTTCCTGCCGGATCCGCCGCAGGGTTGAGCGGACCGGCCAGCACAAGCCCACCCAACATCACGCACCCTCCGGGCACGCAGGACGGTGCCATGGTCGTCACGGCGGCCGGCACAGCATCGCCGCCGGCATGGTCACCGGCGGGTTCCACCAGCACCGGCATACCGGCCCCCGGGAACCCGCGCCCTGGCCTCACCCGGTCGGCGTCATCCCGTCCCGGGCGCAGTGCTTCCAGCAGCGCGCCGAGGCGGACCGGCTGCGCGCCGTCATCGACCAGGGCGGCACCGCGGTGCTGTGTCAGGTGCTGAGCGGTATGGGCGGGGTCGGCAAGACACAGCTCGCCGCCGGCTACGCCCGCACCGCCTGGGACACCGGCAGCCTGGACGTCATGGTCTGGATCACCGCCAACAGCCGCTCGTCCGTCGTGGCAGCCTACGCGCAGGCTGGTGTGGAGCTGTGCTGTGCCGACCCCGACGACCCCCCACAGGCCGCCCGCACCTTCCTGGCCTGGCTGACCCCCAAACCGGGCCAGCGGCCGTGCCGGTGGCTGATCATCCTGGACGACGTCGCCGACCCGGCAGACCTGCAACGCCTGTGGCCGCCGACCAGCCCGCACGGCCGCACCCTGCTCACCACCCGCCGCCGCGACGCCGCCCTGAGCGGGGAGGGCCGCCGCCTGGTCGAAGTCGGCCGGTTCACGAAGGCCCAAGCCGTCCACTACCTCACCACATCCCTGGCCGCACACGGCCGGACCGAGCCTTCGGACCAGCTCACCGCCCTGGCCGCCGACCTCGGCCACCTGCCCCTGGCCCTAGCACAAGCCGCCGCCTACCTCATCGACTCCCGCGATAGCGCCGCCAGCTACCGCAACCTGTTGGCCGACGAAGAAGCCACCGTGCTTGCCGACCTTGCCCCCGACGCCCTGCCCGACGAAACAGACCACCACCCTCGCCGCCACATGGTCCCTGTCCACCGCCCGCGCCGACACCCTCCGCCCCGCCGGCCTGGCCAGACCCATGCTCCACCTCGCCGCCCTGCTCGATGCCAACGGCATCCCCCAGGACGTCCTGACCGGTGATGCCGCCCGCGCCCACCTCGCCGCCCACCGCACCGGCACCAGCCTGGGCATCACCATGGAACCGGCCCCCGTCTCCCACCGCGACGCGGTACGCGCCTTGCGCGCCCTGGACCGGCTCAGCCTCATCGACCACCGGCCGGACACCCCTCACCAAGCCGTCCGCATCCACCAATTCATCCAGCGCACCACCCGCGACACCCTCACCCCTGAGCAAAAAGACCAATACGCCCGCGCCGCCGCCGACGCCCTCCTAGCCGCCTGGCCCGACATCGAACGCGACACCGCCCTCGCCCAGGCCCTTCGCGCCAACACCGAAGCCCTCACCCGCCACGCCGAAGAAGCCCTGTACCGGCCAGACGCCCATGAGGTGCTGAACCGTGCCGGCCAGAGCCTCTGTGAATCCGGTCAGATCACCGCCGCCGTGGACCACTACGGCCACCTGGCCACCACAGCCCGCAGCCACCTCGGCCCCGACCACCTCGCCACCCTGATCACCCGCCACAATCTGGCCTACTGGCGGGGCGAGGCGGGGGATGCGGCCGGCGCCGCGGCCGCGTTCGCCGAGCTGCTGGAGGAGATGCTGCGGGTGCTGGGCCCCGACCACCCCAGCACCCTGTCCACCCGCCACAATCTGGCCTACTGGCGGGGGAGGCGGAGGGAACTGTTGAGCAGCCGACCAACTGATATGGGTGTGAGCGGTGGTACCGCCCGGCCGCCGACCTACTCACACTTCGCAGTCCTGTTTCCCAGCCCTGCGCGAAGGCCTGACGTTCCTCAGCCTGCGCTTGGAAGGTCGTGATCGTTCTCAGCGGCATTTTCTGCACCGGAACTACTCACACCCGGTTTCGACCACGCCGAGACCCACAGGGCCGGACCCCGAGCCCGCCGACACCGGCGCCGTCTCCGCTACAGGTCGAACTCCAGGTGCTCGACGTCGGTGAACTCCACCTCCAGGCCGTGGGCGCGGCGGCCGCCGTCGCGGAAGTACATCTCGCCCAGGCCCTCGGCGGCGATGGCGCGCAGCTGCTGTCCGCTGGCGCCGGCGTCCTGGGCGTCGAAGAGGCGGGCTGCGTGCTGCGAGCCAGGGCGATGGTGAGGTGGCGGATGCGGGCGTCATCGCTGCTGCCGGGCGCGGCGGTGAAGCCGAAGCGAGCGCGGATGTCGACCACTGTGAGCAGCCGCTCCCACGGCAGCCGGTCAACCGCATGCCGGCCAGAGAGCGGCAGCCACGTGGTCACCTCGTGACAGCAGACCAACCCGCGTCCACAGCACATGACCAGGCAATCAACAAGCGAACGAGGCTGACGCACAACCGCTGCCACCAGCACGCCCACTCGACCCCCGTGCCACCCGCTCCGGCGGACTGAGCGGTGCCGGCCTCTCGTCTGTGCGGGTGTTCTCTGACAGATGACCTTGACCGTTTGTCAGGTGAGTTTGACCGCTTGGTTCCGATAACTTCCGGCTGTCGTGCCTATCCCGGATCCCTATCCAACAGTCGGCGATGATCAGCTCGCCGGGGTGTCACGCACGTCCGGCTACAACACGCGATTCGAGGAGTAGGCATGGCCGAGCGGCAGAACGGCACCGTGAAGTGGTTCAACGACGAGAAGGGGTTCGGCTTCATCACCCCGGAATCCGGTCCGGACCTCTTCGTGCACTTCAGAGCGATCCAAGGGGCCGGTTTCAAGAGTCTCAAAGAAGGTCAGAAGGTGACCTTTGTCGTTGTGCAGGGGCAGAAGGGTGCACAGGCAGACGAGGTCCTCCCCGAGGGCTGACAGGGCATCAAGATCGCTTGACAGACGGTCAAGATTGACTGTCAGAGGGCAGCGGGCCCCGGGCGCTCGTCGGCGAGCCGGGCCCGGTGGCTTGCAATTTCCAGTGCTGACCGCCTCGCTCAGCTCCGCTTCCTGGAACGCGTCCAGGAGCGGACCTCGCGCGCACCCGCCGGTGGATCGCGGACGAGGAGCGCCGCCAGGTCGAGCGGCGCCAAGGCGAGCAGCGCCGGCCCCCGGTGCCGGACTGGCTCGCGCAGTACGGCTTGAGCCGCCGCACCGTGGACCTGGTCCACGGCGGTCACTGCTGGGCGGCGGCACAGAGCGGCCGGACCCGGTGTACGTCGGTCATCGCGGTGCCCTCCTGCTCAGGCGGTCGGGTAGCGGTCGGCGCGCGGGGTGTTCTCGGTGAGCCAGCGGCGCAAGCTGTGCGTACCCCCGCGTGCGGTGCGGTCGTGGCGCTCCTTGACCGTGGTGTGGTGCTGGCCCAGTCCCTCACCCAGGTCCCGCCACGACACGACGCCGCCGGCGCTGTCGGGCCTTCGTCGGCAACCAGTTCTCCGGCGGCCATGTCTCCTTCGCCCGCGCGAGGTTCCAGGGCAGCACGGTCGACTACTCCAGCGCAGTCTTCTCCGGCAGCACGGTCTCCTTCGAAAGCGGACGCACCGCTCGACGGTGCGCTGTGAGATGCCGCGGGTGGACGCCTGCTGGACGGCTCGCTCGAGGCCGTCTCCGATGAGACCCATGGGGCTCTCCGTCCGTGATCGACGTACGGGGCTGTGGCGGCCGTTCAGGGCGCTTGTGGGCGCGTGCAGGGGCGCGATTCATGACATGAAGCAGTCTCGTGACCTGTTGGTTTTGTGGCTGTCTCGTAGCTCGGCCGGAGGGCCCGTCTCACCATCGTGTCATTTCCTTTTACGGTGGGGGCGAGGTGACCTCGCCCCCACCGTCGTAGGAGTCAAGCCGCCGTCACCGGCGCCTTCCCCGTTCAGAGTGTCCTGACCGTGCCGCCGTCGATGACGTGATCGGTGCCGGTGATGTATGCGACGTCAGACAGAAGGAACACGATCAACGCCGCCCCTTCTTCGGGTTCGGTGATCCGACCGGTGGTGATGTCGAAGGCGTCCGGGATCCGCTCAAGCCCTTGACGCGGTGCCGGACGCGGCGAAGACAACCAGGTCCCACACGTCGTAGACAGTGCCGACAAGCACGCCATGAATGCTCAGCGGTCGGCCGCCGGAGCGGCTGGGCGGGGCGACGGTCACAGGCGGCTGGACCCTCATGCCGAGCAGGATCGGGGGAAGCGGGCCCGTGTGCCATCACGCTGACCCGACACCCTGCCCGTGGACGGAACTTGCATGACTGACCAGCCGAAGCAGGTCGGCGGCGGACGCCGCACGACCAAGCTCGCCGAGCTCACCGACGACGTCCTGTTATGAGGCAAAGAGAAGAAAACACCCGGCTCGGCCACGATGTG
The DNA here is from genome assembly GCF_043080665.1 of Streptomyces sp. NPDC014991. Lineage (NCBI taxonomy): Bacteria > Bacillati > Actinomycetota > Actinomycetes > Kitasatosporales > Streptomycetaceae > Streptomyces > Streptomyces sp. NPDC014991. The sequence continues at coordinate 59,113 of NZ_JBIBVY010000019.1, forward strand.
ACGGGCCGCGGTACCCACCGAGCAGCGCACCCCCACCACCAACGCTGCCGACAGCACCGAGGAACAGTCGCTACAACTATGCGGTGTGCAGAACAAGCCGACCACCGACATCACCCGACGAATCCCTGCACAGTCCCGGTAACACCACCGCCCCAACCGCGGCACCCAGGAAACGCGCCCCGCCGCCGGACGCCGCGTGCTCGGGGCCGGTCCCGCCACGCCGGGGGATGACCACGACGGTGACGGGCACGGTGACACCGGGCGGTGACCGGCGCTGCCGCTGCCCGGAGTCCCGCAGGGCCGAAACCTGCGGGCGCTTGCCCTCGCGATGCCCGGAGCCGCGGAGCGTCGGCCGGCCGGTGCCCGCGTTGGCGAGCGCGACACCGAGGGTGAGGCGCTTTTACCCATGGCGGGACCGCCCGCGACGACGATGACGTTGCCCGGCCGCATCTTGAGCACGGTGCGCGCGGCCCACCACATAGGGCACGGCCTTAGGAACCCTCGCTGTCGCCCCCACCTGCGGGAAGCAGCTCGCTCAAATCATCGTTCGGGACACGGTCCTATTTGACTCATCCCGGTGACGAGGGTGGATGAGATGTGGGCCAGGGCGGGGTCAGCAGCGATGAAGCACGTTTCGACTCCTGCCAGCTCGCGGTTCATGCGGGCCATCGGCATTTCGTAATCCAGGTCGCGAACGCCGCGGACTCCGCGGACGACGACGTCGATTCCGACTCGGCGGCAGTAGTCGACCAGCAGGCCGCCGGTGTAGGAGTCAACCGTGACGTTGCTCAGATCAGTTGATGCCGCGCGGAGCCGGTCCAGCCGTTCCGTGATGGGAAAGCGGCCGGTCTTGTTCGGATTGAACATCACGCACACGACGACCTCGTCGAACAGGAGGGCAGCGCGCCGGAGTACGTCCTGGTGCCCCTGAGTGACCGGGTCGAAGGATCCTGGGAAGAGGGCTCGCATGATCAGAAAGAGTAACAAGCGGTCGCTCCCGGTAGTGAAGTGCCAGGGCAGCCAGCCCCGCACCCTATCGCCAGTCCTGCGCTCTTCAGCGGTGCCGCTAGCCGGTGGCCACGTAGTCGCCGCTCACCCAGCCCCGCCGCCCGTCGGGGAAACCGGCGTACCGGCCGGCTACGACTCCCCCGTACGCCCGCCACACGTCATCGGACGTGATGCCCCAGCACTCGGCGTAGAAGTCGGTGTTCTTCGCCAGGACGGCCAGGGAACGCTAGCTGGTGCCCTTGCCCACACGCAGGTGCACAGGGGCGGTGGTGTGCAGTGACGCTTCGGCCCCGCGGTGTTGCACGCCCGGGGCTTGGATGATGCGGAGGCCACGGGGGCCGACGAGATCGTCACCACGGTGGCGAGGACAGCGGCCGTCACAGCGGCCACACCGATGAGTCGTCGGATCACGCCCCGCCAACTCCCACCCGGGGCACCGATCGGCCTGCGCGGCTTCTACCGCATGTACGTGCTGCCCGGACTACTCCTGCCGCACACACCGACACCATCAACCTCTCCCGGCCAGTTCACCCTGGGCCCAACCGTCCGCCTCCAGCCGTTCTACGACAACCTCTACGAGACGCTCATGGAACAGCTCACGGAAAACCCGGGCTGTCCAGCATCCCCAGGACTTCATCCAGACGCCCGGCCGGGTGGGCCGCAAGACGGTTCACAGGGACTGTGCGCGGCTGGACCGCAGCCGTGTCACCGGCCTTCAGTGGTGGTGGAGCCGGATGAAAGGCGTCGGCCCAGTGTCTGTCCCCCTCAGGGTTGGCAGCATCAGCTTCGGCGCCTCCCAGTCGAGTGGGCACGCCTTCAGGTGAACACCCACTCCGGCCACCTACGAGCACCCCCATAGTCCGCCGGGAATACACGTTCGGCTGACGTCGGGCCAGGGGTGCGCGCCTGTTGACGAGGAGTGACAGCGCGACCAAATCCTTCGAAGAGCTCATCGGGGTCATGGATCGCGTAGAGACAGATGGGGGCAACGCGCTGTTTCCTTCCTATGCGTCCCCACGTTCACCTCCCGATCCCGAGCCATGGGTAGACCGGCAAGAAAGCCGGGCGCAGCGAGGGCGATGCCAGTCACATGCAGTGGGCGAGCCATCGATTTGCAGGCCGGCGCATCCGGCCTCGCCGAGGACTGTCGTCCCCGGGGCCGCACAGGGTTGGTGCAGGCACTGCCAACGCCCGTACCGGGGGCCGCGCGACGCGAAGTCGCCTTCGACCGAGTCAAGGGGTGCGCCAAGACGTCACGATCGCGCCGTCGGCGCCACCGCGAGGCGCGTGCGCCGCAGGCGCACACCCGATCGACCACCGCTAGAAGTTGTCTTCACATGTCAAGCCCACATCAGAAGCGAGGCGAGGGTGACGGCTGCCTGGTAGGACTCGGCGGTCTTGTCGTAGCGGGTGGCCATGCCACGCCATTGCTTCAGGCGGTTGAAGCAGCGTTCGACGACGTTGCGCCGCTTGTAGAGCTGCGCGTCGAAGGCAGGCGGACGTCCGCCGAGGAAGCCGCGCCGGAGCCGGTTGCGGACCTGATCAGCCCGCGGGACGGTGTGGGCGATGCCTCGCCACCTGAGCCAGGTCCGGACGGCCCGGGAGCTGTGTCCCTTGCCGGCCAAGGCGTGGTCCGGCCTGACGCGAGGCCGGCCCGGTCCGGTGCGCGGCACCCGTATCACTTCCACGACTGCAGTGAACTGAGTGCAGTCGTTGACGTTCCCGCCGGTCACGGCAAAGGCGAGCGGACGTGGACCAGGGCGGCGGGTTTGAGGCGGTGTTCCTCGACCCGGTGGGGCAGCCGGTGCAGCAGCGGTGGGCGGATACCGCCATGACCGTGGCGCTCGGAAACTTGCCGCCGATGTCGGCGTTCCCGGCCGTGCCGGTCAGGCGCTGGGGCCCGGCCGGCGCAAGGGCGCCCTGGACCGGTTACGGAAACAGCTGCTTCACTTGCCGGCGCAGCCGCTCAAATCCTGAAGCAACCCTCCCAGAACCACAACGACGGTGCCCTAATGGTGAGTTGGGGCTAAGGGGGACGGTGTGGCCGATCAGGAGATCCGGGTACGGCTGGACGGGACCGCGGACACGCGGGATGTGGGCGCCCTGAAGGCATGGCTCGCACGCGAGGAACCACTCGAAGAACGGGTGCGTGCGGGCGAGTTGCGTATCGGTGAGGGGCAGCCCAGCGAGCCGGAGCCGGGCACGCCGATGGGCATGGGCTCCGAGATCGTCGTGGTGCTGGTCGGCTCCGCGGCCGGACCCGTCTTCAACCAGCTGGTCCAGGACATCAGACGTGCCGTGGAGGCGTGGCGGAGCAACCGGCGCGAAGTCGAGCGCGGGGAATCGCCCGAGGTCCGCGTGGACGTGGTGACTCCCGACCACGACGGGTGACCCGATGGCCGCCTACGACCCGCGCGGTAAGGTGAACCGGGCGCTGCTGGTCGGCGTCTCCGAGTACGACCTCACCGTGCCGCCGCACGGCGTGCCCGGCGATCTGCCGGCCGTCAAACACAACCTCAACCGGCTGCGTGACGTACTGCCCCGCGGCCGGATCTTCGGCGAGGACGAGATCCGGGTGCTGCGGTCGCCCTCCCTGGACCGCTTCAATCGGGTGCTGCGCACCACCGCCGACGAGGCCGACGGCCTGCTGCTGGTCTACTTCGCCGGCCACGGCGCGATCCCCAGCGCGGGCGACGAACTTTTCCTGCAGATGCGCAACGCGAGCGTGGTCGCGGGCGGGCAGGCGGTCTTCGCGGGCGCGGAGATGTTCACCACCGTGCTGACGGTGCTCGCCGCGGGCCGGGCCGAGCGGATCGTGGTGATCCTGGACTGCTGCTTCGCGGGCAATGCTGGCTGGATCTGGGAGAACTTCCGGGACAAGCGGCGCGTACTGCTCCAGATGAGCGTGCAGGCCAACCACCTCATCGACGCGGGCGACGGCTCTGCCCCGACCCCCTTCACCCAGCAGCTCGTCGACCTGCTGGACCGGGACGGCGAGGTGTGGTTCGGGGAGCTGGCCGGTGCGCTGCGGCGGCGGATGGGCGCGGCCGGCCACCACACCGTGCGCGGTGACCCCTGGGAGCCGCGCGGGCGGGCCGAGCCCGACGAGGACGTCCTGCTGTCGGCGCGGGCGGTGCCGCCCCCGCTCCGTGCCGCGGTGCCCGCACCCGGTGCCGCGCCCGGTCGTTCACCGCGACGGCGCTGGGCGGCCCTGCTCGCCCTGTTACGCCGGGTCGCCGGTGCGGTCGCCGGCCGGCTCCGCCGGTGGTGGCCCGGCCGGGGAACCGCGGCCCGCCTCGCCCTGGTGCTGGCGCTCGCCGCCATCGGCCTCGGCTCGTACGGCATCTACACCCTCGCCGCCGGCAGCCGCTCCTGCGCCCCGCCGCTCGAACTGCGTGTCCTGACCGACCCTGACTTGGAGTCCACCGTCCGTACGGCGGCTGACGCCTATCTGACATCGGACGCCAACACCACCGGCGACGGCTGCCGGCGCAGCGGCATCACCTTCTACAGCGCGGGCTCCGCCGCCGCGGTCACCGCGCTGCACCGGCAGTCGTCGCAGTGGCGCGACCCCCTCGACGAGGACACCGATCCGCAGCGGGACGTCGGACCGCAGCCCGACATCTGGATCCCCGCCTCGGCCGCCGACGCCGGCCGGGTGACCGACGGCCAGGACCCCCACTCCGTCGTCACGCTGACCCCGGACACCGGGCCGCTGGCCTACTCGCCGCTCGTGCTCGCCGTGCCGCAGCGCATCGCCGCCGCCGAGCCCGCCCGCACCGACCAGGGACTGTCCGACCTGATCAAGGACCTGCGCAGCCGCCACCGCGACGCCGCAGTGCGCCGCCCCGACCCGGAGTTCACCGACGCGGCGCTGCTCGCCACGGTGGGTCTCTACCAGCACTCCGACACCGCCGGCACCGGCGAGGAACTGGTCCGCGAGCCGGGCCCGCCCTCGCCGACCGCGGCCGACCTGCTGTGCACGCTGCCCGACGACGACGCCGTCGACAACCGCACCGCCGCCCTGGTCCCGGAGTTCCTGCTCAAGACAGGCGTCGGCTGCGACCGTACGACCCGCAGCCCGCGGATCGCCGAGTACCCCGACGACACCTCCGGCGTCGAGCCGACCTATGTGCGGGTCGGCTGGCGGGACGCCGACCGGGACGCGCAGGCCCGGGACACGGCGGCCGAGGACTTCCACGGGTGGCTGACCGGGAGCGGGGGCCGGGCCGTGTTCGCGGCGGACGGCTTCCGCACGCCCACCGGTGACCGCGGCCTGCTGGACCCCCGCTCCCCCGGGCCCGGCGTGCAGCCCACGCCGGGGATGCTGCCCGCGCCCCTCGCGCACAAGTCGCTGGACGACACGCTCGCCTCCTACCGGAGCGCCAACGGGGCCGGCCGGGTGTTGTTCCTGCTGGACAACTCCGGTTCCATGGGCGCACTCTGGCAGGGACCGAGCGGTGGCCCCGGCCTGCTGAAGCAGTCCCTGGGCGGCCTCTCCGAACAGGACGACGAGTACGGGGTGTGGACCGTCTCCGGCCTGGCCGCCGGCGACTCCCACAGACAGCTGCTGGACTTCGCCTCGCACAAGCGTGCGGCCGCCGAAGGCGCCATCGAGCACGGGGCGAGGATCAGGGACGCGGAGGCCGACCCGGCCGCCGCGCTGCTCGCCGCGCTCGACGACATGGCGCACCGCAGCGCCGACGACCAGCGGCCCCGGCTGATCGTCTACGTCACCGACGACGAGGACGACAACCGGCTGGCCGGCGCCCGGCTGGACGCCGTGGTGAAGAAGGCGCGCGCGGTGAAGGTGCCGGTGGCGATGGTGTCGCTGGTGGGCGGCGGCTGCGGCCGGGACAAGCCTGACGAACAGGTGTCCGACGCCAGCGGCGGGCGCTGTCTGGACGCCGACACGGATCTCGGCGCGGGGCTGCACGACGAGGTCGCGCGCACCGGCACGGGGGAGGACTGATGACCCAACGACAGCGAGGGCAACGACGGCGGTGGGCGGCGCTGGCGGCGCTGGTACTGGTCGCCGGCTGCGGCGGCGGGCACACCGTGCGGCAGCCCTCCGACGAGCGGGAGTCCGGCGAGATCGTGGTGGCGAGCGGGCGGGACGTCACCGGCAAGGGCGGCATCCGCGAGCAGCTGATCGACGCCTGGAACCAGCGGCAGCAGCGGACCGGCTCGCCCTACCGGGCCCGGCTGGTCGAACTGCCCGGCAACGCCGACGAACAGCGCAGCCAGCTGCTCGGCGCCCTGCAGTCCTGCAGCGCCGACTACGACGTGGTCAATCTGGACGTGACGTGGGTGCCGGAGTTCGCCGCCGCCGGCCTCATCCGCGCGCTGCCCGCCGACACGATCGACGACGACGTCATCAAGTCCGTTGCCGGAACGGCGAGTTGGCGCGGCGAAGTGTATTCGGTGCCATTCAACAGCGATGTGGGGCTGCTCTACTACCGGCCCGATTTGCTGAAGCGGGCCGGGGTGCAGCAGACCGACCTGAGCAAGGGCATCGACTGGGAGCAGCTGCAGACCCTCAGCAGTGACGTGAGCAAGGAGCTGCCCGCGGTGAAGGGCTGGACGACGCAGCTCTCGGCCTACGAGGGCCGTACCGTCAACGCGGTCGAGGCGTTCGCCTCCGCCGTCCCGGAGTTCGAGCTGACCGACGGTGACGGCCACTACGACGGCTCCGAGGGGGAGTTGAAGGACGGCATCGCCGAACTGCGCTCCCGCACGAGGGCGTACACCCTTCCCGGGGCCTTCCACTCCGACGAGACGAGTTCGCTCGGCGACTTCGCGGACGGCAAGACGGAGTTCCTGCGGCACTGGCCCTCCGCCTACCGCACCCTCTACCAGTCGTTCACCACCCACCAATTGGGGGTCGCGCCGCTGCCCGGGCGGGCGGTGCTCGGCGGGCAGAACCTGGCGGTCACCAGCTCCTCCGAACGGGCCGGCAAGGCCGCCGACTTGATCGCCTACCTCACCGGATCGGGCAGCGAACGCTGCCTGCTGGACGCCGGGTTCGCGGCGACCCGGACCTCGGCCTACCAGGACGACCGTGTGACCTGCCCGGCCGGCGGCGCCCCGACGCCGTCCGCCTCGGCCACCGGCGAGAGCGCCGACCGGATGCCGCGCGACTCCGCCGGGCGTCCCGCGTACGCCCGCCACATTCTGATGCCGGCGCTGCGCAGGGCGGTCCAGCGCCCGCGCACCCCGCTCTACGGCGCCTTCACGCAGACGTTCAGCGCGCAACTCGGCACGCTGTTCGCGGAGAACGCGCCGAGCAACGCGGAGCTCGCGAAGCGGCTGGACGCGGCGCTGCGGAAGGCGCTGCCCGGCTGACCGGCCCGTACCGCTCAGTCCGTGAGGCAAGCCAGCGCGCCCGAGACCAGCGTCCGTACGCCCGGCGCGACCGTCGACAGGTCGGGGGCGAAGCGGGGACTGTGGTTGCTATCGCCACGCCCGGCGACCGTGAACCACAGACCCTCGTGCAGGTCGTCGAGGTGCCCCGCCGCACACCACAGAGCGTAGGGGACGGTGTCGGGCCCGGACATCCGGTAGCCGGAGCCCAGGACCTCCGCGGCGTGCCGGACCGAGATGCGCTCCGGCATCCGGGCCGCGACCCGCACTGCCGATCGGACGTCGCTGTCGGGGAGCCGTTCAGCGACTGCCTGGAGGAAGTCCAGCCGGGCCGGGGTGTGCCCGCCCCGGCTACGGGTTGCCAGCGCTGCGGCGAGAGCGACCGCCACCGCCGCGGCGACCGCCTCTGGGTGGTGGTGCGAGACCGCAGCCTGGCGGGCGGCTTGCTCGGCGACCACGTCGAGGTCAGCGGCGTGCCAAGCGCCGAGCGGAGCGGCGCGCATGGCGGCGCCTTTGCCCCAGGAGCCCTGGCCACCGAACTGTCCGGCGACCACCTGCCGCCAGGGCTCGCCCGCGCCGATGCGACGGAGCACGTCATGCATCGAGGCTCCGTAGCCGCGGTGCGTGTCGTCGGCATAGGCCGCCGCGAAGCGCAGGGCGAGACGGTCCTGGTCAACGGTGCCGCCACTCTCGGCGAGTTCCCGGACGAGAACGAGTGCTTGGGCAGTGTCGTCGCTCCACCGTCACAGCGCTTCGGGGGGCAGCGTCCGCGCCTCCAGGGCTGCCTGACCGTCCCGGCGCAGGATGCCGAACCAACGGTCACCGAAGGCGTCACTGAAGGCGCGCCCGTGCAACGAGTCCAGCACAGCGGTAGGCGTGTTGATCACCGGGGCAGTATCACAGCGGGACGGCGCCCCTGCATCCCGATTCTGACGCGCACGTGCGACAAGCACCGAACGGTGTGTCGTGCTTTCTCGGGCTGACCTGCCCCTGCGTCGCTCTGCTGCAGCCGGGTGGACGATGCATCCGAGGCCGACTTGCCTTTGAGTGCACTCCAGCCGCCACACTGATCGTCACCGGAATCCGTACCCGTGACAGAACGGCGGCAGCAGATGGCGACGACCAGCAAGGCGGGGCATCCCCTGCCGTACGACACCTACCGTGAGGAGATCGAGCGGGAGACCCGCCGGTTCGCCGACGCGGTGCGCGGCGCCGGCCCCGCGGGTGCCGTGGCCTCCTGCCCCGACTGGACACTGGCCGAGCTCACCCGGCACGTGGGCTCGGTGCAACGCTGGTTCTGCACTCTGCTGTCCCGGCGTGTGCAGGAGTTTCCCCGCAGCCGGGACGTGGAGCTGGGGCTGCCCGACGACCCGCGGGACTACCCCGACTGGGTGGCGGCGGGAGTGCCCGACGTGGCGGCCGTGCTGCGGGACACGGACCCCGACGCGCCGATGTGGACATGGGGCGAGGACCGGCATGCGCGGTTCTGGGCGCGCCGGATGCTGTTCGAGACGCTGGTGCACCGGGTGGACGCGGAGTGTGCCGTCGGCCGGGAGCCGGACGTCGACCCGGTGTTGGCAGCGGACGGAGTTGACGAGTTCTTGGTGAACCTGCCATACGCGGGGCTTTTCGCGCCTGGGGTGACGAAGCTGCGCGGCGACGGCGAGACAATCGCGTTCGGGTGCACTGATGCGGCTGGTGAGGAATGGCGGGTGCGGCTGGAGCCGGTCGGTATCCGGCTGCTGTCCGGCGGGGTTGCCGAGTCCGGGCCGGACACTGCGGCGGTACGGGGGCAGGCGGCGGATCTTCTGCTGCTGCTCTACGGCCGACGGTCGTACCAGGAGACGGTCTTCGACGTCTCGGGGGACGCCACGGTCCTCGACCGCTGGTTCGACCACACGGCCTTTTGATCCGGACGGCCTGCCGGAACGCCGTACGGGTGCCCTGCGCGGTCACCGCGCGGCGGTACTCGTCCGGCCGGTGGGCCGGGGCGGTGCCGAAGACACTCAGGCGGCGGGTGCCGCGATGTCGTCCTGCAGTCGATCGCCGCTGAAGGTCAGCAGGTCGTCGTGGAGGCGTCCCAGGAAGTCGCAGGGTGGCAGGGAGCATCAGGAGTCAGGTGGTGCTCCGACCTGGTTGCGGGGGGAGGGACCGCAGCGGGCGGGTGCGCCGGTGGCCGGCGGGTGCGCCGGTGGCCGTTGGCGCAGATCCCGATTCAGGCCGCCGACCAACCTGGGCCATGCCGAACACCAACCGCCCGCCCCAGCACCGCCACACAACAAACGACCACTGAACTGCCCCAATCACAGCAGAGATGGCACAACCTGATCGACGCAACGCGGCTACCTGAAGCCCTGCGGATCAGAGCGCCGCCCCGGAAGCAGCACGCCTCGGCACGGCTTGCCCGTGACTCCAGACCAACCGATCAGCCCAGACCGAAACACCCGCTCCTGATCACACACCGCTTCTTGACGCGGTAGCTGTACGCCATTGCATGCGGTGCCTCCTGACGACGGGCGGGGACGTCTTGGTGCAGGCCGTCGCCGACGCCGAGCGCGGTGGGCTCAACCCTCCGCGATGACCTCATCCCGCCTGCATGCCCTCCTGGCCCTGCACCGCGACGGAGGTCACCCTCTGGCCTTCCCATGGGCCTTCGAAGGCGTCGCTCTCGATCGACCTGAAGTACGAAGAGGTCGGGGCCGCTTTCGGGGGTGAGGAAGCTGAACCCCGTAATGCGGTTGATAGTGACCCGCCGACCTTGTCGGGGACCGATTCCGCGGGCGGACTGCATGGCCAGGCGTTGGTCAAGCTTCGGTGGCACACCCTCGAGGTTCGCTGACACAGGACAGCGGCTGAACAAGCGCTCCAACGTCTGCTGCCGCATGGTCACCGGTCCGGACGCGGGCAGCCCTCAGGTCGGTCCGGGCGGTGCGCAGCCCGTAGCCCAGGTGCGCGGCGACGTCCTCGGCGCTCGCGACCGGCTCCCGCTCGAGCAGAGCTGCAACGGCATATGCCCTCAGGACTATAACGGCCCAGTGCGCGCGGTCACGGTGGGCGCCCGTTCGCTCGCTGACTCCACGGCCGTGACGGCGGGCTGCGCGGCGAGCAGGGCGGCGGCGTGCGGCATGATCTACTCACGCGGCAGGCCGTCCCGGGCGCCGGGCGGGCGGCCTCCACCGTGGCCACGACCTGTCCTGGCCGGCCAGGACAGGGAACGCTGCGCGGGGCCAGTACTCAGTCCGTGGACAGTTGCTACCCGCGGGCCTGGACCCTCTGCGAGATCAGGAGCGGATCCTGCCAATAGCTGGGCCACAACCTGGACGCCACGCCCACCGGAGCCGCCCGCCCCGTGCGGTCCAGCAGATCCGCCCCGTGGTCCAGTGCGCGAACGGGCGAGGCATCAGCACAGGTGGGGACGACGAAGGCGGAACTCCGCACGTTCCCATCCAGCCCCTCCCCTCACGGATCAGGAGTCGGCCGGGTTGCGACTGGAGAAGACGTTTACTCGGGCGCGTTCGGTGCAGACGATGAGCCAACACAGCCTTTATATGACGAGGAAGCGGAGACACACCATGGGCATCATCGCGTGGATCATCATCGGCCTGCTCGCCGGCGCCATCGCCAAGGCCCTGATGCCGGGCAAGGACCCCGGCGGCATCATCGTCACCATGCTCATCGGTATCGCCGGCGGCCTGCTCGGCGGCTGGCTCGGCAAGGTGATCTTCGGCGTCGACTCCATTGACGGGTTCTTCAACCTCTCCACCTGGATCGCCGCAATCGTCGGCTCTCTCATCCTGCTGCTCCTCTACCGCCTCGTCATCGGAAACCGGCACTCGCACCGCCACGCATGACCCACTGAAGACCACGCCTCCCACGCAGCTGAACGGCTCCCCCTGCTCGCAGGACGGGAGCCGTCGGCATGTACGCCGGCCCCGCTTCAGACGGGCTGAGAGCAACCGCATCTGGGTATCGCCGGCTGCTGGCATCGGGGTGGGCGGCGGTGAAGGCGGGGGCGCGGCGGTGCGGAATCCGCAGCTGTACGCCACCCACGGGGGCCGGCCGGCGGCGTACTCGAACAGAGAGCCCCCACGCGCGCACCGCCGGGTGGGAGCCCAGCAGGTCACCAGCCCACCTTCCCACCCGCACCGTCGCCGGCGAGGTCGGCGTCTGCGGAGGCCGGGGCCGCCTCGTCCGGCCATCCGGGGGCGGTGGCGGGGCGGCGGAGCGAGTGAGGGGCTCGGCAAGGTGGCGCAGGTGAGCAAGGACGGCCGGCGGGCCCGCGGCGAGGTCGGCGCGGGAGCACCGCTCGTGCATGGTCCAGCCGATGGTGCGCCGGGAACCATCCCCCGCGGACATAGGGAGCACGCGGCGGGCAACTTGTTCCGGGCCCGGCATCCCCGAGGGCGCGGGGAGCGGAACGACGCCGGGGGTGAAGAGATGCGGCCACCTCCGCCTGAGTGGCTGATCCAGCACGCTCGACCGCACGAACCTCGATGCCGTGCACATCGGTGGAGTGCTGGGCAGCGGCCAAGTACGGCCGGTGCCGTCCGGTCACGCGGCAGCAGGCGCTGGAGGCAGTGCGACAGCAGGTGCCCCGCTTGCGTCCACTGCCGGCCGGACACGGCCCTCGGCATCCTCGACTAGTAGCTGTCGTAGCTGGGCTTACCGGTCGGCCGGTAGACGCCGACGACGGTGCCGCCCTTCGTCGTCGAGACGCTGACCGGTTCCAGAGCGGTGGGAATCGCTCCGTCGGCGAACAGCCGCTTGCCGGTGCCGATGATCACCGGATGGATGGTCAGCCGGTACTCGTCGACGAGGTCGTGCCGCATGAGGGTCTGGGCGAGGTCGCCGCTGCCGACGACGTTGATGTTGCCGCCGTCGGACGCCTTCAGCTTGCGTACGGCATCGACGATGTCGCCCTCCAGCAGCTTGGAGTTCTGCCACTCGACGGACGTCAGGGTCCGAGACGCCACGTACTTGTGCATGCTGTTCATCCGATCGGTGAACGGGTTGCCGGGATCGGCGGTCGGCCAGTACGACGCGAAGATCTCGTACGTCTTACGGCCGAGCAGCATCGCGTCGGAGGTCTCGTACCAACCGGTGATCGCCGCGCCGACCTCGTCGTCGGCCACCGGTTTCTGCCAGCCGCCGTGCTCGAAGCCGCTCCCAGCGTCCTCGTCCGGACCACCCGGCGCCTGCATGACGCCGTCCAGCGTCAGGAACGTGCAAACGATGATCTCGCGCATGGTGCGCTCCCTTCCTCGGCGGGTAGACCGCACAACCGCCAAAAACTCATCGACGAAGACTTCCGCGGCGCCGGGCCGCAGTGACCGGCTGCCGGGCGACTGCTCCCTGCGTGGCTCGTCGGTCAGCCGGGTGTCTCGCCCGAGTCGGCGGGCTGGGAGTCGTCGGCCGGCGCGGACCGCTGGATGTCGTCGTTGGCCGCGGCCCAGCTGGCCAGCAGGTTCAGGGCGTCCTGCGAGGGTGAGTCGGGCTCAGCGGTGTAGGTGAGGAGGAACTGGCTGGGGCCGTCCGGGAGCGGGAAGGTTTCGAAAGGCAGGTCGAGGTCGCCGACGACCGGATGGTGGGGGAGCTTCACGCCGGTGGTGTGCATGCGGACGTTGTGGGCCGCCCAGCGGCGGCGGAATTCCCCGCTGCGGGTCGACAGCTCCCCGATCAGGTCCGTCAGCCGTCGGTCGTAGAGGTCGCGGCCGGCCTCGGCGCGCAGCATGGCGACCGTGTCGCTGGCGACTTCGTCCCAGTGGCGGAAGAACTCGGTCGCGTGCGAGCTGAGGAAGACGAACCGAGCGTTGTTCGGCGGCCGTACCGGGTCGGCGTAGACGGGAGAGAACAGGGCGCGCCCGAGGTGATTGGCGGCCAGGATGTCTCCGCGTCCGCTGAGGATGAACGCGGGGGTGCCGGCCATTGAGTCGAGAACTCGCTGCACCGCGGGCCGTACGCGTTGCTGGGCCGGGCGGCGGCGTGGCGGACGGGTCGTGCCGGCGCCGCGCAGAAGGTCGAGCAGGTGGATTCGTTCGGCCTCGTCGAGCTGCAGTGCTTGCGCGATGCCTTCGATGACGCTCTCGGAGACGCCGGTGGCGTTGCCGCGCTCCAGCCGTGTGTAGTACTCGCTGGAGATGCCCGCGAGGAGGGCGACCTCCTCGCGGCGCAGCCCGGTGACCCGTCGGCGCTCCTCGCCGTACAGGGGCAGTCCGGCCTGCTCGGGGGTGACCTTGGCCCGTCGAGTGCCGAGGAATTCCCGGATCTCCGCGCGGAAATCATCGCGGAAGTCGCGATTTGTGCCGCTGGGGTCGTTTCTGCCTGCCATGCGCTTCGCTCTACGAGCGCATCCGCCGGGTTGGGGTTCCCTGTCAGTGCCCCCCTCATCAGGGACTCCCACCCCCGCGTGACAGCCGGTCTTGTTGGTGGTGCACCGCCCACGGCGGTGTGAACCGTCCGGACAGACGGCGCTCGTGCCGCCGGTCCGAGCCGTCCCAGTTCCCTCTGCGGCGCTGTCGGCGCTGCAGGCATCACCCCCGCACACAACGGGTGCCGGATCACGGCGCCTGAAAAGGACACCCCCATGAGCAAGGTCATTCTCGTCACCGGTGCCGGACGCGGTCTGGGCACGGACATCGCCCGCGAGGCCCTCGCCGCCGGCCACCGGGTCGTCGCCACCGGCCGCCGTCCCGAAGAGGTCGAGGAGACCCTCGGCGGGCCGCGCGACAATCTGCTGGTCACCAGGCTCGACGTCACCATTCTGGAGGACGCCGAGAACGAGAGGCTCCGGGACCTGCCCGTCGTCATCCTGACCACCCTGGGCGCGAAGAGCGGCAAGATCCGCAAGACACCGGTCATGCGGGTGGAGCACGACGGCTCCTACGCCGTCATCGCCTCCATGGCGGGAGCCCCCACCCACCCGGTCTGGTACCACAACGCGGTGGCCGACCCCCGGGTGGAGCTCCAGGACGGCCCGATCCGCCAGGACATGCTGGCCCGCGAGGTGGCCGGGGACGAGAAGGCCGTGTGGTGGGCTCGAGCCGTCGAGGCGTTCCCGGACTATGCCGAGTACCAGAAGAACACGGACCGTGAGATCCCGGTCCTCGTTCTGGAGCCGGCGGCCCACGAGCATTGACGCGGCGCGGCCGGTTCAGCCCGCGGATCCCCCTACCGCGTACGACGACACCCACGCCTGAGCACCATGCCCCGGCCCAGGCCGGAAGCCGCCGGGTGCACCTACGGCGCTGACCCGCTACCAGGCAACGACGCCCGTGCAGCGGCACACGGAGCACCGAAGCATGGCCCACCATCCGGTGGCGCACCCCCCGATCATGACCGACCGGCCTGACGGCCGTGACGAAGGAGTATCTGATGAAGCACGTATCACTGGGCGGGCTCGATGTCTCCCGCATCGGCCTGGGAGCCATGACCACGGCCGGCACCTACACCACGGGCGGGGGCCTCGATGACGCCGAGTCGATCCGCACGATCCACCGGGCGCTGGACCTCGGGGTCACCCACATCGACATCGCTGAGATCTACGGCCCCTTCCACAGCGAGGGCATCGTCGGCAAGGCCATCAAGGGCCGCCGCGACGACGTCGTCGTGGCGACGAAGTTCGGTCTCGTCTCCCACGCCGGCGACGGCCCCGGCGTCATCGACAGCAGCGCCCACAACGTGAAGACCGCGGTGGAAGGCTCGCTCCTGCGGCTCGGCACCGACCACATCGACCTCTATTACCAGCACCGCGTCGACCCGAACACCCCCATCGAGGAGACCGTCGGCGCGCTGGCCGAGCTGGTCACCGAAGGCAAGGTGCGCCACATCGGCCTCTCCGAGGCCGGCCCCGAGACGATCCGCCGGGCACACGCCGTGCATCCGGTGTCCGCACTGCAGACCGAATACTCCCTGTGGACCCGGGACGTCGAGGCCGAGATCCTCCCGCTGCTGCGCGAGCTCGGCATCGGATTCGCGCCCTACTCACCGCTCGGCCGCGGCCTGCTGACCCGGGCAGATCCGCACCGCCGACGACTTCGCCGACGACGACTGGCGCAAGACCAACCCGCGCTTCACCGGCGAGAACTTCCAGCGCAACCTGCGCATCGTCGACGAGGTGCAGGCCATCGGCGCCGAGATCGGCGCCACCCCGGCCCAGACCGCGCTGGCGTGGTTGCTGACCCGCGGAGACGACATCGCCCCCATCCCCGGAACCCGGCGGGTCACGCGCGTCGAAGAGAACACCGCCGCCGACGGCATCGAACTCAGCGCCGCTCAGCTCGACCGCCTGAACAACCTCACACCGGCCGCGGGCGAACGCCACGACGAGGCCAACATGGCCACCATCGACCGATGATCTGACGCGATCCGGTGTGGATCCGGCCGCGTACCGCTGCTTATTGATCTTGCTCAGCAATCGGTCACTTCCTGAACGTCCTGCCCGACCTCCATCGACCGGTCTCGCCTCTGTTCCCGCATGGTGTTCAGCGTTCGAGTCGGCCGGCTGTCGACCCTCGACTTGGTGGAGGGCTCAGAGTTCTGGGTGTGGAGAGCGAGATGCGCAGTATTGGTGAGATGGCCCGGGACAGTGGACTGAGTGTGAGCGCCCTGCGGTTCTACGACGGTGCCGGCTTGCTGGTCCCGGCCTGGGTGGATCCGGTGAGCGGCTACCGCTGGTACGGCCCCGAGCAGCTTGAGGAGTCCCGGTTGCTGGCCCGGCTGCGCCGGGCGGGTATGCCGTTGGCGGACATCCGGCTGGTACTGGCCGGCTGGTCCAGTTCGGACACCGACCTGGTGCGGAAGCTGCTTCAGGCATGTCGCCGTCTTGAACTGGAGCTGTCCGATGCCCGCAGTGAGTTCTCCACGCTCCGAGCGCTCCTCGAATGCAGGGAGAATCCGATGACTACGCTCCGCACCGCCACCGTCCGGCTGGCTGTCTCCGCGCCTGAGCTGGCCGCCGCGTTGGACACGGTCCGCTTCGCCGCCAGTGCCGATCCGGAGCTGCCGATGCTCGGCGGTGTCCTGTTCGACATCGAGGGTGAGGCGCTCCACGAGGTGGCCACCGACCGGTACCGGATGGCTGTCGCGCAAGCGGGTACCACCAGGTATGGCGGGCCCCGTGTGCAGGTCATCGTGCCATCCCCGCTCGCCGACGCGATGCGGGCGCTGTTGAGCGACGACGCATCCGTCCAGCTCACTGTGGACGGCGACCGCGTGGCCTTCGTGGTTCTCGGGCTCGGCTCCTGCGGTGCGGGGGCCGGGCAACGTGGCCGCAGCGAGCACGAGGGGAGCTCCATGCATCGAGGGAACCATCCACCGGGCCGTCGCGGTCACCGGGATAAGACGTGCCCGATACCTCGGCCTCCAGAAGACCTACCTGGAGCATGCCTTCTCCGCCGTCGTGCTCAACCTCATTTCGGCTTATGCCTGGTGGAGCGGCCACCCGCTCGACCGCACCCGCGTCAGTCACCTTGCCCGCCTCGACCTTTCCCATGCCGCGTGACCGAATAAGCCAGCAGGATCGTCACCAGCCGCAAACTGCAGTGATCTTGCGACGGCTTCACCCGTGTGGGTGGGTCCTGGGCCGTACGGCTGCGGTGGGTGAAGCTCTGCGAGGATGATCGGCAATCGTGGCCCGTAGGAGACATGCCGCCCCTGTCCGGTACGCGACCAGTGCACCCGCTCGAAACCGGCGGCCGGACCCTCTCCCTGCAACGGCACGTGCCTGGGGTGAGTTGGTCATCAGGACCGGGGTGACCAGGGTGACGCCGAAGTTCTTCTTCATGCCCACGATCAACTCGGCGGAGGCGTAACCGGAGTCGAGGAAGTGCTCGGCGGGCAGGAGATCGCGAGCGGCGAGCATGTGATGGACCGGATCGGTCATTTCCGCGTCGGTCACTGGGGCGTCGGTGGTCGCGATGCTGATGATCAAGCGCGGCGGCGGTCCGTCAGCTCCAGGGATCAGCGCCTGGCAGCCGACAGCAGGGTCCTGGTTATCGGGACCGTCACAGGACTCGCTGATGTGGATCTTGTAGCCGGTCCACCAGGAGCCTTGCTTGAGGCCGTAGCGCGCGTGACCAACGAGCCGCCACCCCGCTGGGCACGGAATTCGGCCCGGCAGGATCGACACCAGCCGCAGTCTGATGCCGCTGTGACGGAGTGTGCGGGTATGGCGCAGCCGGGATAGCAGATGCTGGCCTCGATGCTCGGCCACCCGTCATGCTGTAGGGATGTTCCGACGTGGACGGCGAGCGCGGCAGGGCGGACGAGTCGAGAACCGGGTCGTGGCGGCCCGCATGAACAAGTTCTACGACTCGCTTCGGAAGGAAGACAAGTCGTCTGCCCAAGACGTCGCCCGCGAGTACGGTCGCGAGGTCGAGGCCCACTACCGGCGCCTCCTGAGAGCGAAGACTGTTGCTGCCTCCCCGTATTACGTCGGGCTCTCCTCAGACGTGGGGAGCTTCACACACGTCACCAAGCGGGTAACCCTGGTCACGGACACGATGCTGTTGTCCGACCATGGTGTCGGAACGGTGCACCAAGTGGGAATCCACACAGCTACCAACGCCCATGACTACACCGACGTAGCATGGCGCTTGGGGATGGTGACCGCAGATCTTGTCGAGCTGGGTCAGTGGCTCCTGGATGCTGAGCCTCTACTGCGCAAGGGGCTGGTCTGGTACGGGCCCGTGTTCGTGCAAGGGGAGTCAGTGGAGGTGCGTCCTGGGCCGGGGTGGTCGGACAATATTCCGGGGCTTCCTTCGCTCACTGACCGGTCCATCGAATTTCTAGTGGAGCACGGCCGAGCCGTGGATGTATCGAGGACAAAGCCCCTGGCCAGCAGGGTGGTCCGGCCGGTCCTCGAGATTGACCTCCCCTTCATCGACGGGCTCAGCCTCAGCGACTTCGCCCAAGTCACCAGTGAGGAGTTCGACTCCTGCCGTCAGTACCGCGACTTTATGCGGTCCCGGCTCCTCGAACTCGATGACGCCCTGGAAGCGGTGGATTCCCAGGTAGCCCTGGAGCGGGTCGCGCTCTCCATGCGTGACGAGCTGAACGCCGCTACCGCTGAACTGAGGAGCGCGGCCCGGTCCCGAGCCCTCAGCCGTTCCGGTGCCGTCCTGGGTACGACGAGCGCTCTCCTTGCCGCAGTCCGGCCCGAGGCCCTCCAAGGCGCCCTTGCCGCCAGTGCGACGATCGCAGCCGGAGCCACCGGCCTGTGGCCGACCGTCCAGGCGTTCGCTGACATCAATTCCGAACGCACGCACGGCAAGTGGCACTACGTATGGGTCCTGCAGAGGAAGGCCGCCCCCTGAGGCCGCCGACCGGCCCAGCCGGCTAATCGCCACCGCTGACCCGCCTACGTCATCGCCCATACCGGGCTCCGGGAAGAGCCCGAGACCGGCTGATCGTGGCGCGTCACTCACCGGGCCGTTTGCGGCTGGTATCGATTCTGCTGCCCCGACCAACGAGCCGCCAGCACCACCGGGCACGGCATGAGCCAGCAGGATCGGTGACAGCATTCTTACCGGCACCCCAAACACCGTCGCAGTATCAAGAGCACCTCTCAGGCCGGAGGGTGCGCGTGAGGGTGCGCCGTTTCGTGCGCTACGTCTTGACGGCCCGTCAGCATTCACGAAGACTGATCCAGCCCTGACAACGTTGTCGAAAGGCGCATGATGAAACGACGCACCAGCCGCCGCATGAGCGTGTGGGCGGTGGCCGTTCTGCTGGGCACGGGACTCGCGGCGCCGACGGCGCACGCCGCGGTCGACGGGCCACGGCGAGAGGACCGGGTGACCGATCTGGTCAATCCGTTCATCGGTACGGAGAACGAGGGAAACACCTACCCGGGCGCGGCCGTGCCGTTCGGCATGGTCCAGTTCTCGCCGGACACCGGGCACAACACCGGCTACGACTACTCGCAGGACCACATACGCGGCTTCTCCATGGTCCATCTGTCCGGCGTCGGCTGTGGCCTGGGCGGCGACCTGCCGGTGCTGCCCACGACCGGGGACATCACCAGCACGGACAACGCCGAATACGCCGCGGGATACAGCCACGACGACGAGGCGGGCTCGCCCGGCTACTACAGGGTCGGCCTGGGCAACGGCGTCAAGGCCGAGCTGACCGCCACCAGGCGCACCGCCGTGCAGCGCTACACGTTTCCGGCCACCGACAAGGCCAACGTGCTCATCAACGCCGGACAGTCACTGCACAAGACGCTCCACACCGAGGTTGAGATCCTCGACAACCGGACCGTACGGACGGTCATCACCGGCAGCGGCTTCTGCCAGGACACCGAACCGTACACGGTCTATACGATCACGCGGTTCGACCGGCCGTTCACGACGTCCGGTACCTGGAAGGGCGCCGAAATCACCGACGGCTCGACGAGTTCGCAGGCGGACGCCGAGCGCGACGGCGCCTTCGTACGCTTCGACACCACCAAGGACCGTACGGTTGAAGCGACCACCGCGCTGTCGTACGTCGACGCAGGAGGGGCGGCACTCAATCTGCGTGCCGAGGGCGGCCGCTCCTTCGACACAGTGCGCCGGGCCGCGCGGGACGCCTGGGAGGAACGGCTCGACGACGTACGGACCCGTGGCGGCAGCACGACACTGCGGCGGACGTTCTACTCCTCGCTGTACCGCTCGTTCCTCGCACCGAACATCGGCAGCGACGTCGATGGGCGTTACACCGGCTGGGACCAGCGGATTCACCGTGCCAAGGATTTCACGTACTACCAGAACTGGTCGCTGTGGGACACCTACCGGACCCAGACCCAGTTGCTGTCCCTGCTGGCGCCACACGAAGCACGTGACATGGCGCTGTCCGTGATCCGCATCGACAAGGACAGCGGCTGGCTGCCCAAGTGGGGATACGGCACGGTCGAGACCAACATCATGACCGGTGACCCCGTCACCCCCTTCCTGACCAACGCCTACCAGCAGGGGCTGTTGAAGGGCCACGAAGAGGACGCCTACCGGGCGCTGAAGCGGAACGCCGACGGTGTCCCGCCCGCCGACTCCGCCCCCGTCGGCCGCGAGGCCAACAAGGAGTACCTCGCCGACGGCTTCGCCCCCTACGTCAAGGGACGGCCGCACGCCAAGCCCGGTGACTCCGACTACGACCACGGCGCCTCGGCCACGCTGGAGTACGCCTTGTCCGACGCCATGCTCGGCCAGATGGCCAAGGAGCTGGGTCATCGTGCGGACGCGCAGCGGTACACCGAGCGGGCACGCAACTACAAGAAGATCCACGACCGCTCGACCGGGTTCTTCCGCGCGCGCGATGCCTCGGGTGCCTTCACCGGACCGGCGGACCCGGCCCGCAGCGAGGGCTTCCACGAGGGAACTGCCTGGCAGTACCAGTGGCTTGTACCCCAGGATCTGCCCGGCATGATCGACCTGATCGGAGGCAAGGACGCGGCCAATCAGCGGCTCGACTCCTTCTTCGCCTACGACCGGCTGGTGGCCGACCCCGCGAAGACCGCCCGCGAGGTGTGGGTCAATGGGCCGTACGACTACTACAACGCAGACAAGTACAACCCGCAGAACGAACCGGATCTGATAGCGCCGTACACCTATCTGTCGACCGGGCAGCCGTGGAAGACCACCGACGTGGTGCATGCCGCACTGACCCTGTTCACCGACTCGCCGACCGGTATGACCGGCAATGACGATCTGGGCACCATGTCGGCCTGGAACGTGCTGTCGT
The DNA here is from genome assembly GCF_043080665.1 of Streptomyces sp. NPDC014991. Classification (NCBI taxonomy): domain Bacteria; kingdom Bacillati; phylum Actinomycetota; class Actinomycetes; order Kitasatosporales; family Streptomycetaceae; genus Streptomyces; species Streptomyces sp. NPDC014991. The sequence goes on from NZ_JBIBVY010000019.1 coordinate 80,200, forward strand.
CCATCGGCCTCTTCCCCGTTCAGCCCGGCACCGACACATGGGGCTTGTCCACCCCCGTCTTCGAACGCGTCGACGTCACGCTCGACCCCCACTACTACCCGCAGGGCGGACTGACCGTGCGGGCACCGGGCGCCTCGGACTCCCAGCGCTACATCCAGTCCGCCCGGGTGGACGGCACCGCGTACGGCAAGACGTACCTGACCACCGGGCAAGTCCGCCGGCTACGAGAGGTGTCCTTCCAGATAGGCTCGGCACCCTCCTCCTGGGGCACCGGCACGGACGCGGCACCTCCCGCTCTGAAGTGACCCCGGACTCCGCCTCGCCGGCCCCGTGCCACGGAAAGGCTGCGTCCATACGCCTGATTCGAGGTGGGGTGCATCACGTGCCGACGGCGTCCCTCCACGGGATCATCCCGTGGAGGGACGCCGTCCATGCCGCTACGGCCGCTCGACCAGGCACTTGACGAAGTCCACGACGAACTCGCCGTACTGGAGAGCCGATCCGATGGCCTCCAGCCTCGTGTACTGCTCGGAGGACAGCGAGGCGCCCGGGGCACACCTGATCGTTCTCGGCAGGACCCGGAACGCGACGTCCGGCGTGCAGCGGTTCGCGCAGTCGGTAAGCGCGGCGCGCACCTCGGGCGGCAGGAACCGCGCGGCCTCGATCGCGGCGACGACCGCGTCGAGGCAGGTCATGGCGTCATCGATGTCCGCCCCCGTGAGCGGACGTACTTCCGCGCTCGCCGCCAGCCGCGCGTCACACAGCCGGACGAACGTACGCGTCCACCCGGCTCACCCCCCCCGTGGCCGCAAGCCTGGCATGTACTGCGCTCCGGCGTACCACAGCACCTCCAGGGCCGGCGACGGAAGGTTCCCGAGAACCCTCGCGTCACGGCGTACCCCCAAGGCCTCCTCATCATCTGGCTGCGCGAGGTGTCCGACGACGACGCCGGCGGCCGTGTCCCCGTCGTGGGTCCAGTCCTGATGGAAGAAACCCCTCACCCAGGACACACCGAAGTCGAAGGGCGTGAAGCGCGGCGTCCTGCCCTGCCTCCAGCCCCGCCTCTGATCCCATTTTTCGCTCTGCGCCCCGGTCGCCCCTGATCGGTCCCCGACCCGACCCGGAAATGCCCCTGACAGGGGCGCCACACGGGCGACAGTGCACCTAACGTAGCGATGGTGCCCCGGCCGGGTCCGCACGCTTGGCACAACCGCTCTCTTCATGAGGAGGATCGATGCCGTCAAGGGACAGATCCGCACTGCGGCGCATCGCCGCGCGGGGCACGGTCATGGTCTCGGGAGCCGCCATGGCCACCATGGTCGTCGTCACCAGCCTCTCCGCCGCTCCCACGGTCCACGCATCGCCGTCTGCCACAGGGGCCCTGCAGTGGGCGCCGTGTGACGACCCGGCAAAGCCGGGAGCCCTGTGCGCCACTCTTTCGGTGCCGGTCGACTGGGCCCACCCGGCCGGGCCGAGACTCGACCTGGCCGTGGCTCGCCGCAAGGCCACCGACCCCGGCGCACGCGTCGGCTCGATGGTGTTCGGCCCCGGCGGGCCGGGCGACTCGGGTGTGGAGATGGTGGTGCGCCGTATCAGCCGGTTCAGCCCCGAGGTCCGCCGCAGGTTCGACATCGTCAGCTTCGACCCGCGCGGCGTGGGCAACAGCAACCCGGTGACCTGCTCCAGCGACCTGCTTGCCGAGCGGCCGTCACCGGAGCTGAAGAGCCAGGCGGACTTCGACGCCACCATGGCGTACAACAAGCGGCTCCGAGCCGACTGCCGGGCCCGTACCGGCCCCGTGTTCGACCACCTCGACACCGCCCAGACGGTCCGGGACCTTGACGCCCTCCGAGCCGCCCTCGGCGAGCGGAAACTGACCTTCCACGGCAGCTCGTACGGCACGCTGCTCGGCGCACAGTACGCCGAGACCTACCCGCGCCGCGTGCGCGCGATGGTGCTGGAGAGCGTCATGGACCACAGCGTCCCGACCACCCGTGACTTCCTGCGGTCCGAGGCGGCCACGGCACAGGATTCATTCCAGGAGTTCGTGAAGTGGTGCGACGGTGCCGCGGACTGCGCGCTGCGCGGCCGCGACGTCCGCGCCGTCTGGCAGAGTCTGTTGGCCAGGGCCCGGCGCGGGGAGCTGGAGGACCCGGCGAAGCCGGGCACCTCGCTGTCGACTTCGGACCTGGTCAACAAGATCGCGTTCCGGACGTTCTACCAGGTCGACTATGTGGGCCTGGCCACGGCGATCGCGGGCATGAACGCCGGCAAACCGCTGCCCGCGTCGCCGACGTCGACAGCGCCGCTTCCTCCGGCCACCCCGGTCTTCTGCTCGGACTGGCACCTGCCAGTGCGCGACTACCGGGAGTACGCCTCCCTCGTCACCATGATGAACAAGACCGCGCCGGACCTGCCTTACCTGCTGCCGATACACATGGCAGCGGCGTGTCTGGGCGCGCCGACCGCCAACCCGCAGCACCGGCTGGACGCATACGGTGCCCCGCCGATCCTGGTCTCCAACGCGCTGCACGACCCCGCCACCGGCTACCCGTGGGCGGTCTCGGTGGCCCGGCAGCTCGGCCGCAGCGGCGTGCTCCTCACCTACGAGGGCCACGGCCACGGCAGCGTCACCAGCGGCCCGTGTATGGAGGACGCCGTGGACAGCTATCTGTCCGACCTGGCAGTCCCGGCACGGGGCACCAGCTGCCCCGCCGTGCCGTTCTGACAGCTTGCCGATCCGGATTCGCCACCGTCAGGACCTGGATCGGCAAGATTGATCCCGGGGCATCCGTGCGGTCATCCCTCAGCCGTCCGCCCAAGTTGGCCACCGCCTGCGGCGAGGCCACCTCGGTGGCCGTCCGCCCGGTCTCGACAGCGAGGCATACAAGCCGCGGAACACCGTCGAGCGGTGTATCAACCGCCTCAAGCAGTGGCGCGGCCTGGCCACACGAACCGACAAGCTCGCGATCACCTACCAGGCCGCACTCCACCTCGCGGGCATCCTCAACTGGACCCGACGCCGACCGACGCTGACCGAAGAGACACAACCTAGCCATGGCGTGCCGGGCGGCCCACTCCGAGGGCCACGACGGTGAGGGTGCTTCGGGCGCCGGTCATATCCAGCGCCGGTCCCGCGCGGTCTCCTCGCGACCCCACCAGCCATGCTGGACCGACCGGCCGCCGGGTGCGAGCAACAGATGGTAGCGGCCGGGACTGGTCACCCCGTCAGGCGAGCAGGGAGGCGAGCCTGCGCCATTCCTCCCTGGGCAGGATGCCGTCCGTGCCGTCCGTGACCACCTGCAGGGCCACGTGGTCCGCGCCCGCCTCATGGAAGGCGGTGACGCGCTCGCGAATCCGGGTTTCGCCGCCCCAGGCGAAGACCGCGTCGATGAGACGGTCGCTGCCGCCGCCGGCGACATCGGCCTCCGTGAAGCCCAGGCGCAGGAAGTTGCTCGTGTAGTTGGGGAGTTCCAGATAGCGGGCCAGGTAGGCGCGGGCCGTCTCCCGGGCGCGGGCCGGGTCGGTCTCCAGGACCACCTTGAACTCCGGTGCGAGCAGCGGCCCTTCGCCCAGGATCTCGCGGGCCCGGGCGGTGTGTTCGGGCGTGACCAGGTACGGGACCGCGCCGGCCGCGCGGTCGCCGGACAGGGCCAGCATCCTGGGACCCAGCGCGGCCAGCACCCGGCGGCCGGCGGGTACGCCCGCTGTGTCGAGCTCGTCGAGGTAGTCGGTCATCGCCGTGTACGGGCGCTGGTAGTTTTTCACCAGCGGGCCGTGGCTGACGCCGAGCCCCAGCACGAAGCGGCCGGGATGGGCCGTCTCGATCTCGGCGAAACCGGCCGCCGTCGTGGCGCTGTCCTGCTGCCACACGCTCTGGATGCTGGTGCCGACCGTGATGCGCCGGGTCGCCCCGATGAGCGGGGCTGCGTGGTCCACGGTGCTGTTGCCGCCCAGCCAGACGGCGCCGTACCCGAGTTCCTCCAGCTCGGCCGCGGCCTCGTTCAGTTCACCGCGCCGGTCCGCATCCTCCGAGCGCAGCTCGCCGCTCCAGACGCCGTACCGGCCGACGCTCTCCTTCAGTGAGGTGGTCATCGGATGGGATCCCTCCGGTGGTGGGCTGTGCCGTGATCATCACGTCTTTCGCCCTTGCCAACCAGAAGGCATGCCGGGTGATTCCCGCTCTTGCCTCACCCGGCCGAACGGCCGAGGAGTCGTTCGGCAGGACGGGGGCCCATACTCGCCATCGGTGTGGTGAAGACCGGCGGTGACAGCGATGACAATGCCGAGCTGGGCGTGGAAGAGGTGAGAAACTCCGCCAGCCGATGATGCGCAGGCTGCCTACCGTTACGGAAGCAGGCGGGGCCCGGCCTGCGGCCGCGATCCGGCGCGTGATCTGGTTGCTCGCAAACGGTCTCGGGTGGACGCCTCAATTCGACTACCGTCCACGCCTGATCGTCGCGGCGGGTGCAGGGCGGGAGGGGGCGCGGCACATAGGCCATCGGTCTCGGACGCGGCCGGCCGTACCCACCGCGGGAGTGCGGGCCTGGTAGGCGATGGCGAGTTCGGCGGTCCGCATGGCCGGGCCACGCTACTGCTCGGGCGGTTGATCCACCGTTCGACGGCGGCCGGCCGTGCCGGAGTGGTTCGCCGAGGTCGCGGGTGACATCGAGCGGCCACGCAGCGGTGATGCGCACCGCATGCTGCTGCGGACTGAGCCAGAGGCGCCTTCTGTACGTGGTTCGTCCGCGGCATGTACGCCTTAGCTCCACTAGGCGCCACAGGAATCCTGGCTGCCGCCAGCAGTGCATCCTGGGCTCTTCATCCGTCCCGGCCGCGCTCCGCGCGGTCTGCAACAGCCGCTGGACATCGACCTCGGCACCACCTACACCAGGCCTCACGTACGGCGGTCCCGGGGCGGTTCCGGACCAGGAGCCGCCCCGGGACGCACAGGCACGCCTACCGGTCCGAAGCGGGACGGGTGATGGAAACGCCCCCTCCGCGCCCTGGGACAGGGACGATGCAGCCGCATCCCAGGCCAGCTGCTCGGGCGACGGCCGGGTGTCGACAGCGCCCTTCAGCCGGGCGAAGGTGCGGCTCGGCCCACGATGGCGGCACTCTCGACCGCGGTGGCCAGGCCGATGACACGGCCAGCGGGCCTGGGTCCTGACGGGATGACCGGCACCCCTGACCCCGGGTGATCCGGGGCGGCAGCAACCGGCCGTCGCGACGCTTGGGTACCACCGTCGGAACCGGTGCAGCGGCGCAGACAGCGGTCTGGGGGATGTTCTCCTCGCCGGGGCGGGTGACCTTCTGTCCCGCGTCTGCGCAGCAGCGCAGGGCGGGGCTTCACGGCGTCCAGGCCCTTCCGTAGGATGCGAAAACGCCTCGTCCCCGGCAATGACTCCATGATGCGGGCGGGCAAGTCCTCCAAGAAGGCCGCGCTTCCCTCGGCTCCAACAGGATTGACCTCCGGCTTCGGTTCGCTCGAGCCGGTATCAGGTGGTCTTGATCTGGCCTCCATCGATGACGTACTCGGCACCGGTGATATTGCCGGCACGCGGGGAGGCCAGGAAGACGACGAGGTCGGCCACCTCCTGGGGTTCGGTGATGCGTCCGGTGGAGATGCCCATCTGCTGGGGCACGACCTGATCCAGTGCCTCCTGTGCCGTGCCGCCTGAGCTGGCCGCAACGCTGTCGGCGAAGGCGCCGGGGGCAGTCCAGAACGGGGTGCGTACGGGGCCGGGAGCGACGGCGTTGACGCGGACGCCAAGGGGAGCGAACTCCTCCGACAGGGCTTTGGTGAGGTTGCTCAGGGCGGCTTTGGCCGCTGAATAGTCCACCACCATGGGAAAGGGCAGCCGGGCGTTGACCGAGCTGATGTTGACGATCGCCCCTTCGCCGTGGGCCAGCAAGAGTGGCAACGACGCACGGCTGGTACGCACCGCGCTCAGGAATGTCATGTCGAGAGCATGCAGCCACGCTGCGTCATCGATGTCGAGGAAGCTGGAACGCGGGCTGGTGGCACCGACATTGTTGACCAGCACGTCGATCCGGCCATACCGGTCTGCCGCCGTCTGGACCAGCGTGTCGGCACCGGCGGCGTCGGCCAGGTCGACGGGGTGGAAGGTGACTTCGTACCGCTGACGTAGGGCTGCCAACTCAGCTGTTTCCGTGCGGCTGCCGACAACCACGCGCGCGCCCTCACGGCCGAGTGCCTCGGTGACGGCCAGGCCGATGCCCTTGCTGCCTCCCGTGACAACGGCGACCTTGCCCGTCAGGTTCAGCTCCACCGGATCTCCTCCTGCGTCACGCATCCCACCTCACCAAATGCAGCCATATCGGTTCTATTGAGTGAGTATTGCCCCTCGGTTCAAGGCGACACCATCGCCACGCGGCCTTGGCTGAGGTTTTCCGGGTACCTGCTCCGGCTCTTCGGCGCGGACGTGCTGCTGAGCACACTCGTCGCGGACGCTCAGCGTCACGAGCCCGTCCTCCAGGACCCGGTCCGCGACCTCCTCCCCTGGGTTGCCCGGAAGCGGGACACCGACGTGCTCGGCGTCCTCCTCACGGCCTGACGTGGGTCGGCGGCCCCGAGGGCGACACCATCGGCCTGTCGCATGTCACGCACCCCGATCCCCGGATGCGCAGCTGGGTGCCCGAGCTGCTGGACGGCGGCGACGGTGTGCTGCGCCCGGAGGCCCTGGCCGCCGTTCTCACCCTGGCCCGCGACCCGGACCCCGACGTACGCGACCGCACCTGCCACTGGTTGTCGGACTACCGGGGGTCCCGGGCCGGAGATCGGGGAGGTGCTGGTGGAACTCACCCACAACGAGCGGCAGCGCACACGCGCGTACGCGGTCGCGGCGCCGGCGTACCGCGATGACCCGCGCTGCGTGGAAGCCGAACAGCGCATCGGCCCTCTGGAGCCCGGCATGGACACCGACACCCTGTCCCTGCCGGCAGTCTGGCGCTACCAGCGGCGTCAGGAGGAACGCAAGGGCGACGGCTGTTCGAACCCGACCGGCCACCCGAGCGGAAAGAGAACAGCCAGTTAGTCGAAGGTGATGGTGTCGCTGAGGGCGATCGGGCCCTCGCCCGACTTGTTCCATGCCGAGATCATGACGACGTATTCACCCGGTGGCATCTTCGGGATGATGGTGATGTCCGAGGTTCCGGAGACGCTGAAGCTCCGGGTGATCGCCAGCGGCGCGGACTTGTCCCACATGTACACGGCGTAGGCGGTGATCCCGTCACTGTACTTCCCGGTGGGCGGATCCCAGGTCAAAACCCCGCCGTTGCTGCCGGCGGTGGCCTTTACGTTCCTGGGATACCCGGGTGTGGTCGGGCGGGCGGTGCCGCGGGTGGTGTCCGACCAGTCCGACAGGACGGTGTCCCCGGAGGCCGCGCGGACCCGTAGTTCGTAGGTGTGTCCCTCGTAGATCTGGCCGTAGTACTGGCGGCTCATGTCCCACCGGTTGGTCACGGGGTAGGCCCAGTTCCACTCCCCGTTCGGGTTCGCGGTGGTGTCGCGCCACTGCACCTGGTAGCCGTGCGCACCGAACACCTTGCCCCAGGTGAGGGTGACACCCTGCTGGGTGCCGTCGAAGGTGACGTCAGTCGGGGTGGCGAGGAACCGCGCGTCGACGTCAACAGGGTTTGGGGGCGGTCCGGTGCCGATGCGGAACTCGTCGTGCAGGGTCGATGCGAAGGCGCGCGCGATGCGGTACTCCCCGAGGTTGTTGGGGTGCAGTCCGTCGTAGGTGGTGTCGCAGGAGGTGGCGGAAGGGTCGCAGCCCATGGCCTTGTCGAGATCGGCGAGGGCCACCGGCGAGGCGTCGGTGCTCCACTCCTTCACCTTGTCGGCGAGCGCGGCGTTGTAGGCGCGGGTGCGCTCTCCGAGTTGCGGGTTGGCGCTGCCCAGGGTGGTGCGCTGGGGCACGTTGGCAAGGACCAGCCGTATGTCGGGATTGGCCTTGCGGGCGTTGTCGATGAACTCCTTCATCGTTCCGGTCAGGTCGGCGCCGGCGCCGGTCCACCCGATGTCGTTGAAGCCCAGTTCGACCAGCAGTGTGTCCGGGAGCTGCCGCTCGGCCTTCAGGTCTTCCATGACCGAGGTGATGGTGGGGACGTCCTGTTCCAGCCGGCGGCCCCACATCGCGTAGTGCTCGGCGCCGCTCTTGAGGAAGGCGGGACTGACGTCCCGCGCGTAGGCGCCGTCCGAGGTCGCGGGCTGGGGTTCCGACGGCGGCTTGCCGTCGTAGGGAGGAGGCGGCTGGGGTGCCTTGGGTTCGTCGGGAGCCACGGTTCCGTGCAGCGGCCCGACGAACTCGGCCTTCCAGTTCTGCGTGCGGGCCCACTGCCACAAGCGGTAGCGCCAGGTGTGGTCGCCCTCGAAGCCGTTACTGATCGAGTCACCGACCACCATCACCCGCTGGGGCGGGCCGCTCGTGTTCCCGTCCGAGGGATCTGTCCCGTGGACGCCGCTGCCGTCCACCACCATGTCGGCGGGGTTCATCACGACGGCGTCGGGATCGACGATGGTGCCGTCCTGCCACAGCTTGGTCAGCTCGGCCGCGTAGCCGTTGGTCATGGTTTTGTAGCCGTCCGCGTTGGGCACCCCGTCGGCGGACTCCCCGGTGTCCACCTGGCCGGCGTCGCGCCCGAAGTCGAGCGGGACCTGCCGGATCCGGTGCCCCCCTTGAAGCTGGGAGGCGATGACCGCGCTCGCCCTCGACATGTAGGAGTCGGTTCCGGTGTACATCTCCTCCCGGACGGCTGTTGTCCCGGACGGGACCGGGTCACCCACCAGCACGGTCGTGTTGGGCAGGACGATGTAGACCCGGTCGAGCAGCTTGCGCAGCTGGTCCGCCTCCTGGCCGGCCGTCGGCCCGTTCCTCTTCTCCAGGTCGTTGGCGACGTCCACCTGCAGCAGGACGACGTTGGGCTTGTACGTGCGCAGATCACCGTCCAGGTGCCGGCGCAGTTCGTCGACACCTGCGCCGGGGAATGCTTCTTCCTGGTTGTCGTCGTCCGCGACGTTCCCCCTGCTCAGGGCGCCGACATAGTCGAAGGTGGGAGTGTCCGCGTTCGCCGCCGCCACCGCCCTCGTCGAACCGGCAGCTACCGCGGCCTTCGCCGGACCGGCCGGCCGGGACCAGAACTGGGTGCACCCGTCCCTGTAGGACTGCACCACACACCGGTCCAGTGGGCCGCGCATGCCCGCGTAGTCGAAAGGATTCTGCGCCACGTTGTGGCCGTCGATCGCGTATCCACCGACCGGCATCGTGGCCAAATGCGTCCGGTCGGCGTCCTGTCGGCCGGTCTGGGGGACCAAGTGCACCGGATCATGATCGGAGCCGCCCTGGTTGGGCTGCACCCTCGCCTCGAAGCTGCCGCGACCGGTGCTCGTGACGGCGAAGTCGAGTTCCCGTTGCTCCCCGTCCGGGCTGCGGTGGGTGGGCCGGCCGCTGGCCAGGATGCGGGGCGTGCGGCCGTCCGGCGTCGTGATGACGTCCTGGTACATGCGGCCGACCAGGGTGTTGGGGCTGGTGTTGAAGTCCGCGCCCACCGTCCAGTTGCGACGCGGGTCATCGCCCTCGACGGCTTCCCCGATGCGGGCGAGCATGCCGATGGCGTCGCCGCCGCCGCCGCTGAGCGCGTGGAAGCTGAAGTACCAGTCATCGCCCAGTCGGATGCCGATGGCGGGCCGGCCGTAGGCTCCGCCGTGCGGGTTGGCCACTACCATGGCCGCGTCGACCGGGGTTCTCGACATCACGATGGTGTTCACCCGGCCGCCCGGCATCAGCGGGTCATGGGTTTGGAGGAAGACCATGTACCAGTCCGACGGCCGTTGGCTCGTGCGCCATCGGGCGTAGGTGACCAGTTGGTCGTTCTCGGTGCCCGGCGGATTGGGCAGCAGATCGGCGCCGTTGGGCACATCCGCGCCCGCCTCCTGGAGCATGACGACCTCGGACCGGGCACCGGTAAGGATGCGCGGAAGGTAATCCGTCCAAAGGCTCCTGCCCTGCGAGGTCGCTCCCTGCATGTTCCAGGTGAGGAAGGGAGTCTGATCGAGAGGCGCCGCATGGGCCCGGCCGACGGCCAGGACGGTGAACGGCGCCACCAGAAGCGCGACCAACAGGGCCTGGATCACGCAAAAGGCGACGGAGCGGACACGCGGTCTCTGAAGCCCCGGATCATCGGACAACTGTGCCGGTAACGCGGCACTCGCCCGGTATGCCGAACGCGGGAAGGTATATGAGGCCATCGGTGGGCGCGTCTCCACTCTGTCGTAGTCATGCCAGATGTGCGGTGCATTGGCCCGCAGCCCCGTAGAACGATCCCGTCGGCCAACCCTTTCACCGGATCAGTATGCGGCCGCCTCAGTGACGTAACGTCAGACGGTGGCCCCGGCCGACTGCCTGCATGGGACACCTTCGGGTTGTAGCGAGTGCAGCACCGGACTTCCTGGTGTCAGGCGCGTCCCGACACGTCAGCGTCTGGTGGCCTCATCAGATGGCCGACTGGACGGGAGCGGAGACGGCGGCAGTGAGGGCGACGGCGGGCAGAACAAACCGGCGCCGCCTGCTGCACCGCCCCGGGGCCAGTCGCCGACCTGCGCAGCGGCCTTGCGCTAAGGACTGTCCCGCAAAGATCTTGGCTCCGAGTATGGAGCAGCTCGAAGAGCCGGCGAGGTGCTCAGCCGGTGGTTCGTGAGGTGGCCAGGGAGTGGGCGAAGTCGGCGAGTGCGCGGAAGTCGTTCTCCCGTAGGCCGGTCCGGGGGTTGACGTGGTGCAGGAGCCCTTGGTGGCGGGCGGTCATGTACGTCTGATCCAGCTCGCTCTGCTCGTCGTCCACCCAGGCGAAAGGACGGCCGTTGGCGTAGTTCACCGACGGTCCGGTCTTCCAGTGGACTCCATCAGGGCGTTCTTGGAGCAGGGCGTCGCCGAAGTCGACGAAGGGTGGTCCACCGAGGCCGGCCGTGGAGCCTGCCGCCGGAGGACCGGGTGTTGCTGGTCACGGCCTATTGGCCTACCGATCTGACGTTGAGGCAGCTCGCTCCGCTGTTTGGCGTCTCGAAGTCCACGGCTGGCCGAGTCGTCAACCACCTCGGCCCCCTGCTCGCGCTCCGTCCCCACAAGCGATTCGCCAAGGACACCGTTCTCATCGTGGACGGCACCCTGATCCCCACCCGCGACCACACCATCGCCGGGCGATCGAAGGACTACCGGTATTCCACCAACCATCAGGTCGTCATCGACGCAGACACCCGCCTGGTCGTCGTGGTCGGCCGACCGCTCGCCGGGAACCGCAACGACTGCAAGGCATGGGAGGAGTCCGGTGCCAAGGCTGCCGTCGGCAAGACCTTCACGATCGCCGACGGCGGCTACCCGGGAACCGGACTCGTCATCCCGCACCGTCGCGACCGCGGCCAGACCGAACTCCCAGCCTGGAAAGAAGACCACAACAGGACCCACAAAAGGGTCCGAGCCCGTGTCGAGCACGTCTTCGCCTGCATAAAGACCTGGAAGATCCTCCGCGACTGCCGCCTCAAAAGCGATGGCGTCCACCACGCCATGCTCGGCATCGCCCGGATGCACAACCTCGCCCTCGCCGGATAGGTCGCAGGTGACACGATGGCCCGCTATGCCCGAGGCGGCTCCAAGATCTTTACGGGACACCCCTCAGGGCACGGTGAAGAGGACTTTGTCCTCGTCCGCGGCGGGGTCCGCCTGCTTGAGCCTGGCCCTGATGCTGGATCCGAGCTGGAGATCCAGGCCGTTGGTCGAGACGACCTTGGCCAGCACGGCGGGGTCGGCCAGGAACACTTTGCCCTCGCGCGGCCTGCCGCGCTCCGCGTCGGTGTCGATGACCGCGGCGTCGAACACCTCGCCCACGCGGTCCTTGAGCACCGCGGCCTCGGCCAGCTCCACGGTCTGCCGGTCCGCCAGGCCGCCCTTCCCCCGTGCCGTGTCGCACGGGAGGCAGGACAGGGCGTCGAGCACCCAGTTCGGCGGGGCCTTGTCCGCACACGCCATCACGCACAGCTCACCGGTGTACCGATCGACCAGGCGCCGCAGCGGAGCCGTGCAATGGGTGTACGGGGCCGCGATCGCTGCGTGCATCGTGTACGCCGGCTTCTGGTTGTCGCGGAAGACGGTGTACTCCGCCTTGAGCATCGTGCTCGTGGCCTCGATGAGGAAGGCCATGTGCTGCTGGTTCTGGGGATCGAGCTTGCGGACCAGCGTGGCGTACGAGATGCCGGGCCGCCAGACGATGCCCAAGGCCTTCGCGATGTCGTGCAGGCGCTTGATCACGTTCTGATCGGCCTGCTCCTTCTGGGTCCGCAGGATGCCGGTACCCGTGTCGAGCATGATCTGGGCGGCGGACATCCCGGTCATGAGGGAGATCTGCTCGTTCCAGCCCTCGACCGGCAGCGTCGCCACGTAGCGCAGCCGGAACGATCCGTCCTCGAGGGTGACCTCCTGGTCCGGCAGATTCACCGAGATGCCACCGCGCGCGATTTCGACGGCCTCCCGCAGCTCGCCGATCTCTCGCAGCAGGGCGAGGGACTCCTCCGCCGTGCCGTTCTCGATGGCCTGCTGGGCGCCGGCGTAGTCGAGCTGGGCCCGACTTCGAATCATGGCCCGGCTCACGGACGAGTCGGTCAGATTGCCATGGGCGTCGAGGTCGTGCTGCCACAACAGGGCGGGGCGGTCCTTGTTCGGCAGCAGGCTGGCCGCGTCCTCGGAGAGGGCGGGTGGGTGCAGGGGCACCTTGAGGTCGGGGAAGTACAGCGTTTCGATCCTGTCGTGCGCCTCGATGTCCAGAGGGCTGCCCGCCCTGACGAAGGTCGCCACGTCCGCGATGGCGTAGTACACGCGGTAGCCGCCACCGGGTCGCCGTTCCAGGTGCATGGCCTGGTCGAGGTCCTTCGAGGTCGGCGGATCGATCGTGAAGAACGGCAGGTGGGTGGCATCCTTGTCGGGCAAGCGCGCCTCACCCGCGGCCTTGTCGGCCGCTTTGAGTACGCGCTTGGGGAAGCTCAGGGGGACCTTCAGCTCCGCGCGGAGTTCCTCCAGCGCGGTGCGCAGAGCGTCCTGGGCCTCGGCAGACATGTGCATCGGGTGGCGTCGCATGCCCCGAGCGTAGGGCGGCGGTCACGAACCGGCACGGCGAGCGGGGCCGGGCGGCGGAGGGGACCGGGGCGACGGCGGCCGCGCGGGGAGGGGACATCGCCGGAGGGCGCGCGACGACAGCCACGGCACCTCGCCACGCTGTCGGATCGCCTGAATACGCCCGGTATGAGGACGACCCTCCGCCTTGCGATGCACCGCATCTGACGCCGCGCGCTGATCCACCGGGGATGATGGGACAGCCCTTAGGCGGCCCCATGTGAATGCTGCCCTACAGCAACGACATCGCCTGCTGCCATCCGACGACCACCACCAGGAGCAGCACCACATCCACGCCGCAGGCCCTCGCCTCACACCTGACAGGCTCACAGCACACCCTGCCCGCGCGGGAAGACAGGGTGTGTGACTCATAGCAGGAGCCGGGTTTCTGTGGGCGGCGGTCAGAGGACGGTGCCATGCAGGGCTCGGCGGTCCCCGGGCGTCGCGTAGCGAGGGACGGCGAGGCCGTGCTCGAAGGGCTCGCCGATCCGCTCGCACAGCAGCGCCAGGACGTCGGCACATTCGGGGTCAGGCCTCGATCGGTGCGGTCAGCCAATCCCGCGCCAGCGCGGCGGACCGGCCGGCCACCGGATTCGAGCAGGACGTGGCGGCCGCGCGTTCCATCCTCACAGGCCCTCGCGCTCGACCTGATCCGGGGCTCCCCGCTCAGTGAGCAGCCTTGCTGCCGTCCGTGTCCGGGGGCAGGCCGACGGTCGGCATGCCGAGGTCGGCCCTCGCCGGGACCGTACGGCAGGAAGCCGTCCGGCGCCGCCGCACCACCAGGGCTGCGAATCCGGCAGCGACGGCCAGCACCGCCAGGACGGGCACCCACAGAGCTCCGATCGCGGAAGTGACACCGATGCCACCGAGGACGGCCAGGAACGGGCCCGCGCAGCACACCGCGCAAGCGGCGAGCGCGGCAGCGCCGGCTCCGAGAGCACCCCAGGGCCGGGACGGACGGGAATCGGGGGACGAAGTGGTCATGCGGTCGCTCCGAAGAGGTCGGCCAGCAGCCCGGCGGCGGACTCGGGCGCCCGCACCTCCAGCTGGAGAGCGGTCGGGGTCAGGTGCAGGGTGAAGTCGAAGAACGCGCAGCAGCCCTGCTCCGCCGCGGCGAGGGCCGCGACCTCACCGGCGAGCTCGGCGCCGGTGGGGAAGGACAGGCGTACGCCGTCGTCGATCTCCTCGCGCTGCTCGGCCTTGCCGACCAGCTGCTGCCACTGCCCGGTGCGCTCACCCAGCTCGGCTCCGCCAAGCGTGCAGGCCACCGGTGTGTCCCGCCACGGCTCGCTGGCCTGCCCCTGACGGGTCGGCGACAGCGTGATCGGCACGGGCCCGGCCGCCGGTGTGCTGGTCATGGCGCATCCGCAGTCGGGACCGCACGCCCCTGCGGGCGCCGGGCCCGACAGCTCGGCATGGACACTGGCCAGGTGGGCGGAGAACGCGCGCAGCTCAGCGATCCGACCGTCCGTCTCCGAGATCCGGTCGACGACCAGCGCCAGCATCCGCGTCCGAACGGACGCGCACACCCCTTCCTCGCGAACCTCCAGCAGCTCCCGGATCTCCTCCAGGGCCAGGCCCAACAGCTTGGCCGAGGAGATGAACACCAGACGCTCCACCGCATCCTCGCCGTACACCCGATACCCGGACGGTGTCCGGTCAGCAGGCAGCAGCCCGGCGTCCTCGTAGAAGCGCAGCGTTGTCGCCGGTACGCCAGAGCGCTCGGCCAGCTGCGAGATGCGGTAGCTCGTCATGCCCCGACCGTAAACCTTCGACCCGACTTGAAGGTCAAGCCAGCTTCTTCGGCCACTTCGGCGAGCTGGTCACTGACCGCCTATGCACAAGGGTGCTGGTGGCTCAGGATCACGGCGTGCGTGTGGACGGCGCGCGGGACGTGGGGGATGAGCTTTGCCGGGTCGTCGCCGGGGTCGAGGCATTGGCGAAGTGTGGGTATTCGAGGGTTGCGTATTCGCCCGCCCGCAGGGGTGAGCAGCCCTGTAGCTCCGCCCGCTCACAGAGATGTCAGCTCTGTTCACCCGGCGTCTGGTGCCTACTGGTACGCCGATCCTGCTGGATGAAGCGATGCGCCCACCGTCGAATCGCCCATCACGGTCACCGACGTCGCCGGCACGCTCCCGCCGAGTTGTCCGTCACCGTCGACGCCCGTTCGGGTCGCTGGTGCCACGGCGCCCATCGGAGCCCTTCGCACCCCCGGCACTGTCGGGACCGCTCGGTCCGGCGGAGAAGGCGAAGAAAGTGGGGCTGCCCGCCGCAAGACCACGGAGGCGGTCCAGCTCGCGCCGGTCCCGCTTGGTGGGGCGTCCGGTCCCCCGGTCACGCAGGCCGGCGGGGGCGACGGCGTCCCGGGCCGGAGGCGGTGGGGACTTGTCGATGTAGCACTGGGCGGCCACGGTCGCTCCGACCCGCTTGCTGATCAGGTGCTTGACGATCACGACGAGTTCCCGGTCCCCATGTCGCAGCCGTACCTTGTCACCCACGCGCAGGCAGCGGGCGGGCTTCACCCGCTTTCCGTTCACGTGAACGTGCCCGCCCCGGCAGGCGGCGGCGCCGAGGGACCGGGTCTTGATGAGGCGGACGGCCCAGATCCAGCTGTCGACGCGGACGGCCTCGCCGTCGGCGGACCCGGCGGCGACGGCAGCAACGATTTGGGGATCCAACGGCTGTGCCGCGCAGGCTGAGCCAGTGCCGGCCGGCTCGCCGGCTCGCCCTTCGCCCGTTCCGCGGCCTACCTTCTCGTCCCCAACTCCGGAAGCCATGACCCAACCCTAACGCGCCGGGGCCGCCCGGATGCCAGGTCCGCTCCTGCCATCCGTAGTGGGGATCAGCGGACTCGTCAACTGGTGCCAGGCCCTGCTGGAGCGGTCCACACACCCGTCCCCCAACGCCCTGCCGGTGGGGCACGGCTGGACCGTGTCGCGGGTGTGACGCTGCTCGGTGACGCCGCCCACCTGATGTCCCCCTTCGCCGGGGAGGGCGCCAACCTCGCCATGTTCGACAGCGCCGAACTCGCCCTGGCCATCGCCGCACATCCCGGCGACACCGAAGCCGCTCTGGCCGCGTACGAGGAGGCCCTCTTCCCGCGCAGCGAGGCGTCCGCCGCCGAGTCCGCCGCCAACCTGGACACAATGGTCGGCGAGCGGGGCCTGGAGCAGATGGTCGCGTCCTTCACCTCCGGCCCGGCAGCCCCGTGAGGCCCGCCCCGGCGGCCACCACCAAACCCACCCGCCTCAGCCAATCCGGGAGGAATCCAGGACGATGTCCCCTGGGCGCTTCATCCCGCTACGGCCCGGCCTGGACCTCGGAGTGCGCGAGGCCGGCACGGGCGGCGCCGGACCTTCCGCGTCGAGGCGATGCCCGCCGAGATCCGCCGGGTCGCCGCCCGACCGGTAGCCGCAAGATCAGCGGCCGCTCGTTCGCCCGCTGGGCGCTCCGCGGCTGGCAGCCAGGGGGTATGCGACGGGACCGGTCCGCTGGGGACCGGTCCCGGCCGGTACAGACCCGGCGTCAGCGGGTCTGCGGAGTCCGTGCGTTGCTTCGGTTTGCGGCCAATGGCGTGTCTAGGCCCGAGCGTCGGGATGCCTCGCCCGTACCGGCGCGATCGATCTTTCCCCGCCAACGTTGTCAGCAGTATTGGTCTATACCTTGACCGGAACACACCAAGTCGTCGAACATGGCTCCCACACCCCCCGCCCAGGCGCCCGGAAGGCATGACCGCCCACTGGGACGGCGTACGCAAGGCACTGCCTCGCCCCCGGTGCAGCCTGGCCCGGCAA
Source organism: Streptomyces sp. NPDC014991 (assembly GCF_043080665.1). NCBI lineage: Bacteria > Bacillati > Actinomycetota > Actinomycetes > Kitasatosporales > Streptomycetaceae > Streptomyces > Streptomyces sp. NPDC014991. The sequence goes on from NZ_JBIBVY010000019.1 coordinate 97,172, forward strand.
AGGAGTTGCTCAATGTCGAAGCGCCGCCTGTCCGCACTCATGGCCGCGATCGTGATCGGAGCCACCGCTCCGGCGCTGCTGCCGGCCACCGGCGCCTCTGCCGCGTCCTGCTCCAGCTACCCGAGCTGGACGGCTGGCAAGGCCTACGTCACCGGGGACATCGTCCGCTACACCGACGGCAAGACGTACATCGCCGAACACGACAACCCGGGTTACGACCCCACCATCAGCACCTGGTACTGGGACCCGTACGCCTGCGACAGTGGCCCGACCAACCCCTCCGGCAGCTTCGTCGTGAGCGAGGCGCAGTTCAACCAGATGTTCCCCAACCGGAACTCCTTCTACACCTACAGCGGTCTCAAGGCCGCGCTCAGCGCCTACCCGGGCTTCGCGAACACCGGCAGCGACACCGTCAAGAAGCAGGAGGCCGCGGCCTTCCTCGCCAACGTCAGTCACGAGACCGGCGGCCTGGTCTACGTGGTGGAGCAGAACACCGCCAACTACCCGCACTACTGCGACTGGAGCCAGCCGTACGGCTGCCCGGCCGGTCAGTCCGCATACTACGGGCGCGGGCCCATCCAGCTCAGCTGGAACTTCAACTACAAGGCCGCGGGCGACGCGCTCGGCATCGACCTGCTCCACAACCCGAACCTGGTGCAGACCGACGCTTCGGTCGCCTGGAAGACGGGGCTCTGGTACTGGAACACCCAGACGGGACCGGGCTCGATGACTCCGCACAACGCGATGGTCAACGGTGCCGGATTCGGCCAGACCATCCGCAGCATCAACGGCTCCCTGGAGTGCGACGGCAAGAACCCCGCGCAGGTGCAGAGCCGCGTGGACGCCTATCAGCGGTTCGTGCAGATCCTGGGCACCTCCGCGGGCGCCAACCTCTACTGCTGACGCGCGGCACGCGCCCCGGGCGGGCCACCGAGCCCGCCCGGGGCGCGTGCCGGTCCGCGACGATGCCGGACCGGCCGGTGTGGCAGTGGCTGTACAACCTGCGCCGCCCTGGTGCGCTGGAGAGCCACCCCGAGTGGAAGACGGCGCTGGAGGCCGTGGACGAGGACTGGCACCCGAAATGGCTTGCGGAGTGGCAGCGGCACTCTGCCGCGCTGCGTGAGCTGGTGGCCGACGAAGAGGGCCAGGCGAAGGTCCTGCCCGGGTTCACGGTCCACGGCATGGACCTCGGGAAGTGGCTGGCCCGGCAGCGGCGGGCGGCGGCCGGCGCGTTCTTCAACCAGATGCCTACCGCCGCGCCCTGGCCCTGCACACCGCCCTGGTGAAGGCATCGGCCGAGGAGGGTTGCCGCCGCACGCTGGGTCTTCCACCACATGGTGTGAATGAGGCCGAAGCGGTCGCGGCCGGCCTCCCCGACGTCGCCGCGCAGCTGCACGCCAGCGACCCTGAGCTGTACCCGGCCACGATCTGGGCGGACTGGCTGTGCGGCGACCACAAGACGCTCCACCGCCGACGGCCCCTTGGGGAGTTCGCCGCCGGGATCGCCACGGACGGCAATGCCGAGATCGAGCGACGGCGTGCTGAGGGGCTACCGGTGGAGTCGTCGGCCGGGGCGCTGTCGGACGAGCGGCGTGAGCAGCTGGAGGAGATCGGCGCGTCCTGGTGCCCGAGTCGGCCGGTGACGTGGCAACGGTGCTTCCACCTGGCACGGATGCACCTGGACTCCGGCGAAGCGCTGCCCACCGCGACGGGCGAGGTCCTGCGCCAGGGCGAGAATCTGGGGCGGTGGGTGCAGTCAGTGCGGCTCGGGTGGGATCAACTCACGACCGTGCAGCAGTGGATGTGCGAGCAGGTCCTCGGGATCGAGCCCGCGACCGAGGACGAGAAGCCGCCCCCGCGCCGCACGCAGGCCGACAAGTGGGCGATGAACTACGAGGCCGCCAAGCAGTTCTACGAGCGCGAGGGCCACCTTCAGGTCCCGAGGAAGCACGTCGAGCGGATCGTCGGCGAGGACCAGGAGGAGCGGGAGCACAAGCTGGGTGCCTGGATCGGGAATCAGCGGAGCAGGGCCGCGACGCTGACGCCCGAGCGGATGGAGCAGCTGTCCGCGATCGGGATGCGGTGTCGTGACGGCCTTCGTCTTCACCGCGGTCATCACGCTCGCGGCCGGCTATCTGCTCGGGCGGCTGCGCCCGTGGCAGCGGGCGGGTGACTGGGCGGCCGATCAGGTCCACTTCACCGGGACGTGGGTACGGGGCGGCTCCGGCCGCCAGGCCGTCGTCGTCCTGGTCCACGTCGTCACCGCGCCGCGCACCAGCTTGCGCATCATGCGCGCCCCGAATACCGAGACGCGGGCGCCGGCGCCCGTACGCGATCCGGACTGGATCGCCCACCGCTCCCGGGGAGGGCACAAGTAGACGGTAGGTCTCCGCCTCCCTTACTGGCGTTCGCCTGAGTCCTCTCACTGTCCCGCTCGCTCAGCCGAACTCACTACGGGGCAGTACCGATGACCACCCGCCAGGCACCCAGGGCAACACCCGCGCCGGTCGCCGCTACGCTGAACACACCACCCTGGGCTCGGGCACAGCGGACACCAGTGGTGGTGTCGTCCGCGTGGGGGGTGGTGTGCGCCTCGCGCTCGGTGGTTCTGCTGCTCTCTGCCTGAGAGCGTCCCTGCGGGGCTTCTCTGTTCCTCCGCCTCATAGGAGACTCCCGATGGCTCGGGACCCTCACCCGCACTCCCCCGTACCCGCCCGACCCGAACCGCCCGGCCCGCCCAGCACACGGCTGCCGTCGGAGGCCCCGCTGCTGTCGGTGCACGCCACCGTGGTGTTTCTGGCGGCCGTCATCATCGGCCTCGTCATGGGCGGCATCATGTTCCTCCACGACAAGTCCGTGCCCGCGGCGGCCGTCGCGACGGGCCTGGTGGCGGCTGGAGGCAGCGTTCCCGTGCTGCACAAGCTGATCGGCTGACCGGCGGCGGGCGCCGGGTGCACCGGCTGCGCCCAGCCCCCCCGCCTCTCTCGAACGTCAGGCGGCGTGGAACTCGTGAGCGTGGCCACCGCGGCACTCCACCGACTGCGGGTCGTCCAAGATGGCCTCGGGTTCGGCAACGCCGGCGCCCTCGAGGAACACGACCAGGTCGTGGTCGCTGTAGGCGGTGCCGAGGATTTCGTCCCGGCCGCTGCTGTGCACGGTGACTCTACCGGCCGCCCGAGAGCGAGGGCTGCACGACGATCGGCGCGCTGGTCACGCCTTCCAGCGTGCCCCGGGCCGGTCCGCTGGGCCAGTCGGCCCCGGGGCGTCAGGGAGTGTCGCCTGACCAGTCCCAGCGGGTTCCGCTCACCGGGGCGCGGGTCGTACGGGGCCCGACCGGGACTACGCCGAACTGCCCGGGCTCGGTCATCAGCGCGACACCGGTCTGGATCTCGTCGGCTGCCCAGCCGGTGATGTCGAGCAGCAGTCCGCCGGCGCGGCCGACCAGTTCGGCGTAGTCCCGGTCGGGCAGCGGGCCCGGGTGGTCGTGGTCGGTGCCAGGGCCGCAGGAGGGTCCTGCGTCGCCCACCGCTGGGTCGCCTGCCGAGGTCGGCGGACGACGTAGCCCGCGAGGCGGCGCATTCCAACCGCGCCGGAGAGCACCGCCGTTGGAACCGTGGTGAGCCGTCATGCCGTGTTCTTGCGCGGCGCCCCGCAAGGCGGCGATAGCCTCACACCGGCTCCGCGCCAAGCCAATCGCCGCGCTCGTCGAGGATGAGGACACGGCCGTGGGCGTCGGACGCCGCCAAGAGGGCAGCCAGCACGAGGGGGACCAAGAACCTCTCCCGCGCGGTCTTGGCGAGGCATCGTACGGCAGGAGCCGTCAGGACACCCTGATCGAGTGGAACCGGGGTCGACGGTGCCCTGCCGGAGCATCCGCGCCCGGCATCGCGCGGCCTGGAAGATCGGCGTTAGCCCGGCGACTGACCGGGACCCCCGCTAGCCGGAGCTCCGGCCGGTGCGCCGTGGTGCGCGGGAGGACAGCGGGCCGGCCGCGGTGCGCCGGCCGGGGGCGATCTGCTGGGCGAAGGCCTGCAGGGCCACATCGCTGTTCGCCGGCAGGACGGCCATGAGCCCCCGGTCCTGGGCCTCGGCGATCGTGGGGGCGGCGGCACTTCCCTCCGGGACGAAGGCCAGGCGGACGTGCCCGTCACCGGAGCCGCGGCGGTCCACCGGAGCGACGGCGCCGTGGGTGCCGTCGGGCAGGGTCACCCAGAGCTGGAAGTCGTCGTACCGGACGAAGTCCGCCCCCTTCACAGGCCAGGGATAGTGGTGTTCACCGGCCACGCTCGGAAGAATGCCCTGGTGGTTGGCGTGGCTCAGGGGCACGCACGCATTGAACAGGGAGTCGGTCCACGCCTCGACGCCGTCGGCGTCCTTGATCGGCGTACGCAACAGGTCTTCGGCGCGCTTGTAGCCGAATTCCGCCAGCGCGGGCAGCGTGAGCGGGAAGGCGTCGACCAGTTCGGCGGCGTCCTGCCGGAGCCGGTCCACCTTCTCGGGGTCCGCGCAGAACTGCATGCTCCACTCGATGCCGACCCGGGCGCGGTACATGCACCACCCGCGGGATCCCTTGACCCACAGACTGCCGCCGTGGTGCATCTCCCAGCGCTCGGAATTCTTCACCCCCTTGTCGTCCACGGGCCTCGGTCCGTATGGCAGGTCGGCATCGTCCATGGCGTGGAGGATCTTGTGGGCTGTCTCTTTGGCGGCCCGGAAATGTGACGATTCAAAGCGTTTCGGGTGCTCGACGAGGCGGATCTTCCACGGATGGTTCTCCGATTCGATGCCGCCCGGCCGAGGTTCGGGGTGGCCCATGGCTGACCTCCTTGGCTCGGCCTCACGGGCCGGCCGCCGGCTCGCGGGGCGGAATCCCTGTGCTTCCATCGTGCTCCGCGAACCGGCCGGTCGCGACCTGGGCGGCGATGGCTGTGCACAAGCCGCTGACGTGTACGGCTCTTTGACGTTGACCGACCTTGTACGGCGGGCGGTCATGGAAGGCCGGCCCGATCGGCGCGGCAGTCCGGTTGCGGGGCATTCCGGGCGGAGTAGCCTGGAGTTGATCGGTCCTGTCCTGCCTGGTTCTGGAGGTGGGCGATGTTTCTCCGGATTGCTGCGGCGTCGTAAGCCGCACCGGCTGGTCCTTCTCGGCAACGGCCGTCTGATCCGGGGCTTCAGCGGCGGACTCTACGACGGCCACGGTTACCTGTCCTGACACCTTGCGCAGTGGAATACCTGAGAGGATGTGCGGTGGCAGAGGACGCCGACGCCATGGCAGCCATGGCAAGGATCCTGTCACCGCACTGCCATGTCACCGGGATGTCCGACGGAGCACTGATCGCGGACTGGAAACGGACGCGTTTTCTCGGGATGACAGCGGCGGACCTCCAAAAGTTCACCGGGGGGAGCCCGGAGGAACGCGCCGAGCTCGTCACCGCTCTCCTGCGGGCCGGGTGCGCGACGGACCGCCGGAAGAGGCACGCGGACGCCGCCGTCGGGCTTTGGTTGCGAGGAGTGCACCTGCTGATCCGGAGCGTGGGATTCGGACGTGCTGTTCGGCTGCTGTCCCTGGTTGCCCCGGAATACGCCCGCGCGGACCTCCCCTTGGCGGTGGAGGTCGGACGGCTGAAGCGAGCGGTGCGGTCGCACAGCCGCAGCAGCTGGCTGGTCAACGGCGACTGCAAGTCCGAGGCGGTGACGGCCTTCGTCCTGCTGCGGCGGTGCGGCCGCCAGGCCGTACTCCACGTCGGTGTGCGCGAGCACCCTTTCGCCCTGCGCGCCTGGACGTCCTCGGGCGGACTGTGCATCCCCGACGCCGATCCGCGAGGGCACGCCTTCACCCCCGTGCTGTCGATCGGCCGCGGGGGACCGTGACATGGAGAAACTTCGCCTTGACTGGGCCGACGGCGCCCCGAGGCTCCGCACCACCGCCGCCCTGGCACGTCAAGGACTCGTGACGACGGTCTCCTCACCGGCCGGCACCGCGGCCGTCGTCGGCTGGGTCGGCTCGACCCGCGACCGGGTGGCGGGTGCCCACGGCCTGCTCGACGCCTTCGGCCGTCCGGGAACCGCCCCGCAGATCTCGACGTGAGCACCTCCGCCCGCAGCCTGGGCAGTGCCACACAGCTCCACACCCGCTACTTCTGCCGGTACCTCAGGGGCAACCTGGCACAACCCCACACGGACCGCACCCCGTTCGCCGGGGTGCACCGTGTCCTCGGCGGCGAGGTGGTGGAGCTCTCCCGCACCGGACAACTGCGCGGTCGTACGCCGCGACGCGCCCGTCCCGCCACCGACCCGCTTACGTCCACGGCCGAGGAATCCCGCCTCGATGAGGCCGCGCGGCAGTTGCGCCTGGCGCTGGAGAACGCCGTCGGACGCCGTATGGGCACGACGACGGCCTGCCATGTCTCAGGCGGCACCGACTCCACCGGCGTCGCGCTGCTCGCCGCACGTCTCCTCGCCGCGGGACACGGCGGCCCCGAGGAGCTGATCCTGCTCGCCGGGCGCTTCTCCCGCGGAGAGCCGGCCGCGGAGCAGCCGTACCTCGACCTCGCGCTGGAGGAGATCCGCCGGCAGACCCCCGCGGCCCGCCCGGTGATCGTCGACGCCGACGACGTGGCCGACTTCGACGACTTCCCGCACCACGCGGGAGACTCGGACGAGCCCCACGCGCACGCCTTCCGCGCCCCGCTCTGGAGCCGGCTCCACGCCGCGGCGGCGGAACGGGGCTGTGACACCCTCTTGACCGGCTGCGAGGCCGATCCGATCGCGGACGCCAACCCCTTCCACCTGCACCGGCTCGCACGCACGGGCCGGTTCCGGCAGATGACCCGGCAGGCACGCGCCTGGGCCGCGGGAAGCGAGCGGGGCCTGCGGGACGTCGTCCACGCCTACCGCACTGTCGGGGCTCACCCCCGACCCGGAGCGGTTCAAGCAGCATCTGGCGACGCGTGTGCCGCTGGGCCGGCTCGGGCGGCCGGAGGAGATCGCCGCCGCCGTGATCTTCCTCGCCTGCGGGCAGAGCAGCTTCATCACCGGTTCGAGCCTGTACGTCGACGGCGGCCTGAACCAGATCTGAAAGGCGGGAGGCACAGTGATCAGTAGTGGCTGATCGGCGGACATCCTCCTCAGCGATGCCCGGCACGGCGAGGCCGTGGAGGGCGTCGTGTCTCCTTCGCATGTGGTCGCGGTCCCGGTCCGGAACTGCCCCACGGAAGGGTCGTCTTCATGTCCGACAGCGATCTGCGCGCGTTCTACCTGCGCTATATCGAGGCGCTCAACGCCCACAAGTTCGATGCGATGGACGACTTCATCGACGACCGGACCACCCTGAACGGTGAGCCGGCCACCCGGGAAGACCTCATCGCGGTTCAGAAGGCTGACGTGGACGCGGTTCCGAGCCTCCGCTGGGAACTCGAGGAACTGCTGTCCGACGGTGACCGTCTGGCCGCGCGTCTGGTCAACGCGGGTACTCCGGTGAAGGAATGGCTCGGTGTTGCTCCCACCGGCGCCTCGTTCACGATCGTCGAGTACGCCATCTCTCAGGTCCGCAACGGACGGTTCGTGCATATGACCGCCCTGCACGACGCCGGTGAACTCCTCCGGCAGCTGACCGGCTGACCCCCGCAATCAGCACCCGTACCCCGAAGAACAGTCCGGACATCACCCACGGCCCACTCGGGCCGGACAACCCGCGAGGGCACGCATGACCATCACATTGATCACTGGGGCCAATAAGGGCATCGGCTTCGAGACAGCCAGACAGCTCTCGGCGTGGGGCCACGTCGTCTACATCGGCGCTCGTGACGTCGAGCGAGGTGAGAAGGCCGCGGCGGCACTCGGCGCCCGATTCGTGCAGCTCGACGTGACCGACGACGCATCGGTGAGAGCCGCGCTGGCGGCGATCGACTCGGCCGAGGGCCGCCTCGACGTCCTGGTGAACAACGCGGGCGTCCTGGGCGACGGAGCGACCGACGGTCCCACGGCTCTGCGGGCCTTCGACACCAACGCGGTGGGAGTCGTGCGCGTGACGGAGGCAGCACTTCCCCTGCTGCGTAAGTCCTCGAACCCCATCGTGGTCACCGTCTCGAGCAGTGCCGGGTCCTTCTGGGCGGTGACCAATCCGGACCGGCCGGAGTTCGACTTGCCGTTGGCCCGGCCGTACCGGCACCGCAGGGCCGCCCTGGAGCGCCTCTGCGCCGAGCACCGGCTCACCGCACCGTGGGCGCTGTGCCCGTCGACCACCGATCCGGCCACCGTGCGCCAGTGACTGACCAGCTGGACAGCGGCGGGTCTCGAAGGCGTGGTCCGCCAGGAGCTGGAGAGCGCCTGGAGCCGTCCGTGCGCGGCCGGCGCAAGCACGGGGTCCGCGAGACCGAGGACGCCGTTGTCGGCACGGTCACCGGTCCCGGGCGGCTTCCACAACGCGGTAGGCGCGCGGCGAGGTCGAAAACGGCGTCCACCCGGACCCGCTGGGCGACCGCGCTGATGTCCCTGCCCCCACCCGGCTACGAAGCATCACCACTCGCGTACTGGCAGCGGTAGCCGGCGCTCGGCGGTAACCAGGTGCTGGGGTCCTGGTCGGGCTTGGCGCGCTCCGAGGCAGCCGAGACGACGATCGGCGCGCGGCCGTCACCGAGGGCGTCGGCGTGGGCCCCGCGTTCCTTCGCCGTCCAGGCCCGCGCCGCAGTCCCCGGCCTCGGCGAGCGAGACCAGGATGCAACTCGGCGATCAGTTCGTATCAGCGGGACCGATGGCCAAGGAGTTCGATCAGCCCCACCGGCAGGAACGCGGGCCGGTGGGGCCGACCGACCTGGTACGGCACGAAGCCCAGCGAGGACGCGACCATGACCTCTTCGGCCGTTTCCGCCTCGTAGACGACGCGGCACCGACCCGACTCGGCCCTTGCGCGCTGCCAGAGGATCGGAGCCGGCTTACGCTCGGTCTCGGCGCGCGGTGTGAGGACGCGATTCCCGAAATCCTCCCAGGCGAAAGGGACCGGACCCCGCCACGTCGCGTCGACCTCCTCCTTCAGTTTGGCGGCCCGCTCGGCGTCGGTCGTACCCCACGAAGACGGAACATTGGTGATCAGTCCGACTCTGATGTGACGTTCACGCAGCGAGCGCAGATACGAAGCCGCGCCACGCTGATAGGAAGTGCTGCCGTCCTCTGCGGTGTGCAACAGGGTTTCGCCCAGGTCGAAATACACAACCGGACAACCGTTTTCATGGCCCCCACGGACAGCGGCAGCCCTCGCCCCGCCCCCAGGCGCAGCCCCACTCGCCGTAGCGCCGAACACGACCGACACCACGGCCACACCCAACACAAAGCTCTTACGGACCAAACTCCTGGAAGCAGACCTGTCCATGCGTCATTGCCCTTCCGCGCCGGGGACCTAGTACGGTATCCGGCCCGCGCGTCAGCGGTGGGACGAACGCATCATCCGCCGAGATGCCGTCCATGTGAGTGCTCAGGTCCGACCAGCAGCCGATGGTCCCCGCTCCGGTCACAGTCGCCATCGCCAATCCAGCATGCGCAGTCGCTGATCATCCGGGTCGCGATCATGTCGACGCCGCCATGGCCGGCGACATCACCGCGTACGCCGTCCGGGCGCGCCATCCCGTTGCGGATCTGCCGACCGTAGGGTCCGGGGCCTGCCGGCATACACGCGAATGTGCTCGACCGTGTACGGGTGAATGTGCTCAACGGATGGACCGGGCGTTGCGATCCATCCGCCGTGGACCGCGTGCCGCCTGGTAGCAGCATCACCGCAGCGTGATCTCCTCGCCGATTGACTGCTCGCGGGCGGAGGCGATGACCAGGGCCGTGGCCGCGGCGTCCTGCGCTGCCACGCCGACCGACTTGTAGAGGGTGATCTGGTCCGGTGTGGTGCGCCCCGGTTTGCTGCCGGCAATGAGTTCACCCAGTTCGGCGTGTACGTGTTCGGCTGTGATGAGGCCGTCGCGGATCGGCATGAGCAGGTCGTTGCTGCCCGCAGGAAGCGGGGCAAGCACGGCCTGGCGCGATTCGACGCACACCAGTGCCTCGGCGACCGTGGAGTCGTCGATCTCGCGGCCGGCGGGGTTGTATCCCACGGACGTGATGTGCACCCCGGGTGTCAGCCAGGAACGGCGGATCACGGGTTCGACGGCGTGCGTCGTCGCGGCGGCGATGTCCGCGCCGTCGAGCGCCTCGGCGTAGCTGGACACGGCCTGGACTTCGCGCTCCAGTACGGCGGAGAGTTCCGCGGCCAGGCCAGCGGCTTTCGCCGGATTGCGTCCCGCGACGCGGATCTGCCGGATCGGGCGGACCCGGCAGATCGCGTGGGCGTGGGACCGGGCCTGCACGCCGGTGCCCAGCACTGCCAGCACGGTCGCGTCCTCGCGGGCCAGCAGTCGCGCTGACAACGCGGAGCAGGCGCCGGTCCGGGCTGCGGTGATGGCCGTACCGTCCAGCAGCGCGGCGGGCTCGCCCGTGTCCGGATCGAACGCCACGATCAGCGCCTGATGTGTAGGCAAGCGTGCCCCGTCGTTGTGCGGGAAGAGTGACACCAGCTTGGTCATGAGCACCCCGGCCGACGGCAGGAAGCCCGGCATGGCCGCCAGGAATCCATCTCGTTCGGGCACCAGGGCGGCGACGCGGTCGGGTACCGAGGCGCGGCCCGCACTGAGGTCTGCCATCGCCGGCGCCATGGCATCGATCAGCGAGTCCACGTCGAGCAGGGCCTCGACCTGCGAGCGGCCCAGAACAAGCATGCTTCTCCATCTCCTGATGCCGGTTGTCCGGCCAGCGACCGTACAGCCAAAGCGTCGATCGCAGGGCCCCATTGCCCCGGCTATGACACGCCGTCCTGGGGCCGGGCAGGGCCACCTTTCGGCACCCGGATGCGGGCCGGCACCGTTTCGAAGGCGGGCGCGTCACCGGCCTGGCCTGCTGTGGCGGTCAGGGCCAGAGGCCGTGCACGGTCGTCCGTGGCCAGGTGGATCTTGGTGCTCAACCCGCCGCTGGAGCGTCCGAGCGTGTGATCGGCCGGCTCGTTGCGGCCTGCGGCTCCAGTTACGAGTGCTCCGGCGTGGTGGTGGGCCCGGACCAAGGTTATGTCGACCGACACGATCCGGCCGATGTGGTCGGGCGGGGTGCGCCGGGACGACGAGGCGGTGCGGGTGGGCAGAGCTCGGCCGGGCGTCGGCGACGCGGGCCGCAGGCCGCGCCGCGAAGGGATGGGCGGGATGACGTGCACCATTGGCTTCGTGCCGAGGCTGTCATGCAAGATCGCGCCGGAGACGCCCAGTGACAGAGGCAGCCCGTCCGGTTCGTGATCTGGTGGATTCTCGATCCGCTCTGCCACGCTCGGTCGGATTCGGTCCGGTCGATGGCCCCCTTTCGCCGCCAGTTCGTCGAGGATGACCCGGTGCAGTCCGGCTCGGCTCACTCCCAGTTGTGCGGTGAGAAGCGGGGTGTCCGGCTCGCTGGGGACCATCGTCTTCGCATCGCTCCACTACTTCGGCAGCCTCTGCATCAAGGCGTACTGCGAGACTATGTTCTTCCTGCTCCTGATCGGTGGTTGGGTCTCGTTCCTGGCGTTCGGCTGGCTGGCACTCCGAGCGGGAACACGGTGGTGCCCGGCAGCCGGCCCGTACCATCGTGAACGAAGGAACTCAGGTGGACTCGTCATCCGATCCGGAAGCCTTCTCGGTACGTTTCTCTTTGGCCTCGGACTCAGCCTTGAGCTCGTGCATCCGACGGTGAACAGCCTCCCGCAGACTCTCGGCGTGAGGCCCGGTCGACGCAGGAGCACCGGTCGAAGCACCGCCAGTGGCGAGCTTGTCGACTACTTCCTGAAGCTCGTCGATACGATCCCTGTCAGATTTCTCGTCACTCACCATGAGGGGTCCTCCGTCCCGACCGGAGCATTGTCCTACTCGCCCTCTTCCCAGGTGCCCTCGATGACGGGCTGGGACTGCAGTTCCTCGATGCGGCTGCTCCAGCGATCAGCCCGGGCGGCGGTGGTTTCCTTCACCGACGCGGTCAGCGTGCGGGCGACGGCGAAGCGGTCCGACTGTGGGCCGCTGGCGGCGATGCGCGAGATCGTCTGGGTGCGGGAGTCGATGGCCGAGCGAAGGCTGCCGGCGCGGGCGGTCAGGCGCCCCAGGTCACGGAACTGGGGTTGGGGGGTGTCGAACCAGACCTGCTGGAACCAGTGGTCGCTGACCGGGTCGTGCCAGCTGATGTAGCCGCCGGGGAGGATTTTGCGGGGGCCGTCCAGCTTGCCGGTGAAGCTGTAGCGCACTCCGGGTGCGGCGACCGGGTCGTAGAAGTGCGGGGTGAAGAAGTCCGAGACCAGCATGCCGTTGACGGTGTAGCCGTTTTCCGGGGCCTCTGACGGGTCGGCGACCTCGACTAGGAATTCCACCACCCCCTGGTCAGGGTTGGGCGACTGTCCCGCGACGAGCCGGTTGCCACTGGGGTCGCCGAGCATCTCGAGCAGTTCGTGGCTGGCGGTCAGTGACCAGCTGTCGCTGTACTCGATCAAGGAGAAGGGCTGCCCGTTGTGGTCGAGGTGGACGCCGGCGGCTCCGGGCTGCTGGATGTCGTCCTTGACGATCATGGGCCAGTAGCCGGGGGGCACATCGCGGAGGGTGTCGAAGGCGTCGACGGTGGCGTGGACGTTCCAGATGGGCTCGAAATCCCGCAGCGCCTGTTTCTGCAGGGCGGCGGCCACCCGGGTGAGCTGGGACGGAGTGATGTGCCCGGTCTGGGATACCAGGGCCAGGTTGTGGATGAGCATGTCGGGCTCCTGTTCTGGGAGATGGATGCCCGGTGCCGCGCGCCGGGCGGAAACGGACGAATCGTCAGGTCAAAGGCTGCGACAGGCGTGTGCCGTAACCGGCGGGCAGGTTGTTTTCATCGGCTAGGACGGACAGGACGGTGGTGTCGACGGGGGCGGTCAGGCCGTCCAGGGCGACGGGGGCCAGAGGCGCCGCAGCGGCGGTGAGACCTACTTCGGGTCCGGCCGGGTGGGTACGGCCGGCGGCGAACAGGGGCGGACGGGGCGCAGTTCGCCGCCGGTGGGTGCGAGCTCATTCAGGGAGCTGCCAGCGCACACTCCCGTGCGTGCCGCCGGTCACGGGGACGGCTGATGGGCCCGCGCGGCCACGGAGGGTAGATCGCTCGGCGCTGTGGGCAGCCGCTTGCTCGACTCGGCCAACGACAGTCCCGCTACGATCGGGTCGGCGTTCGGGTCGCGGAGAGGCACGCCGCGCTCGACCGGCGCCCCAGGTGGCATCTTTTCCACCACGGTGTGCGGGAAGAGGGCCGTGAGGAGCTCGCGGTTGCCGTAGCGGGCCACGCCGTCGATGACGACCAGCCGGATGTCGGTGTCCGCTGCCTGGACCAGGACCGTGCAGGGGTCGTCGGCATTGCCGGCGGTGACGATCGGGTCGGCCCTGCAGCCCGGGTGGCAGCGAGCCCACCGCCAGCTCCCAGCGCAGGATTCGGGACGCATCCCGGATGGCCATGGCCACCAGGTCGCGGTCGCTCAGGTCGGCTTCGTCAGCATCGGCGGCCGGGCGGGCGGCCTTGAGCTCGCCCAGCAGCCCCTTGCTGACGGAGATGGACCAGTCCGAGCCCAGCCCGATGAGCATCCCGGCCGGGCGGGCGACGGCGATGTCGGCGCTCTCCCCGTACAGCAGCAGGTTCGACACCGGCGGCCACACCATCGACTCGCCGTGGCCCGCCAGGGTGCGGAAGTCTTCGCCGGTCAGCGCGGTGCAGTGAATGCCGGCCGGGTTCTCGTTGATCGCCCACCGTTCATCGCTGGGCTTGAGGGCCAGGAAGTGCTTGGGCGCCGCCTGGCCGGTGCCTTCCGCCAGGTGCAGCAGGAGCCGGTGCGGCTGCTTGAGGCGGGCCGCGATACGGCCCGCGTCGACGTACAGGATGCCGTCGTCGATACCGGTGGTGCGGCCGTCCGGGGTGACCAGGCGGCCCCGAAGGGCGATACGCGTCGTCGGCTCGTCTTCTGCACGCGGCATGCGGCGTCCCCTTCGCCCGACCTCTTCCGAGGCTCGTCGACCGGTGAACGCCACCTAACAAGCAGCAAATCGTGAAGTCACCCACCGGCTACCATGCGTCACCAATGATCGCTCGCATGGCGTAGGAGCCGTGAATGCGTCCATTCGACCCTGGCTACACCCAAGACCCCTACGCCGCCCTGGTCGGCGACTACCCGGGCTCGGACATCGACCCGGCCAAGAACTTCCGTGTCGAATGGCCGATCTTCCACCGCGGCCGACTCGATGGCAGTGCCCGCGTCCTCGTCGTGGGCCAGGATTCCGCCGCTCACGAGGCGATCACGCGCCGCATCCTGGTCGGCACCGCCGGCCGCCGCTTCCAGCGTTTCTGAAATGACATCTGTGGAGCGTGGATGGACAACTGCGTGTTCGCTGCCGCGTGCCCGTGTGCGCCCCGTATGGACGAGTTCTCGATCCGGCCGGAGGTGCCGGTGCAGGGATGCTGGACCCCGACCGTGCAAGTGCCGTTCTTCACGTCGCCGGCCTCGCCTACGACCGCGGCGCATCGTCACTCACCGCATCGGCGTACCAGGATGCCCTGCACAGCAGCCGGATGCCCGGATAGCGGTCGTGGAAGGCGCGCAGCACGTCCGGCAGCAGTCCCGTGCACAGGCTCGGGGTCGCCCCCTCAGGCACAGTTGCACCAGCTCCTGCACTTCGTACCGGGCGGTGTCCGCGTCGGCGAGGATGCGCCGGGCCCTGGGCAGCAGCTCCGTTTTTGTCAGGGCAGTATCGATGCTTCGAGCAAGGGCCCCGGTCGTGCTGGGGGACATGCGATCGTGCGCGGCCTTGGCGGCGGTTCAGGCGGTGGAAGTGATCGCTCGGGTGACGGCCGTGATCGCCGGGGCTGGGTGGCCGGAGAGGCGCGCCACGAGCACGAGATCACCGGCGCCCCCGTGGTGAGGGGCGGCGTCAGGTACGGGTGCCGGACGGACCGCGCGACCGACCGCTGCGTGTACGCGCTGGTCACGGAGAGGGGGGCCGGCACGGGCCCGCACGACGCAAGACGGGCCGCTCGGCCCTCGGCGGGGCGGGTGTGACGGCCATGAGTAGGGTGGCGGCATGTACATGCGGGGGCGAGGACTCAGATTCACAGCGGTGTCGGCGATGGTCGTGCTGGCCCTGACCGGATTCTCGTCGGGCCGTGGCCACGGGAGCCGCGGCCATCACAGCGGTGGCGGGGGTGGTTGCAGCAGCTCCAGCCAGGACCACGACAGTTCGTCGACGTCGGGCTACGGTGGCTCGCACGGCAGCGGCTCGTCCAGCAGCCAGCCGTACGGCAGCGACGCGCACGATACCGGGACGAGTGCCGGCGGCAGCTACGGCAGTACGTACCGTTCGCGGCCCACCGGCCGTTCCACGCCCAGGGCGTCCTCCTCCGGCGATACCGCCCGGCCGAAGAAGGACGGCACCGCCGTGCTCATACACTGCGCGAGCACGGACGACCCGTACGCGACGGTCGAGGTCAGGAATCCGAACGGACGTGACGGCATCTTCACCGTGAGGGTCAGCTTCAAGGACGAGCACGGCTTCACCATGATCGACACCTCCGATCAGGTGTCGGTGTCCGCGAAGGACAAAGCAACCGTCCGCGTGCCCGTTGCCAGCGCGGGGCGCGTGGACCAGATCGATCACTGCGAAGTCGCTCCACGGGCCACGGCCGACCGGTGACGGGCCGCGGAGCTCACCGCGTCCGGAAACCGCCTGGGCGCCGCGCGGGTGAAGCACCGGTAGTTCTTCGACTGCTCGGCGATGATGCGGTCGGCCGCCGACCTCGACACCCCGAACAGGGGCGCCAATTGGCCCAGGGTGAGGTTCGTGCGCCGGTAAGCGGCGACCGGCAATACTCGATCCTCCAGCGGCGGGCTCCAGGGCCGGCCCTTACGGACCGGGTCGGCGCCCTCGCGCTCGCAGCGCGGTGACCAGCTTGCCGAACTGCCTGAGGGTTCAGCCCGGTGAACGGGGCTGTCCAGGACGACTCCGACGCCGTGGCACACCAGCCACGGCGAGATCATTTCAGTTGCTGTCGCCCATTGCTGAGGCCAACCTTGTGTGCTCGGTCAACGAGGAGGACATGTGGGGCTCGTTCTGTTTCCAGGAGACGACGACACCAGGAGCCCGGACGTCTCTTGGTCTACACCGGCTTCGGAGTGTTCCGGAGGTGGCCGGCACAGGCCGAGGGGTTCGCACTGGACGAGATGCACGGCTTCGGCGGACACCGCCCGTGGAACGACGTCTTCACCCCCCTGGCACCACTCCTCGATCATCCCGATGATGACGGCCCCGACCTCACGCCAGCCCAGTGCGCCGCGATCCTGCCTGCGGAGCGAGAAGAACCGTGGGGAGCATCCCGTTCACACGTGCGCCGTGGTGTGGGCGGAGCACACGGCTGCGTGATGCTGCAGGTGCAAGTGGTGCGCCCTATCGGTCAATCAGATGGGTTTCTCTGACCCCGAATGACGTTTTCGGTCAACTTCAATCCGCGTCGTTGATCGTGTTCGGATGCCGGACTCCGGATTGCTGCATTGATCGTCATGCCAACCGAAGCCGCCTGTCCTTCAATTCGAAGCGCCACCTGCTACGGTCGGTAGGAGAAGCGGCCAGTCTGCGGGCGCATGCGATGCCAAGGGGGGCGTCATGGCTGACATTCGCGAGTTCTTCAACGGGTTAGCCGGCTCGCCGAAACGTAATGAGAACCGCCGGAAGGTACTCCTTGCCATCGCGATCAAGGCCGACACCCAGGTCGGTATCGCCCGCCGCACCCTCCTTTCTCAGGCGACGGTGTCCACCGCGGTCCGGGAACTCGAAAAGGAACGCATGGTGGCCAGTGCCCGGGCGGACGGCGGGCGCGCCGGCAAGGTGTGCCTCGTACCCACGGAACTGGTCGGCGTGGGCGTGCATCTCGGGTTCAACCACGTCACGGTAGTCGCGCGCCGGCTCGACAAGGACTTCGACACGGTGTCCGTCCGTGTCGACTCGGAGGGGGTGGCCCGGGGGTGGAACCGTGCCAGACCTGCCGTGCAGGACATGATCCGTGACGCTGTCAGGGAGACCGGATGTACCTTGCGTGATGTTTTCTCGCTCGGCATCGCCGTACCTCGGATGATCGATCCCCGCACGAACGAGTTCACGCCGCCCGTCCTCCATCCCTGGCGGCCCGGCGACAGTCCTGCGCGGGATCTGGAGAGCTGGTTGGGCGTCCCCGCGTCCATCGACAATGACGCCAACCTCGGAGCGCTGGCCGAGCAGACGTACAGCCAGCGGGAACACGCCGAGACCGTGGTCTACGTGAAGGTGTCCACCGGCGTCGGAGCCGGGATCATCGTCCACAACAGCCTGCTGCGCGGGCGCGGTGGGATGGCCGGGGAGATCGGTCACCTCACCCTGGAACCCGATGGTGCGATGTGCCAGTGCGGCGGGCGCGGCTGTCTGGAGACCGCGATCGGTGCCGAAGCGCTGGTGCAGCGGGTGCGGCAGGCCCGGCCCAGGGCAGGCGCTGCGGACTTCGAGCACTTGGAGGATGTCATCCGTGCCGCCAAGGAGCACGACCCGGTCTGCACGCGGGTGATCAAGGATGCGGGGCGGACGCTCGGTACCGTCCTCGCCCAGCTGTGCAATCTGTTCAATCCCGATGTCGTGGTGGTGGGCGGCCAGCTGACCGAGTGCGAGCTGCTGCTGGAAGGATGCAGGGAGTCGCTGCACCGCTTCGCACTCCCCGGTGCAGTGGCCGAGAGTTCCGGCTTCGTCCTGGAACTGAGCGAACTGAAGACGAGGGCCGAGGCACAGGGTGCCCTCGTCCTCGGACTACGCGGCCAGGAGAGCCCGAGGACTACGCGTGCCCCGGCCCAGGAAGATCGCGCCGACGCAGGCTTCGGAATGCCGTAGGAGCGCCGGTCGCACGGCCTGTGACGGGTGAGACGCGGCATTCGAACGCGGTTGGGTGTCTGTCCGGGACTCCTTTCTTCAAAACAAACGGTCGATGGTCGATCCGCCGCCACAGCCGCTTTGATTGCGTGGGCCGGATTCATCGAACTGCACGACCGGTGCGCTGCGGACCAGGAAGTGGATCACGCCCGCGCCGTTCGCCGGCATGCGCGGTGAGGAGAAAGCTCCAGCTCAGCCGATGCAGCGACGGCTTTCCGGATCTCGGCTGCACCATCAGTGCACGTGGTTACACTGCGGGATGCACCGAGGTGGCCAAAAAGGTCGCTTTCGATGTCCCGTTATTCTGACCAGGCAGCCGTGCCCTTGACCCGAGGCGGCCCGATGACCTATGACGCATTTTCCGAGTACCTGTCCGACCATGCGGTCGATGAAGGGAAGGGAACTCTTCCGGATGGGCCACCCCTGAGCGAGGACATCCCTTATGTGTCCCCCGTGCTCATCGATCTGGGACACGTGCGCGACGTGACGTTGGGTAGTTCCCCCAACGGCAATGCCGATGCCAACTCCCAGTACTACTGGTAGGAGTCGTGGTGGTCGTCATGCCCGTCAACCATGGCGCGGCCGGCCCGGCACCGGACAGCGGGATACTCACGCCCCGCCTTCCCTCCGGTCCGGCCATCGCCGGCGTCCTGCCGCCGGGCCCCCGGTTACCGGCCCCGGCGACACAGGTGTGGCCCGCCGATCCCCGGCTGTGGTCGTGGGGGCCCTGGCACTCCGGTGAGGTCCGCACCGCGGCCCATGCGCAGGTCCGGGTCGTCGCGGTCGGCCAATGCCTTGCCGACTCCACGCGGATGCGGGAGGACCTGAAGCGCTCGGCAGGCGACGGCGACTGGGAGAGACTGACCCGATGGCCAGGGGCCTATCTGCTGCTGGTGCTGGAGCAGGGCGGGTGCTTCACCGCCTACGCCGACCCGGCCGGTCAGTTTCCGCTCTACTACGCACGGCACAACGGCCGTACGGTGATCTCCACACGCGCCACCACAGTGGCCGTCTTGACGGGACGGGAAGAAAGTCCGGACACACTGGCGCTCGCGGCGCACATCGTCTGTCCCGCGGTACCCGAACTCGTCGGGACGCGGACGAGCTTCGCGGGCGTGCACCGGCTGGGCCCCGGCGAAGCACTGCGCGTCGATTCCGCCACAGACACCCTCACCCGGTCGGCCTATGCCTCACTCACACCCGACGGTGACGCCTGCATGGAGGACATCGCGGCCCGTCTGCGCACCTCCCTGAAGCAGGCCGTCGCCGTGCGTGCCCGCGACGCCGCCCGAATCACCTGCGACTTCAGCGGGGGCATGGACTCCACCTCGCTGGCGTTCCTCGCCGCGGACGTGGTGGACCCGTTGGACGCCTTCGTCTATCACCACCGCGCAGCCCCGGCGGGAGACCTGCAGCACGCTCAGCGCCACGCCCGGGAGGCAAGCGCCATCCGGCTGCGCCTCACCCAGGGCGGTATCGCTTCACTGCCGTACGCCACTCTGAGCGCGCGGTACCCGGCCGACCAGCCCGATCCGTCCACCGCGGTCGTCGCCCGGCTCCGGTTGCGCCTGACGCACATCGCCAGCCGCGGCGGAGGAGTCCACCTGACGGGTGAGGGCGGCGACGCCCTGCTGACCGCGCCGCCCTCATACCTCGGCGAGGTGGCGGGGTACCGGACCGTGCGTCGGCTCACCCATGACGCCCTCGCCCTCGGCAGACTGCGCCGCGTGTCTCCCGCCAGGGTCGCCTACCAGGCGGTGCGCTTGGCCCGTACCCCACTCGACCGGGCGCTGCACGACCTGGCCGCTCGTCTGGAGCGGCCGCTTCCGCACCCTCCGCAGTGGCTGGACGCCATCGGCTGGTGGCCGGCCCCCGGGCCCGAGGCCTCGTGGCTGACCCCGAGGGCCCGTCGTGAGCTCGCCGAACTGGCTGCCGAGCGGGCCAGGCAAGTACGCGGCGACGAGCCGGGTCCGGGTACGCGCGCAGCCCTGTGCGAGCTGCGCAGCTCAGCGAGCCTGCACAGCCAACTCGTCGATGTGGCGAGGCCCTTCGGCGTGTGGCCGCAAGCACCCTTCCTGGACGGTGACGTCGTCCGGGCGTGTATGAGCCCGCCGACGCCCTGGAAGGCGGACCCCTTCAGCGTCAAGCCACTGCTGGGGGCGGCACTCGCCGGTGCGGTACCCGACGTCGTTCTGAGCCGACGTACCAAGGGCGCCTACGCGGCCGAGGACTACCTGGGCGTCCGCCGAGCCGCAGCGGACCTCCGCGTACGCCTCGCCCGGTCGCCGCTCGCCGACCTGGGCATCGTGGAGCCGGCGCGGGTGATCGCCGCTCTCGACGGGGCCGTGCACGGCCTTGCGGCTCCCTTTCCCGCACTCAACCGCCTCCTTGGAGTGGATGTGTGGCTGGGCGGACGTCGCGCGGCCGGGGAGGCACGATGACCCGGCTGCACGTACCCGATCACGTTCGCGAGAGTCCGGGTGCCCACGGCGGCGCCGTGCTGCTGGACGCCCGCTCGGGTCACTGCTTCGCCCTGAACCCCGTGGCAGGACTGCTGTGGCAGGAGTGGCGCCGCAGCCGGGATTTCGAGACCGGCGTCCGCGTGACGGCGCGTCAGTTCCCTGAGCCCTGCCAAGACCTGATCCGGCGAGACGCGCGCCGGCTCGCCGACGCCCTCCTCGACCGCGGCCTCCTCGCCACCTGTCCCACGAGCGGGCCGCCGGCCCCGGCCGCCGGTGACAGGTCCGTGACTTCCTCCCGGCACGGGCCGGGCCCCGACCACGGTGCGGGCACGAGCGTGCGCGGACCGGTGGACCGCGCGCCTGCTCCAGTCGGTGAGAGGCGCACTGCCGGCGGAGCGGAGGTGGACATGGCGGCCGATCTCCCGGCGGATCCGTCCCGCGAGGGCCGCTCGCCCGTCCGGCGCACCCTGCCCGTTGGGCTGCTCGGTCTTCTGGTCGCTCTCGTGCTCATCCGGCTGCCCTTCCGCACCCTCCTGCGGGTCGTGCGGTGGACGTTGCACCGTTGGTGCCGGCAGGAGGCCACCGCGGCACAGGCGGCGGCGGCTCTCGCCACGGTACGGCAGGCCGCCGCCCGTTACCCCGGACGCGCCGCCTGCCTCGAGACGTCCCTGGCCTCGCTGGTGCTGTTGGCCCTGAGCAGACGCCGGGTCACGTGGTGCATCGGCACGGCCGCCGACCCGTGCCGGTTCCACGCCTGGATCCAGGCCCAGGACGTTCCGATCACGGCTGCCGACGAGCACGGCATCGAGGCTTTCCGCGGTGTGCTGACCGTCTGACTTCTTCAAATCTCGACTTCTCTGATCACAGCGACGGGTATTACCGGGCAGTTTCAAGATGGAATGCCGAGCCGATGCGGATATGGCCTTCACCTGCCGTCAGTCCTGCGCTAGCCTGACATGGCGGAAGGGCGGTCGCCTGCTTCGGCAACCGCCCTCCGCGAGGGATCGTCACATCCCTCAGATGCGCTCGAACAGCGCGTCAACCGGTGCCGTCCCCCCGTGCGCCTGCGCCAGCACGCTCCAGAGCACGAGGACGACGACGATGATGACCATCCGCACCTGCTCCTGTTGCAGTGAGACCGAGCAGCGGGTGGTCATCGTCATCTTGACACCCATGATTCCGTCACCTCTTTCCCGGGGCACTTCCCTCCTTGCGTAATCCAGTGTTCTCCGCAACCTGTATGAAATCAATCGCACTTACTGGTACTTATGACGGGTTTACAGACTCCGTCCACCGCAACGTTGTTGTGACCGGGCATTCAATTCGCAGGTATCGGCACGGCGGTGCCGCCCGCGAAGTGGGGAATCGGAACGGGCGGATGACTTTCAGGCGGCTCCCGCTCCGGACGGCGCCACACAGGGCGGGCGGGGTACCGGCGGATCACACCTGCGGCCGAGCGCCGTCGTCACTGGGGCGGCCTGGGCGTGCCGTGGGCGCCAATTCGAAGGCGGGGCACCACCCGACACCCCCGCCGGGGCCTGAATGGACCACCAGGTGGTCCCGTTGGAACGCGTGCGAGAACTCCGCGTACCACTTTTCCATCCAATGTGATGTGCATCACATTTGCCGGATCATGCTTGCCGGCTCCGTATCGCGCGTCACTGGTCGCCCACCAGTAACCCGCGAACGCTCCGGGTTGTTCCGCAACTGCTGGTCACGGCGTTGCTTGGTCTTGTAGTAGCTGGTGCGATCACGGTGTTGGAGCCGTGAAGGGGAGCAGAGACAAGCGCTCAAGACGTCGATGCTGGTCTGCCGCAGCTTCTCGTCGGGGGCGTCGTCGGCAAGGCCGGCCAGGGCGTGGACGCCGCCGCGAAGCATGTCGAAGAGCGTCTTGGCGTGGAGCATCGCGGTGTGGTCGTGACGGAGGAAAACCTCCTTCCCATTGCCGATGGCGGCGAAGCCTACGGCTTCTTGCTCAACGCGCTACGTGCCCTCGCCGGGACCGGGCGGCCGTCTCGTCCCCTGCTCCGGGACGATGGTGGTGCAACCGTCCCGGTCGGCGTCGGCCCAGGGCTTGAAAGCGGTGCGCTCGTAGGCGGTGTGGTCCTCGGTTCGGACAGGCAGCAGGTGGTGGCGGCCCGGAAGTAGCTCACGTGCGGGGGTCCTGTCAGCACCCGGCCTGCCCCCCAGGCCGGCGGTCAGGCCGCTCCCCTGCCGGTCGAGGGTTCCTCGCCCGGCCCGCCAAGTGGCCCAAGCGCTGCCCGCGCGGGTCGGCGCTGCGCCAGTTGATGGGGTACGTGTGTCAGGAGCAGAGGATCCCCGACGAAGGCGTGCCGGCAGGATGACCAACCGTATCTGTACCGTCGGGCATTCGACGCGCGACTTCGACGAGGTGACGGAGATGCTGCGGGCCCATGACGTGACCTTCCTGGTCGACGTCCGCTCGTTCCCGTCGTCCCGGAAGTACCCGCAGTGGAACCGGTCCGCCATCGAGCAGTCCCTGCCGCCCGACATCGGATACCGCTGGATCCGCCGTCTCGGCGGCCGCCGGTACACTCCCGTGGGCGTGCCGAGCGAGAACGGCGCGTGGCGGGTGAAGGCCTTCCGCGACTACGCCGACTACATGGCCGGCGAGGAGTTCGCGACGGGTCTCGACGACCTTCTGCAGCTGGCCGAGCACGAACGGCCAGCGATCATGTGCAGCGAGGCGGTGCCCTGGCGCTGCCACCGGCGGCTCATCACCGACGCCCTGCTCGTCGCCGGCGCGGAGGTGGTGCACATCATGTCCCCCACGACGTCTGAGCCCGCCGTGCTGAACGAGCACGCACAGGTCCGCGACGGGCACCTGGTCTATCCACCGCCCCCGTGACGGAGCACTCGGGGCAGCGCCGGCGGCTCCGATGGCGCTCCGCTCACCGCTCGGCCATGGCGGCGCTCCTCGTGTGCGGTGGGCCGCGTCGTGGCTGCTCGTGCGGAGGCCGGCGCGGCGTACTGCGGTGGATCACGGTGCGGATCAGCCGGTAGGTGCGCTCAGCCGGGGGTATCGTGTCAGGCCTTCCGTCGCGTCGTTCGCAACCCCAACTCGCGCGTCCTCGCGAGCACTCGACCCGGCCTCATGCCAGTTGAAGCCCCTGGCGCTGGGCCCGGCAGCGCCCGGCTGTGGCGGCTCGCGACCGGCCCGCACCACGTGCGTATCGCTGCCGACCGATCGGGGGATCCCTCTCGCTGCCGCATGGGGCGGGTCAGGGGCTTGCGACTCGCGTGGCGAGCCGACCCGTCATGACCGATCGAGCAGGCCCGCGTCCACATGACCGGCACCGGACGCTTCCCCGACGGACGCGGTCCCGGTTGTCACCGCGTGCCCGAGACCAGCGACAGCCACGCGGCCGTGTGCTTTCCCAGCCGCGCGGACCGGATCCAGCCGACACCGATACCGCTCCACTCGTCATGCCCCGGCGGTTCAGGGCAGGTGACCTCGCTGACCAGTGTCTTCTGGAACCTCTTCCGCATTGCCCGCATCTAGTTGTGCGGTGAGGTAGGAGCGGTGGCACTGGGCCCCGCAGGATGTCCTCACCAGGGGGATCCTCATGGCACGGCGGACGCTGGCAGTCTCCACTCTCGGCCTGGTGGTACTGCTGGGGACCGCGGCCTGCGGCAACGATCAGGGCTCGTCCGACGCTCGTCCCGCCGCGTGCCGAACGTCCCAGCTCGGTTGGAAGATGACCCGTCTGCCCGGCAAGCAGCGGAACACGCCGGTGGCCACGCTCAGCGCCGAGAACAAGGGATCGAAGGCCTGCGTCTTCGACGGTTACCCGAGCATCGACGTGTACATCGGCAAGGGGCCGTCGGCCGACGGGAAGCCGAAGAAGGGGGCCACGCCGGTTCACGTACAGCTGAACCCGGACCGCACTGTCGAGTTCCCGCTCTTCTACGAGGCGACGGCCGTCCGCGGCGACGGTTGCGAGGTCTCGGCCGAGTACGACCCCAGCATCACCGTGGTGCCCCCGCACACCAAGGACGGTTCCCTCATCAAGATGACGGATGCGAAGGGCCGGCATGTGCGGGCGCAGGTCTGCGGCACCGACATTGAGCTGGGCTCGCCCCAACTGCGTTGAGGAGCGTATGTAGTGATGATCAGCTCGTGAATTAGCGAGTGGACGTGTACGGCGGCCGTGCGATCACGGCCGCTGCGACCGCTGACCACAGTCGGTCGACAGCCGCCGCACGGCGGCACGGGGGAATGTACCGGGGGGGTACGCCGTGAGCGCGGCGCAGGCCGTCGGCGGAGATCACGCGTCGGAGCCCACGGCAGCGGCTTGCCGCCGTCTGTCGCGCGGCAGTGGCCTGCCTTCGCATCCTCGTGCCGCCGTCCAGCCTGCCTCAGTAGGAGAAACCAGAAGTGCTCGATACACGTATACGTCTCGGGGCTGTCACGGCACTGAGCGCCGCGCTGCTGCTGGGCAACGCCGCGGCGGCCCAGGCCGATACCGCGGCCCCTGTTCCAGGCAGACCGGCGCCGAGTGCGCCGACCCAGCCCACCGCCGCAGTGACACCGCACAGCGCCCGCCCCACGCGGACGCTCTCGGCCAGTCCTGAGGCCGAGCCCTCGGCCTCGCCCGCACCGGTGCCGACCGCCGACGACGACTGGACGGCCCAGGAGGCCATTCGCTTCTGGACGCCCGAGCGCATGGCCGCGGCCACCGACCCCTCGGGCCGCACCGCCCCGCCGAAGAGCTTGGCGGCGGCCCGGCAGCAGGGTGCCGCCACCGGCATCACGGCCCAGCACTTCAAGGGCATCAAGTCCGTCGGCACGCTCTTCAGCACCAGTGCCGGCCTGAAGGGCCACCGCTGTTCGGCCAGTGTCGTGCACAGCGGGGGGCACAACCTGATTCTCACCGCCGGGCACTGTGTCGGCACCAAATCCATGTTCGTACCCATGTACGACCACACCAAGAGCGCGGCCCAGCAGCCGAACGGGGTCTGGGCTGTCGACAAGTGGTTCCGTGACAAGCGGTACGCCTCGGACAAGAGCAAGAACTCCGACATGGACTACGCCTTCGCGAGCCTGAAGCGCAACGGCAGTAAGAACGTCCAGGACGTCGTGGGCGCCAACACGCTCGCCCGTACGCCCGGCTACGCCAACAGGGTGACCGTCATCGGCTACCCGAAGATCGCGCACAACCCGCAGGACCAGGCGGTGCGCTGCCCCAGCCTCTCCACGACCGCGCTGTCCGGCTACTACCAGATGCAGATCAACTGCGCGGGCATGTGGGGCGGGGTGTCCGGCGGGCCGTGGTTCTCCCATCTCGACGCCTCCGGCAACACCGGCACGATCATCGGCAATGTCGGCGGCTTCATGCAGGGCGGCCCGGACGTACCGGAGAGCGACCACCGGTACAACGAGATCAGCTACAGCCCGCTGTACGGCGACCGCTTCTTCAAGCTGTATGCCGACGCCCAGCAGGGCCGCAACCCCGACTACGGCCCCTACCGGCAGCCGCGGCTGCCCTACACCATGGGAGCCGGTTCGACGTGGAAGCACGCCAAGCTGACGGCTTCCGGTGACTTCAACGGCAATGGCCACAGCGACATGATCGTGGTGTGGGACGACGGTGAGACCACGCTGTACAACAGTGACGGCAAGGGTCAGTTCACCGGCGAGCGGCGGCTGCTGGGCAAGAACGACACCTGGAAGCACGCGGTGACCATCACCGCGGGCGACTTCACCGGCTCCAACCGGTTCGACCTGCTGGTGCGCTGGACCGACGGCGAGGTGACGCTGTACGGCGACGTCGGCACCAAAGGCCTGAACTGGGCCGGCAACCAGATGATCAAGCCCAACGATCTCTGGAAGGACGCGACCCAGATCGCGGCGGGCCGCTTCGGTTCCTCCCAGTACGTCACCGACCTGATCGTGCGCTGGACCGACGGTGAAGTCACCCTCTACACCAACGTCAGTGCCGGCACCTTCGGCCAGGAGCACAAGCTCAAGGGCAAGAACGACACCTGGCGGGGCGCCACCCTGCTCACCGCGGGCGAGTACTCCGGCAGCGCCAAGTGGGACCTCATGGTGCGCTGGACCGACGGCGAACTCGACAGCTACGTGAGCACCGGCACGTCGGGCCTGGGCGAGGAGCGGCGCATCCTGGACAAGAACGACCTCTGGAAGCACGACACGGTCATGACGACCGGCGAGTACAACGGCACCGGCCGTACCGACGACCTGGTCATCCGGTGGTCGGACGGCGAGACCACGATGTACACGGACACCCGCGCCACCCGTCTGGGCAGCGAGGGAACCCTGGTTCACGCCGCCTGCTGCTGACCAGGGCTGTCCACCCGATGTCCTCGGCACACGAAGGGTGCCGAGGACATCGCGCCCACCGCACGTCAGGAGATCCGGGTCACCCCCCGTACCCGCGACGTCTCCAGCCGTTCGCCCGGCGGCACGGCGGGCCCAACGGCCCCTGGTCAGCAGGCCGAGGAGCAGAACGGCCGCACCGAAGGCGGTGAGGATCCACCAGCCGGGCCGCCGCCATGACGGCGGTCCGGCACTCTCCCGCAGTCCCGTCGAACGGCGGGGCTGCGGCATGGTTTTCGCTGCGTCCAGGACGTCAGGTGCAGTACGCGGAGGGACACCATGCGTCCTGACGCTGTTTCGAGCGGAGAGACCGTTGCTGGTTCGCCCGGTACTCAGCCCGTCCGTAGAGGCCCCCGCCCGTGCGCCGTGCACGTCCTACCCCCGTCGGGCGGCTCCGTGCCTGCCGCCGTGTGCTCCTCAAGCCCGGTCGGGCCGGTCCCCGTGTCACTTGGACCGGATCAGCTGCGCCTGCACCCCGTAGTGGTCGGACAGGTAGGCCTGGCGACCGTCACCCAATGTCACCTCGTCCTGGAACACGAAGTCGGCCTCGCCGGTCAGCGTCTCCCCGGCTGCGGCCCGGACCAGTACGTGGTCCAAGGCCGGCGGCGACGGCCATCGAGGTGTGGGCCGGTAAGTCGGACGCGTGTCGCCGGCGAGGATGTCGCGCAGCCCCACCGCGGCGATGAAGTCGGCGAGTGCCGCCGAGTCGCGCGGGACATTCAGGTCACCGACCACGGCGACGGGCAGGGAGGGTTCGATGCCCGCGATCAGCTCGCTGAGCCGGGCCAGTTCGGTGCCTGTGATCCGCGTGTACCGGTTCGTGGGGGACCAGTCGTCGTCGCGGTTGGCCGACAGGTGGGTGTTCACGACGACCAGTTCACCGTCCGGGGTGGCGACGGACGCCAGCTGGGCACCCTTGCGCATGAGGAGTTCGCCGCGCACCGGGCCCGTCATCGGGTACGGCACGAACCGCCATCGGCTGATCGGCCACCGGGACAGCAGCACCAGGCCGCCCTTGAGCAGGACCGAGCCCGAGTGGGCGAAGTGCCGGTATGCGGGAGCGGCATGGCGGATCAGCCGGGCGTTGCGGCGGAACATGACCTCCTGCAGGCAGACGATGTCGTAATCGGACCGGTCGAGCGCCGCGCCGAGGGCACGCAGCCGAGCCGGGACATCGCCGGTGAAGAGGGTGTTCATGGTCAGCAGTCGTAGGGCCTTCACGGACTTATCACCTTCCGTCCGGTGGCCCGTCGGGCCGTGCGTGGAGCCGCTCACGGCGTTGATCGTACTGTCGCCCATGCCGCGAAGGGTCGACGAGCGGCAGGCCGGCCGACATCAGCTACCGTCTGCCGCCGGCCTGACGGCCTGGCCTCACTTCGGATGCCGGGTGAAGAACCGGGCCGCGGCCTCCCCCGCGAACTGCGGGACGCCGGTGTGCCCGCCGAGATGTGCGTGCGGGGACTTCTCCTCGAAGTCGAAGGCGTCGAAAAGGTCCAGGGCCGCCTGTCGGTCGTTCCCTTCGTCGTCCCACTGCAGCAGGACGTGCAATGGAGGGTGACCTGCTGGGCCTCCTCGAACATGGCGCGAGGCACGAAACTCCCGGCGAACAGGACGGCAGCCGAGATGCGCGGCTCGACCACCGCCAGCCGGATGCCGATGCGGGTGTCCAGAGGATGCCGGGGATCTCACCGAGGGTGAATTCGCGTTCGAGGACGCCGTCATCGAGGCGCTGCTCGGAAGTGAAACGCATGGTCGTGCCTTTCGGGAGTGCACTGGAACGGCGCTCCCGGGCGACCTGTCTGTCGCCCGACCGGGACCCTGGTCGCCTACGCAGGCTGATGGTTGATCTTCTCCGGTGGTTTCAGGGGTCGTAGGTGGCCAGTGCGCGCATCACCGGCTGGCCGCGCCTGAAGCCGGCTCCACTCATCAGGCCCCCTGAAATCGATCATCTAGGCTGGCGCGGTGACTGATGAGCAGGAGCGGGTGCAGCCGTCGGAAGTGTGGGCCACGGCGGTGGGGGTGGCCAGAGTTCGGGCGCTGGAGACCCAGCGGGAGAACGCGCTGTTCCGCGACCCACTCGCACAGGCCTTCGCCGCTGCCGGCGGCCTGTGGCCCTCCTCGGCGCCACTGCCCGATGACGAGGCCGCGCGACGCCGCCGGCTGGCCGTGTCGTTCTCCATCGTCATCAGGACGAAGTTCCTCGACGACCTGTTGCAGCAGGCCTCCGCGTCCGGGGTCCGGCAGGTCGTGCTGCTCGGCGCCGGCATGGACAGCCGGGCCTTCCGGATGGGCTGGCCCGAGGGCACCCGGCTGTTCGAGGTCGACACCGCCGCCCCACTGGACTTCAAGGCTTCGGTGCTCCGCCAGGAGCGGGCCGTCGCGCGCTGCGAGCGGATCACCGTCTCGGTGGATCTGCGTGAGGACTGGCCAGGCGCGCTGGCCGCCGCCGGGCACGACCCGGCCGTGCCGACCGCGTGGATCGCCGAAGGACTACTGATCTATCTGCCCGAGGACGCGGTGGAGCTACTGCTGGCCCGGATCAGCACGCAGTCGGCGGCGGGCAGTCGGATGGGGCTGACGTTGGGCTCGCGCGGTGTGATCGAGCGCTTCGGCGCGGACGCCGTGCCGGGATCGGCGGCGTCCATGTGGGTCTCGGAGATGCCCGACGACCCGGTTGGCTGGCTGGCCGGGCACGGCTGGGAGGCCGACAGTCACACCCTGCGCGAGCGCGCTGCCGCCTACGGCCGCCCGATCAACACCCCGCCGCAGCGCGAGGAGCAGCCCGGCGGACTGATCTCGGCG
Source organism: Streptomyces sp. NPDC014991 (assembly GCF_043080665.1). Classification (NCBI taxonomy): domain Bacteria; kingdom Bacillati; phylum Actinomycetota; class Actinomycetes; order Kitasatosporales; family Streptomycetaceae; genus Streptomyces; species Streptomyces sp. NPDC014991. The sequence continues at coordinate 126,790 of NZ_JBIBVY010000019.1, forward strand.
GTCCGCCGATAGAGCGCCTCCCGGCTCCCTGAGTACCCCGCGTGGTCGGCGTGGGCGAGTACGCCCAGCGCGAGGTCCGTGTCTACGGAACCGTGCTCGTGAACGTCGAGACACGTCGCCCGGTCGACCTCCTTCCCGCGGCGGCCCGCAGGCCCTCCAGGTCGCCGATCGATGGCATCTCTGGCACAACCTGGGCGAAGCCGCCGAGAAGTGCGTCTACCGGCACCGTGGCTGCTTGTGTCCCACGCCGGGCCAGCCTGAGGAACCGCAGGGAGACGCGAAGCCAGCTGCCTCGCCCTGGCCGACAGGGCACCGGTTCGCCGAACGCATCCGCGCCCGCAGCGCCACCGTGCCACTCCGGCACGCGGGCGCGGCCCCTGCGGGACGCAGGAGGCCCCGCCGAGACAGGGGCCGGTATGGCTCTGTCTCGGCGGGGCCTGAGTGATGCCCGTCAGACCTGTCGGCCCTAGGTCCTCTCGTTCGGATCATGCCGGGCTCGCGGCCTCTGGCACCGCGCCTCGCCGCGTTGTCGTCGGTTGCCATGGCTCCGCCATGGCGCCCTCCTCCGCCTTGCGATGCACGGCACCAGAACCCGCTCCCTGATCCGGCCTGAGCCGAACGAAAGACCCTAGCCGACGTTGAGGTTGTCGTCCACGAGGAACTCCGGGTAGCCGAGACGCTCTCCGAGGGCGGTGAACGCGTCGCAGCGGTCCTCGTCGATCGCCACGAAGTACGCCTTCATGGACCTCAGGAACAGCCGGAAACCGACGTCCGCACAGGCTCGGTCGACCACCTGCTCCAACGCCGGGACCAGGCCGGGTACCGACCCGCGGACGGCTGCTTGTTCCAGCGCGTCGGCGACGGCACCGATCTGTTCCAGCACCGCACTGCGCAGATTCGCGTCCGTCACGGGCTGCGGCGGCGACGGGAGGAATCTCGCGTCGGACCGCCGTATGCCGGTCGTCCACGCCGCTTCGATGCGGCGCAGCCACTCCCGCCCCGTCAGGTCGTGCTGCGCGGGGTCGAAGTAGCGCTTCGTGGCTCCGAGCCATACGGTGCGGAGCACCTCGTCCGGCAGGTTCGAGGCCAGCAGCCTGCGCACGTCCTCACCGATCTGGAGGACGATGGTGCGGCCGACCTCGGCGCCGGCGTCCTCCACCAGACGAAGCTGGACGTCCACCGGCCCGCTGCTCGGAACGAACCTGTCGTGGTCCTCGGCGGACAGCCACACCGGATAGCCGGACTTCATGGCCAACCAGCTCAGCCCGATGTCCACGATGAATTCCTGCCGCCCGGCGCTTTCCCGCTGTGCGTCCGTCCTTGCCATCAGTGTCACCCTCTCACTCCGGGTAGGACGTGTAGACCACGTATCTGCTCGGCTTGTGCTTGGGCGCGTACTTCAGCTGGATGACCACCTTGTTACCGGTCGCCACGCCCTGCGGACCGTCCTTGATCCACACGCGTCCGAGGGACCCTTGGTCCCGGAGCTCCCACTTGATCTCGAGCAGATCGTACCGAGAGTCGAAGGACTTGTTGTGGGACTGGTCGGAGAGCCACTTCTCCAGCCGTTTGGCGTTGCTCTTCTTCTTGATCCAGTTCTCGAAGGCGGCCTGCACGCTCTTGACGGCGGTCTCCTGGTCGTTCCACTTGGTGGCGCGCCCCTTCTTCACGGCCTCCGCAGCCATGTCCCCATCCGGCAGATTGACGTGGTCTCTGAGGGTGTGAGCCCCCTCAACGCCCTCGTCCCCCGCCAGGTTCAGGCAGTTGTGGACGAGCACCTCCCCGGACTGCCCGCCCCGCGGACGAACGTAGAAGGTGTGGAGACCGTCGATCGTGAGGTCGTAGACGCGCTGGGAGGTCACGCCGGCCCGGTCGCGCAGAGCGGTCACCGTCTGCAGGGAGCCGTCGGCCGCGCGCAGCCGTTCCCCGACGCGCAGGTCGGAGACGTGGACCCAGCCCTGTCCGTCCACGTAGACGCGGTGTCCGGCCGTGCTGGTCAGGATGCCGACACCGGCCACGGTGATGTCGACCAGGTGAGTCGTGTCATGCCGGTAGGTGTCGGTGACCGGCTCCGGTCGCCCCTGCCCGGAGGCGGGGTCGGTCGCCAGCACCAGGTCGCCGACGCGGACGTCCCAAATGGGCCTGCGCGTTCCGTCGGCCATGAGCACCTGGGTGCCGCCGGGGAAGCTGTTGCGGGTGCACGAGGTCGTGATCTCCTCGTACAGTTCGACTTCCCGCTCGATCGCGGCGACCGCCGCCGCGTCTATGCCTTCGATGGCCTTGAGTGCCTTGAACGCGTCCCGGACGCCGATACCGGTGACGAACGCGGCGTCCACGGCGCGCAGCGCTTCCGCGATGGGCCGGATGATCTTGCCCGCGAACAGGCTCGCGACGTCCAGGGACGCCCAGGCGCAGCCGCCCCAGCTTCCGCTCTCGAAGCCGGAGGTGAACTTCTGGGCGCACTTGACCCAGCTGCCGAAGAGGATGTCGATGGGATCAACACCGTCCTGCCACTCGGCGATCGTGATGTTGTGCGTGACCTGCTGGGACAGTTCGTCGGTCTTGACCTCACCGAGGTACGTCGTGGCGCCCGAAGGGCACGTGAACTTCTGGGGGTCGATGCCCTCGGCGGTGCACAGGTACAGGCTCAGAACTGCCTTGTACCGGATCTTCGAGGTGATCGTGCAGTTACCCCGGTAGGCGAGGTGGTTCCACCAGTGGTCGCAGCCGTCCGTCTTGCTGACGACCTCCGGGGTGCCGATCTTCTCGATGTGGTCGATGACATAGAAGACGTTGCCGATGGAACCGTGCTCGTCGGTGACAGTTCCGTCGCCGATCTGCTTGGCCTTGGCCGCCTTCTCGGCCCGGTCGGCCGCCTCCTGGGCTTCGGTGGCGTACTTCGCGGCGTCCTTGGCGGCCTGCTCTGCTTCGGTCGCGGCGGCGTCGGCGCGGTCGGCCGCCGCGCGGGCGTCCTTGGCGTCCTGTTCGGCCTGGGCGGCGGCGGAGCGGGCTGCTTCGGCGTCGAGTTCGGCGGCGTCTGCGGAGTCGCGGGCGTCCTTGGCGTAGCCCTCGGCGTTGCCGGCCGCCTTGTCGGCTGCCGCGGCGTCGTCGGCGGCCTGCTTGTCGTACTCGATGGTGCGGGCCAGTGACGCCTGCGCCGCCGCAGCGGCCTTCGCCGCGTCAGCCGCGTAGCCCAGGGCCTCCTTGGAGTACGTACGCGCGTCAGCTGCGTACTTGGCGGCGTTCGCCGCGTGGGTGTACGCCTCCCTGGCGTCACCCTTGGCCTGGTCGGCGAGGTTCTTCGCCGCGTCGGCCTCGGCGGCGGCGTTCTTGGCGTGCGCGTCCGCGACGGCCTGCTGCTGCTCCGCGATCGTCTTCGACGACTGCCCCGTCAGCACCACGAGACCAGCGGCCGAGTCCGTGTCCACGTACGGCGAGCCCAGCTCCACGGCGTCGTTGGCGGGAGCAGCGACCTGCTGGGCCGCCTTACCGGCGTCCACGGCGGCCTGCGCGGTGACGTGGGCGAATCCGGCGGCCTTCGCCGCGGCGGCCACGGCCTTGCCGGCCTCCGCGTTGGCGCCGTCGGCCTCGGTCTTGGCGTCCTTGGCGTGCTGCTCCGCCTCGTCGGCCAGCTTCACCGCCGTCTTCGCCTCGGACGCAGCATGCTGAGCAGCTGTGATCGCGTCCGCGGCGGCGCTGGTGGCCGTCTTGACAGCCGCATCCGCCCTCAGCTTGGCCGCCTGCGCGGCATCCGCGTCCGAGCGGGCGCGCTTCGCCGCCGCCTCCGCACGGGTGGCCGCGGCGTCCGCGTCGGCCGCCGCCTTGGTCGCGGCATCGGCCTCCGAACGGGCTCTTCCCGCCGCGGCTTCGGCGTCGTCGGCGTGCTGGTACGCCTCGTCGGCGGCGGCACGTGCGGCGTCGGCCGCGTCGCCGGACTCCAGCTTGTCGGCGTAGGACTGCTTGGCGTCGGCCTTGGCGCGAGCCGCGTCCGCCTTCTGCTCGGCGTCCCAGGCGTCGTCGCGCATGGCCTTGGCGTGGTCCTTGGCCTTGACCGCGTCGTCGCGCCGGTCGTCGGCCGTCTTCTCGGCCGCTTCGGCCTTGTCCTTGGCGTCCTTCGCCTTCGTCGCCTCGGACTCGGCGTTCTTCTTGTGCTCGGCGGCCTCGGCCCGCTTGGCCGCAGCCTTCTCCTTCTCCGCCTTGGCCGTCTTCTCCTCGGCCTCCGCGTCAAGGCGCTTGGCGTGCGCGTCGGCAGCGGCCGCCTTCGCGTCGCCCTCCGCCTTCACGGCGACGGCGAGCTTGGCCTCCGCGGTCTCCTTGTCCTTCTTGGCGTTGTCCCGGTGCACCTTGGCCGCATCCGCTGCCGCCTTGGCCTGCCACTCGGCCGCCTCGGCGGCCTTCTTGCGGAACTCCGCCTTGGACTGCGCCGCCTGCGCCAGAGCGCGCTGCGCGATGGTGGCGCTGTCCCCGGCAGCGGCACGGGTCGCCGCCTCCGCCGTCTCACCGGCCTTCTCCAGCGCCGCGAGCGCGGCAGCCGTACCCTTGGTGACCTGGTCCTTCTGCAGGCCCACCAGCAGACCACGGCCCCGCGGCGCGCCATTGGCGTCGGCGATGCCGTACGCCGCCTGAAGCGCGGTGTCCGACGCGGTCACGGCCTTCTGAGCGGTCGTCAGCTGTGCTTTGACCACGGCGAGCTGCTTCTTCGCCTCCGCCTGCGCGGCGGCGATGGCGGCCTTGGCCTTGTCCACATCGGCCTTCGCCGGTGCGCTGCCGGTGTGGGTCTTGGCCACGATCCGGAACTTCTGCGCGGCGGAGCCGTTGCACGTCGACAGCACCGCGTCCTTGCTGTTGTCGAACGTCGGCAGGTGCAGACACTTGCCGGACGCCGCGTTCACCAGCGGACCGGCGCTACGCACGTCGAACTTCCACTGCTGGGCCTTGGCGCTGCCGCAGTCCCGGATCTGGATCTTCGTGCCGTCGGCGTTGCTGCCGTTCAGCACCTCGAGGCACTTGAAGGAGTTCGGGTTGACCAGGGTGTAGCCGCCGTCGTAGGAGCCCATGCGCTGCCACTTCTGGCTCGCGCCGCCGTTGCAGGTGTACACCTGGACCGGGGTGCCGTTGGTCTTGGCCGCGCCCGCGACGTCGAGGCACTTGCCGGCAGCGCCCGGCACCTGGATCTCCAACTGGCCGTCGCCGATCCAGTTGAAGCCGCCTTCGGTGTAGTAGTCCAGCCAGCGGGTGGAATAGTCGGCGATCCAGGACTGCCCCAGCAACTTGCCCAGGGCGAACGTGCCGTCCTGCAACGCCTTGTTGGCGCTGCTGCTGGCGGAGAGGATCTGGTTGCGCTGCGTGGCCTGGGAGGTGATCTCCTGCTGCCACTCGGTGGACGCCTGCGCCACCTCCTTGCCCAGCACCCGGTCAGGGTCGATCGGGTCGTGCCATGCGCACGAGGCGAACCGGGTCTTCAGGTCCTCGACCGCGATGCGGAACTCCGGGGTGTCCGGTGCCGGCGCGGTCCTGGGGAAGCCTCCGGAGGCGAGGAAGATGCGGGCGTCGTCGGCGAACACTCGTGGAACGAAGAGCTGGTTGGGGACGATGTCGCCGGAATTCTTCTTCCAGAGCTTCCACGCCTCCTGCTCCGCGCTGGTGCCGCCGCTGGTGTACAGCGGGTCACCGAGGGCGAGGGCAGCCTTCTTCGTCTTGTCGTCCGCCTGCGGTGACGGCTCGTAGAACGGCGACAGCAAGTCGACGGACTTGAAGTACGACTGGTACAGCCAGGGAAGCAGCCCCGTCTTGTCGAAGAAGTTCTCCTTCTCGGCGGAGCCGGGGTAGTCGTCCAGGCCGCTGACGGCGGTGCTCCACGACTGGCGGGTCTCCTCCGTCTTCTTCACCCAGGCGTCGGAGTCGTCATTGTCCTTCTGCCATGCCTGGGCGAAGGCGCCGGTGCCATAGGTGCGATCCGACTTCTGGTGCAGTTGGTCCGCCGGCAGCGGCAGGGAGGCACTGGCCAGGCCGTACATGTTCGGCCCGCCTCTGCGCAGGCCGTCGGCCATCAGGCACTGGTCGAAGCGCAGTTGCTCGGCGGCCTTGGCGTCGAACCCGTCGTAGGAGTCGGCGGCCGGAGCGCTGCGTGGATCACGGCCGACAGCCGAAGCCGGCTGGACCGCTACGGTGGCGAGGAGAGCAAGGGAGGCGAGCGGGACGACCGGAGTCGCCAGACCGGCCAACCATCTGGGGTGTTTGCCTTGCTTCCGTGCAGGTCTACGCGACACGCGCATCCCTCTCTTTAGGGGGTGGCTGCTGCAGGCACTCCTGGGAGGGACACGTCAGCCCCGCGCGTGGGGCCGCACGTGGTGCAGGGCGCTCCCCCCGTGGACGCGCCGGACACTCCTGGACAGGTGGACTGGTCAGGTCCTTCCAGGAGCGGACGACACCATAGACATGCCGGTGATTCTCCGGGCAAGGGCGTTGTGACGAGGGGTAGTTACGGGCGGTAACGAGAGAGCTCATGAGAGACGCATGCGGATCCTGTGTGCGGCTTGTGAAAGTCGCTTCCCTGACCTCCCGGTGAGCCTGCGCCCATGCGCACCCTCCGTCACCGTGAGATCAAGGTCACACGGAAGGCGGCGCGTACTGCGGGGAGGGCGTCGAGCAGGTCGGCCTGGATGGCGCGGATGCCGTGCGCGGTCCGGGAGTCGGTGACAAGGCCGCGGCGAGCTGACATGTGGTCACCGCACGGGCGGCGCTTGGGCGGCGGACGGCACGCTTGCTCCGGGATCGGTTCGGCCGTCGCAGATGCCTCGAGGCAGGGGTCGCCGGAGGTGCACGCGGTCGGTGACGCGGTCGACGTTTCCTGGAAGCGTGCCGGGTCGCGGGGCTGAGGTCGCAGCGGGTCGGCACGGCTGCGCAGGCCGGATCGGTTCCTGCGCCAAGGTGCTGGTGGAGACCGGCGGCGCAACGCGCGCGAGAATAGGCGCTCGTGTCCCAGAAGAAGAAGCCCGACCAGCCGCCTCCGCTTGCCGCCGACGCCGTCGACATACCGGTCCTCTTCCGTGCCGGCCCTGGAGGACGGACCAAGGGCGAATGGCGTCGGCACGACCTGGCCGCCTGGCAGCACACCGGGTTCCCCGACGCCGACGGGTGGTACCTGCCGACGACCACGTGGAGGGAGATCCTCAAGGCCGCCGTCGATGTGGGCCGTGATCTGTCCCCGTGGCTGGATCGCCCGCACTACGCAGCGCGAGAGATCCGCGCACGGATCGCCCCCATGGACACCTACCTCGACCTCCACGACGGGCCCAAGCTCCATCCTGGCAACTCGGGCCGGCGCCTGACCTCGAACGTCGTCCTGCAGGAAGGCACCGAGTCCAGCGCCCGCGGCGCCTTCTCCTACCGCCTGGGCATGACCATGGCCGAGTGGGCCTGCCGCTCCCTGATGGGCCTGGGGCAGACCTGGCACATCGAGGACAAGTGGCCGCTGGGAATCACCGACCCCGCGCACCACACCAAGCCGGTCAAGGGCCAGAAGAACCCGCGACCGGACCTGTGGGGCCGGCACGAGGGCGAGGACCGCCACTGGCTGATCGAGGCGAAGGGAGGCGACATCCGGCCGGACCGGCTGGATCGCGGATGGGAGCAGCTGAAGGGGGGTTGCACGGTGGTTCACCCCCACGATCTCGATCACCGCCTAGTCCTGTGCGGGACGGGTCTTCTGCGTCACGCGACCTCGAGGAACGACCTGTTCGTCACGATCCGCCACGCACACCACCCGGGTGAGCAGACCGGTTCGTCCGGCACGGCACCCAGTACCTCGCCGGCCTCCCCCGGGCCTCGCTCGACGGAGGACGACCTCGACGAGGACGAGAGCGGTGTCCGCCTCCTGGACGTTGCCCGCTCCCAGATGCTGCTCTTCCTCTCCCTGCGGGCCGTATGGATCGCCTCCTCCTCGCGGCTCCGTCTCGTGCCGGTCGCCCGCAACCGCGCGGAGCGCCGGCGTGCGTCGGGCCTGCTCACTCTGACGGAGGACGACGAGGCGACCCGCCATCGCCGCGACGCCCTGCGGGAACGGCCCGGTGGGCCCTCCGACGAGCAGGCGCGGGAGGTGGGGTTGGAGGCCTTCCTGACGGCCCGCATGCCGGGCACGGAGATCTACCTCGGCATGTCCCGACGGCTCTACGCCGCCTGCGAGACGCTGTACTGGGCCGACCGGGACATCGCCGCGCGCACTCCAGGTCTGCGCGCCGAGGACCTGGGGGGTGCCGAGCCGCACGAGGGCGAGATCGATCGAAGGGTGACGGCCGCCCGGCGCGAGTACCGTGAACGACAGGAGGACGCGCGGCCCCGCCTCCAGCGCCAGGTGCGGGACGCGTTCATCGAGGCGGACGACCAGCCGTGGACGTCGCGGGTGGGTGAGAACCCGGAGTTCACCGTCTCGCCCGGCACACTGGAGTCCACAACGCCGGAGACGTATCTGGCCGTGGACGCCGCGGAGATCCTGCACCGCCGGCACTGACTCGGTACCGCGGGGACGGCCACCAGGCTGCGTCGGGCCGGCCCCGGCCGTTCGGTCCTTCAGCTGTGATGCCGTTCCGCTGCGCCCCGCTCCCCCGGTCACGGCGTGTCGGCGTATGCGCCGGGATCCGGTCGCGGTCGTCACGTGCGGAACGGCACCGGGCCGCACAGTCGGTTGCCCGGTTCGGCCGGGTCGTCGCTGATCCAGAACTGCGTCCACAGCTCGGTGAACTCAGGGCGGCTGAGGTATCCGTCCCCGTCGTGGTCGAGGTGGTCAAAGACGTCGGCGATGTCGACGTCCTCGCCGTGCCATGTGTCGACAAGCCGGCGGTGCTCGGCAGGGGAGATACGGCCGTCGCCGTTCTCATCGACGGCGTCGAAGACGGTCTCGGCGGTCACGGCAACGACATCGCGCATCGCGGGCAGCAGGTCCACCATGGCGAGAAGCCCGTCCAGGTCGACCATGCCGTCCCTGTTCGTGTCCACCCGGGCCGCGTGATGGTCCCACCAGCACAGCATGACCGAGTCCGCACGTGCGGCGAGTTCGGACCCGGGTCGCGCGCGCCCAGTTTGGCGGCGTGGAATCACGGAACAGAGCTCCCCGGTGGTGGGGCGGGAATCGTTACGCCGATGTCTGTGGGCACCGCCGGCCCGGCGCCGGAACCGCAGTGGCGGGCGTACGGGTAGCTCGCTCCGGCCGGCTGGTGAGCTCGTGTCGAGCGAATGGCCCGGATGCCGTAGGGCGCACCCGTCAGGGTGCCTCCTGTCAGGGTGCCCTGGCGGACCCGGTGGGGCCGGTCTCCGTCGTTGCCCATGGCCTTGCGGACGGCGTCCTTGGTGCGAATCACCGCTCGCGGGGTGGGGCCGCGTTCGTTCCCGAACCCGCAGTCACCCGAGCCGAGGAGAGCAATGGAGACGGCGGGAGGTCCGCGGAGAGGCGCCGGAGCCGGTTCGCGCGTAAGCGTTCCCGACGGCGCGGTGCTGCTCGCGCCGGTCACTTCCGCTCCAGGGCGGCCAGCCGCAGCTCGAGCTGGTCAACCCGGTGCCGTAGCAGGGTGACCTGGGCCTCCAGGCTGACTTCTCGTTCCGCCCTGCGCTGGATGCGCGGTGACGCGGCGGCGCGCTCGATCACCGCCTCCAGCTGGACCAGGCGCTGTGGCCCGTTGGGGCCGTCCACCAGCCGGGACCGGATCTCGCCGTTGCGGTACCAGCACCGCAGGGCCGAGCGGGAAACGCCGGTCTCGGCTTCCGCCTTGGCCAGCGTGACCCAAGGTGTTTCGTCCAGTTGCTCGAACAACTCCAGCTCGCTCTGCCAGCGCGCGAGTCGGCCCTCCCAGTCCGACGGTGGCTCCATCACACCCTCCCTCCAGCACGGTGACCCTGTCATTACCAGTGTATTGACAGGGTTGAGACCCTGAAAGCATGTCATTTGAGCGGTTCACAGTGGAAGCCCGCAAGGTGGTCGTCACGGCTCAGGAGGAGGCGAGGCAGCTCAGGCACAAGTACATCGGCACGGAGCACATCCTGTTGGGACTGCTCGACGCGCCGGACAGCACGGCGACGAAGGTTCTGCACCGGCTCGGGTACGACAAGGAGACGGCGCAGGCCGACATCGTCGCGGTGGTCGAGCCCGGCACGGAGGAGCTGAGCGGCCACATCCCGTTCGCACCGCGCGCGAAGAAGACGCTGGAACTCGCCCTGCGCGAAGCACAGCAACTGCAACACAACTCCATCGGTACGGAACACATCCTGCTGGCTCTCGTCAAGGAAGGTGAGGGCGTCGGCGCGAAGGTGCTCGCCGAGCGGATCGCTCCGATCAGCAGGATCCGTGCCGCGGTGCTGGCAGCGCTGGAGGGATCGCAGGACGTTGCGGCCGTCCCTTGGCCGGCCGGCACACCTGCCACCGAGGACACGGTTTCCACCGCCAGCGCGCTTGCCGGTGGCGCACCGGTCGGCAGCCATCACCTGCTGGAGGCGATGCTGCGGACGGAGAACAGCATGGCGGCCAGGGTGCTGCGGGAACTCGGGGTCGACCCGGACGCGGTCGCCGCCAAGATCGACGCACTGGATCCGGAGACGACCACGGACGCGAACCCGGAGGAAGCCGCCGCGCGCAAGATGGAGATCCGGCTGGTCGACGATGAGGTGCACCTGATCCTTCGGGACCCGGCAACGGTCATGACCGCCAGGAAGGTCACCGAGCTGTCCGACGGCTCGATCCATGGCGTCGGGCCGGTCACCGGAATGTTCGTCCCGCTCTGGCGGTCGACCAACCAACTGCTGTCGCACATCCAGCGCATGCTCGAACCGGAAACCGAAGAAGAGGACGAGTCCGCCGCGAGCAAGGTGGCCAAGGCCGTGCGCACGGCGCTGGTGCCCCGGCTCCGACGGTGAAACGCTGAGCAACGGGCCGAACGTACCGGTAGCGCGGGAACCACGCGGGATCACTGCGCTGCGGTACCCGTTGACCGGTGCTGTGCCTTCTGCCCGAGAAGTCCCGACAGTCGGACTCCCCGCGAGCCTGGGCACAGCACCGGGCTGGGCCCGACTTCCGGCAGTCGCACCGGTACGCCCCGTGGCGTGGTCTCCGACGTAGCAGCTCCCGCCCGCATCGGGCCCCTGCCACTGGAGGCCGACCAGATCCGCTTCACCGGGGCGTGGCTCCGGGGCGGCACCGGCCGCCGGGCCGTCGTCGTTCGTCGGCGGTCGGCGGTCGGCGGTCGGCGGTCGGCTCGATGGTGTTCGAGGTGCGCCTCGCCACCCTGGCCAGCTACGCGGAACCGTGCCCGGGTGGCGGGGGTTCGGCGGCGGAATACCGGCCCCTTCTGGGAGGGAGGTTCGCGCCTGGGACCATGAGCGGATGTCGGAGGAGTCGAACCTGATGTCAAGCCTGTGGCCGCTCGCGCCATCTGGGGCCACCGATTGGCTGCTGGAACGATGCGGCGACGGCATCACCGGGTTCATGCCTCCAGCAATGCCCGACGCGGCGTGGGTGCTCAACGCTATGTACGAGCACGAGCAAGGGCCGGCCGATGTGTCGTACCACGAGTACCACCAGGCACGGCTGGCGGACGGGAGTGTCCAGCGGCACGTGTTCACGGGCCTCGACCTCGACGCAGTGAGTGTCGCCACGGGAGGAGGGCTCGGCCGCGCCGAGCACCCGGGGCCCGGTTGGCGACGGCTGCGCTGGGCCGAGCTTGCCCGGCGGACCGGTGACCAGGTCGTGGCCGACGGGCTGATGCCCTCCTATCGTTGCTTTCCCTCGGCCAAGAAGGAGGGCAGCTGGCCGCTGGGCATCATCCCGCCGACCGAGGGGAGCCTGGACCGTGAGACCTGGAACCGGCTGATCGCCATCCTCACCCAGTACAGTCCCGCGGGCCTGGACACCCGCTGTCTGGCCTACTACAACCCGCTGATGCTTGGAGCCATCGACTTCGACAACCTCCACGTGCGTGCGGGTCGGCTCGGCGACGCCGACATCCTGTACGACGAGTCGGAGGCCGACTTCAGTCCGTCGAACCTCTGGGCCGATGACCGCTCGTGGATCCTGTGTACCGACTACGACCTGTGGGCCACCAAGATCGCCGGGCCGCCAGCACTCATCAACGCACTGCTGAACGACTGTGAGATCGAGGCGGTTCGTCTGCCTTGGGCGCACTGACGACGAGTTGCTTGGACTCTTCCCCAGCACTGAAGCGCGGGCGCATTCCTGTCCCTGACCGCTGCGGCCGGACGCCCTCTACGCTCCTGTGCATGCTGCTCCCGAGCTGCTGGAGCGGTCACCGCGCGGCGTGCGGAACTGGACGAACTGGAAGAGCAGCTGGCAGGCAGCTGGCGGAGGTACGGGCGTAGCGGGACGAATTCTCCCTCGCCGAACGAGTCCTTGAGCGGGTGAGCGTGCGGCTCACCGACGAGCGTGCGTCAGCCGCGCCACCGCGGGACTACCAGCGCTTCCTCGCCGCCGTGCGGCAGGACGCCGGTGCGGTCCAGGCCCGGCAGGTCGGCGACGTCCTGGGCACCGACGTCAGCGTCCGGGCCGAGCTGGAACCGCTGCGCGGGGCACTTCCCCGTTCATTGTGGGCGATGCCGCGCACCGCCGATCGGATGCCGGGCGTACACCGCCGGCCCCAACGAGCAAACAGGCGGGGCAGGCCCGCCCCGGCCCACCGGCAGCCGCCTCCCTGCCGCCCGTTCCGTGATTTTACCTCCTCTTTACAACCTGGGGTCGCCCCGCCTCGTCTCTCCGCTCGATCCGCAACCGCCCGCCGAACCGCGCGGGCGGCCCACGAGAGAAAGCGACCCGATGCGCCGAACCGTCCTCAGTGCCACGGCATTGGCGTGCACCGCCGTGCTGGCGGCCACCGTGCCCGCCTTCGCCGACGGGACCGCACCCTCCCCGGTCCCCTCCCAGGTCCCTTCCGCGTCCCCGTCCAAGGTGCCCAGCCCCGTCCCCAGCACCCCCGCCAGGGACGACACCGCGACCGGCCGCGACCGAAGTGCCGAACCCACCCCTGCCCCAGCTCGTGACCAGGTCGAGGCGGTCCCCAAGGGTGCGCCCGACACAGGTGTCACCGTCCCCGCCACGGACTCCGGCTCCCGGGACGGGCTGATCGGCGGCACTGCCGGCGCGGCGCTCGTCCTGGCCGGCGGCGCCGTCTTCGTCGTCCGCCGCCGGGCGACCGGGGCATGACGCCGCTCTCCAGGCGCGCGTTCGGCGGCGCGGTGCTGACCTCGCTGCTCGCCGGCTGCGGCGGCGGGACCGGCCGATCCGCGCCCGCCCGCCCGTCAGGCCTCCACGACGGCATCCCGGGCGCCGCAGGCAAGCCGTCGGGGATGCCGTCGGCCACGGCGCCGGGCACCGGCGACTCCCCGCGTCCGCTACGCCGTTCGGTACCGGTCCGGCTCCGGATCCCGGCCATCGGGGTCGACACCCCGCTGCTCAGCCTCGGGCTGGAACCGGACGGCACCGTGCAGGTCCCGCCGGTCACCGCACATGACCGGGCGGGCTGGTACCGGTACTCGCCGGTGCCGGGACAACGCGGGCCGTCGGTGATCCTCGGTCACGTCACGGTCGGCTCCTACGGCGACGGAGTCTTCCGCCACCTGGACCGGCTGCGGACCGGCGAGAGGATCGTCGCGCGCCTGGAGAACGGCACGCAGGCGGAGTTCGCCGTCACCGCCACCCGCACGGTGGCCAAGGCGGACTTCCCGACCGACGACGTCTACGGGGACGTGGACCGCCCCGAGCTGCGGCTCATCACCTGCGGCGGCCCACGCGACGGCCACGGCTACCGTGACAACGTGATCGTCTTCGCCGCCGTCAGCGCCACCACCCCCTGACGGACCGGCACCCCGCGACGGCCGCCGGGCCGGCGAACGCGCCACCGCCGGCCCGGCGTCACCCTTGGCGGAGAGCCGGCCCGCCCTCAGCCCCCACACGTGCCCGCCGCGGCACCCCGACCCTGGAGAGCGTTGAAACGGTCCCGCGACAAGGCAGCGTCCGAGCTGTTCGCCGCCCTGTACCCGCGCCTCGCAGGCTGGTGCCGCCGTCTCGTCGACGACGACGAGACGGCCCACGAGATCGCCTCCGAGGCGTTCACCCGGCTCTGGGCCCGCTGGACGTCCGTGGAGGAGCCCCGCGGCTTCCTCTACGTGACCGCGGCCAACATCGTCCGCGACCACTGGCGGAAGCTGGAGCGCGAACGCCGGGCCGTACGCCGCGCCGGCACCGAGGCCTCGATCAGTCCCCACACCGAGCAGACCGACCCCTCGGTGCGCCTGCTCGTGCAGTCCCTGCCGGAACGACTGCGCGTCCCGATCCTCCTCCACTACTACGCTGACATGCCGATCCGGGAGGTGTCCGCACTGACCGGACGCAAGGAAGGAACCGTCAAGGCCGACCTTCACGCGGCCCGGGAGCTGCTCCGCGTCCACCTGAGGAGAAACCTTGACCACTCGCTTTGACGACGACCCGGAATACGCGTCCGACGACCCGCTCACGGTGATCCTGCGGCCGCCCGGTGACCACCTCGGCCCGCCGTCCGGCCGCTATGAGACGATCCGCCGCACCGCGGCCCGCCGCAAGCTGCTGCGCGCCGCAGCCGGGACCGCCCTGACGTGTGCGGCGGCGGCCCTCGTCGCGCTGCCGCTGCACCTGTCCGGCCCGGCCGCCCCCGCGACACCCGCGGTTCCGCTCGCCCCGCCGGCCCCCGCGACCGCGCCTCCACCCGCACCCGCACCGATGACGCCCGCACCGACCGCGCGGTCCTCGGACTCCGCCACGCCCAGCCCCAGCGGACGCACCGCGACCGATGCACCCCCGAGCCGGCCGAGCCACGCGGCCACCCCCGAAACCCGTAAGAGGGCACAGTCCGGCTCGTCCCGCCCGACACCGTCGCAGGAGTCGACCCGTACGTACCCCACCCCGGGTCACGTCGCTCGATGAGATCCAGCTGCCTCGGGACGCTGGAGGACCCGGTCCCGGGTCCGGTAAGGGGACCGGCCGCGGGTAACCGGCGGCACGCTGCCCGTTCTCAGCCGGCCGGCGTGCCCGCGTGGAAGTGCATCCGCCAGCCGGTATCCGTCAGACGTCCCAGGGAACTGCGCCGGACCCGGCGCCCCTGGTGGTCGGTGAAGTACGTCAGGTGAACCAGACCGGGAGCCAGCTCGCCCCCGGAGACCTCACCGACCTGGACGGGCGACTCCGGCGACACCGAGCCGCCACTGGTCACCGTGGAGACCGACCCCACGTACCACCGGCGCCCGGACGCCTTCGTACCCAGGGGGTGCGCCACTTCCAGGCTGTTACCGAGTGGCGACGACACCTTATGGGGCGTGAACCGCCGCAAGAAGGGTGCCCTCCAAATCGCGGCCTGACCCAGCCCGCCGAAACCCATGAGGTCACGGCACTAGCTTCGGTTGCGCATCATCGACATCAGCAGCCCGTGGGTCTCCTCGTCAGCGGCGGCCACAAGCCCACGGCCCGCCTCACCAATCGGGGCACCGTCGATCCCGGTGACAACACAGCCGGCAGCCCGGCACAAAGCGATGCCGGCCGCGAAATGCACGCTCCTGGACAGGTCGCCGCCATCGGTGACATACGCGGCGCGCTTGCCCGCGGCGACCCAGGCCAGCGCCAGTGTCGTGGATACGACGCGCGGCCGGAAACGTTCGACGAACTCAGGGTGCGCCAGCAGATCCACGGCCCGCAATCCGGGCGCACTCGGGAATGGCGGATCCAGATTGACGTCCACCAATCGGGTAGCGGGCGTGGGCGTCAGTGGTGCGTCGTCAGCACCGTCATGCCGCACCCAAGCGGTGTCCCCGTCGGTGAAGAACACCTCGCCGCTGAACGGGTCGGCGACCGCCGCCGCCCCATCGCGCAACGCCACGTTGACGGCAACCAGCATGTTGCCGACGGCATAGTTCAGCGTTCCACACAGGGGATCCACCAACCACTGGCGCACAGCGTCGGCGGCACCCTGCGACCCGCCTTCCTCACCGAGGACCGCATCATCGGGCCGTGCGGCACGGATGACATCGAGGATCGCCTTCTCTGCCTCCACGTCGGCGGCGGTGGCAAAGTCCCCGGCACCCTTGTCGATGCGGTCGAGCCGCTGGCCGTACAGGCGGCGGACCACGTCCGCACCAGCCCGGGCCCCGGCTGTCGCGACTGCAGCGTCGTCGGAGCTCTCGTACGAGTTGATCACGTCGTGCAGACTATCGAGGCGAAGCTACCGGCCCCGGCGAATCCTGCCGGTCAGACGCTAGAGAGGGTACGAGCCCATTCGACGCACCGGGGAACGGCATGGCGGCGCGGGCTGTGGGTTGCCGCTCGCGCGACATCCGGCTCGCACCGTCGCAGGACGCCGACAGGAGCGCCCGTAGGTGGACCGCTCCCTACGACCTGGGCTCTGCGGTGCGGCGCTCCTGCACCTGCGCGTAGGCCATCAGGCCGATCAGAACGACGAGCAGGACGGCTGACGAGCCCGCGGTACCGAGCTCCAGGCCGCCCTTGGTGACCGGCTTGGTGAGGAAGTCGCCCGCGGTGGCACCGAGGGGGCGGGTGAGGACGAAGGCGATCCAGAACAGCAGCACGTTCGGCACCGCGCGCACCTTCATCAACGCGACGAGCGCAGCGAGCACCCCGGTCACCAGCAGCGCGCCGCCCAGGTAGCCGAGGCCGGAACTGTCGGACAGGAAGTCACCCATCGACGTGCCCAGGGTGTTGGAGACGAGGATCGCCGACCAGAACAAGGCTTCTCCCCTGAAGGTGACGATGTCGCGGATCCGGAACGTCATCCCGCTCACCTTCCAGGCCAGGAAGATCGCCAGGAGCATCGAGATCAGGATCGCCGCGCCGGCCGGGTAGCCCAGACCGAGGCCCTGCGGACCCCGGCCGAGCGACTTGGCGCCGTTCGAGAGGAACTCGGCGCTGGCGTCGCGGTTCATGAAGTCGGACATCGTGGTGCCGGCCATGCTGGTGGACAGGATCACCGTCCAGTAGAAGAACGGGTTGTAGCGGCTGGACCGCAGCTGGACCGCCAGCGTCACCACGAAGATCAGGAACAACGCGATCGTGGTGAGGAAGTAGCCGAGCTCCAAGGTCTGCGAGAAGAGGTCGCCCGCCGTCTCGCCCAGGGTCGTCGCGGCGATCTTCATGATCCAGAACGCCAGGGTGACCTCGGGCAGCTTTTTCATCACCGACTCGGTCGTAGTCGACGTGCTCGCCACGTCGAGGTCGGTGAGGACCTCCTGCTTCTCCAAGAGAACTGCTCCCATCCGGTCGAACGGCAGAGCGCTCGCCCCGGAACGGTGACGAGCGCCCCGTGGAATGAGTCGGCCGTCAGGTGCGGCCGGGAACCGCCCACCCTGACAGAAATGGCCTGAGCGGTTCCTGAACGCCACTGTTCCCACAGCTCAGGCTGCGTGCACCCTTGCTTGCTCCGACTCGTCGACATCCGTTCGGGTGACGGAGAGGTAGACCACCAGGCCGAGGACGACCGCCAGAACAGGGCGCTGGTCACTACGGCGCCCAGGCCGAAGCCGCCCTCACCGGTGGGCTGGGGGAGATGGTCGCCGATCGAGGCGCCGAGGGCCGTGACGGCTGCAGCCTTACCTTCGGATCGTGTGGCTGACGAGATGAAGATGACGGCGAGGTGGAGTCCGGCAGGTTGTAGGCGCAACCCTTGTCATCACCTCGCGCTCTTGGTCGACCGAGACGCCCGGTAACCGGTCACGCCGCCTGGACGACCCCCCGGGCGCGGGCCAGCTGCCGTAGCTCGAAGCGCGCCACCGGCACCGAGGGGACGGTCTCCCAGTACGGGTGCCACCAAAGCCGCACGGACAAGCGCAGCAGACGGCGGCGCAAGGCAGTGGTGTCACGGCGGTGGGGTGCGGCGAGCGCTGCATAGGTGGCGTTCCAGTCGGCTTGCATCCGCACCAGGTCGTCGGGGAAGTCGGTCACGTCCATACAGATATTAGATCGCGTGTTCGAATTTTCTGTCACGTCGGACCGCCGCCCGTCCGACCAGCCGTGGTCGGGGGTGCGGGGGAAGGTGTGGTGGGCCGTGCGGCCACTCCGCCGACCATGACGGCTCGGCTGCGTTCGGCAGCAGCCCCCGGGCGGATGAGCTCCGCGAGCTGCCGGACCGCCTCGGTCAGCGGAAGCACGAGAGCCGAGAGCCGCGCACGGCCACCGCCACCGCGCAGCGGATGCCCGGCGGCCTCGGCGCCGAGCGCGAGCGGGAGGCGGGGCCGTACATCGGGCACGGAGCCGGGCGGCGGGCATGCTGGAGGCGCCGCAGGGCCCGGGTGCTGCGTAGACCCCCGAATGTCCGGCACGGCGACGGCGCCGTATGCCGCGAAGCCGCACCGGCGGTCCGAGGGGAATCGGACGCATCGACTCCTGCCACCTCGCCGGGAGGCCGCCGAGCGACGCCGGCTGACTGACTGGGAGATGCCCCGGTGAAGCCACTGCGGTTGTGGCTCCACCGTGCTCACGGTCCGGCGCCTGAGCGTGCTCCCGCCTCGCCTCTCGGCGCCGCGGGGGTCACGCAACTGGTCACGCCGAACGACACGTGTCCTTTCGCACACTATGCCTACTTCTGGACCTACGTGTGCCTATAAATGATTAGAAGCTTGTTCGCACTCGTCGGCGATCA
This sequence comes from Streptomyces sp. NPDC014991, assembly GCF_043080665.1. Classification (NCBI taxonomy): domain Bacteria; kingdom Bacillati; phylum Actinomycetota; class Actinomycetes; order Kitasatosporales; family Streptomycetaceae; genus Streptomyces; species Streptomyces sp. NPDC014991. Next base: position 145,461 of record NZ_JBIBVY010000019.1, read on the forward strand.
GCTCACCGGTACACACAGACCAGCGGCATGGGAGAAGCGTTTGATCACGGTACGTAAACGACGCACCAGGCTGACAGCTGCGGCCGGCATACTCGGCGGCGCACTCGCAGTCACGGTCCTCGCCGGTACCAGCAGCGCTGCGACCAGCCCCATCGAGGCAGGAAATCCGCCGAAACCGCAGGCGGGGGTGGATCACGCGGCTGCTCAGGACGCGTCCGAGGCCCGTATAAAGATCACGCCCGGGCACGGTGCCCATAATGTCGGGGTCGAGGAACCCGTCGAAGTCACCGTCGGCAAGGGCAAGCTCACCAAGGTGACCATGACCGACATCGCGACCGGCGCCGAGATCCCGGGCACCCGATCCACGGACGGCACCTCCTGGAAGCTGAGCGGCCGGCTGGAGCGGGCCACCAGGTACCAGCTCACCGCAGAGGCCGAGGACACCAAGGGCCGGTCCGCCACCGAAAACGCCACGATCACCACGGTCTCCCCGGCCAACGACTTCCTCGGCCACGTCTCCCCCGAAGACGGCTCGACTGTCGGCGTGGGCATGCCGGTGACGGTCACCTTCGACAAGGCGATCGGCGACAAGGCCGCCGTGGAGTCGGAGATCCAGGTCAGCTCCAGCAGCGGCCAGCGGGCCGTCGGTCACTGGTTCAACGACGCACGTCTTGACTTCCGCCCTGAGAAGTACTGGAAACCGGGTTCGACCGTCACCGTCGAGCTCAACGTCCACGGCATCAGGAAGACGGTCACGTTCCAGATCGGCCGGAGTCAGATCAGCACCGTCGACGCCAAGACGAAGCAGATGACCGTCGTACGGGGCGGCAAGACGATCAGGACCATCCCGATCTCGTCCGGTAGCCCCGAGCACCCGACGTACAACGGCCGGATGGTCGTCTCCGAGAAGTTCGGGCACGTCCATATGAACGGTGCGAGCGTCGGTCTCACGGAGAAGGACGGCAAGCCCGCCTACGACCTCAAGGCCGTACCGCACGCCATGCGCCTGACCGACTCGGGCACGTTCATCCACGGCAACTACTGGGGTGCCGACTCGCTCTTCGGCAAGGTCAACACCAGCCACGGCTGTGTGGGCCTGAAGGACGTCAGGGGCGGCGACGACAGCAAGCAGCCCGCCGCGTGGTTCTTCGATCACTCGATGATCGGTGACGTCGTGATCGTCAAGAACTCGCAGGACAAGACCACGCTTGCCCCGGACAACGGCCTCAGTGACTGGAACATGCCGTGGAGCGAGTGGATCGCCGGTAGCGCGACCCGCTGACACCCCGCCGACACGGACGCATCGGCTGGTGATGAAGGCGGCGAGCTGTTCATCGGCGTCGGGTCCGAGAGCCAGCAGGCAGACGGCGCGCCCGGCCCGGCAGCCGGTGACCGCCCACACCGCGAGCCGCCCCGCGGTACGAGCCGGCACCATGCGGCCCGCCCCGCCCGGCGCACTGCGCGTACGGCCGCTGCCCCGCGAGACACAGCAGGATCAGTACGCTGGCGCAACAGCTACGTCACAGCCGGGGTCCGACCGATGCCCCCCGGGACATACAGCCGCACAGCCCCGTTATGGTCGTGTACATGCAGGCAAAGCAGCCGTACCAGGCCTCCGTCCCGCCGTCCCCGCCCACGCCGCCCACCGTGCCGGCCGGCAGCCGGCGTCCGCTGGTGGCCGCTCTACTGGTCGGACTGCTCGTGGGCGGCGGAGGCGTGGGCATGACCTGGGCGCTGACCGGTGGCACGTCGGGCGCGGGCAGCAGCGCCGTGGACGACGCCCGAGGCGCGTGCGAGGCGCTGGACGGCGTGGACGAGTCGAAGCTCTCGACGAAAGGCAAGACAGGCGAGCAGGTGCTGTACCGCTTCGCGGGCGCCTTCGACCTGGCCACGGCCGCCGCCGCGGGCGACTCCTCGTACAAGCCGCTCGCACGGGCCATCACCCGGGCGCAGAACCGCCACCGCCTGGTTTTCGAGGTCGACGCCGTGGTGAAGAAGGAGCTCGCCAAGGCGCGCAGCATCTGCACCGACCTCTGACCCTGCGTGTTCCTCCTTCCGGCGCGTCGCCCCAAGGCCGGCAGCACAGCCCGGGGCGCCCCTGACTGTCATGACACTGGGCCGCGTCCATGTCGACTACCGCCCCCGGCGCGCGTGGTTCGAGGCCGGGAAAGCTCCGGGCGTCTGCAGAGAGCGTTCGCGCGGAGCAGACGCCGCAGGCCGACCACCCCGACCCCGCACCGAACTCGCCCAGCGCCCCCTGGGGTTCGCCGAACGAACTCCGCTGACTCACCCCGGAGCCGTTCCACCTCCCCGAGGCTCATACCGGAGAGGATGCCACCACCAGCGGGGATCACCCAGCTGCTAGTTGATGCAGAGTCCGTTGCACACGTACTGCCAGAAGGCCCCGCAGCCGCGGTACATGTGGCAGCCGCTCTGGCCGTACTGGCAGTGGGTGGCGTTCGTGCACTGGTCGTCTTCGTCCGTGCACGTGCACGCGCCGCCCGCGGGGCGCGCCGTCGACTCGGCGGTCTCGGCCGGCCCGAGGGTGCCCAGCAGCGCACTGCGGCCGTCCGGGCCGAACGTCTCGGATGCGGATCGGCTCAGCCGCTTCAGTTCGGCCGAGGTCGCCGTCCTGTTGTCGTCAGCGAAGTGGTCGGGTGAGGAGGCCCAGGCGACGGCCCTGTCGTAGACGGCACGCTGTTCCGGGTTCATCCCTGGCCGGGTGGCACGGTAGTGCTCCAGGTGTGCGAGCCACATCCGGCTGCGCGTCTGCGCGGACAGCTCGCCGTAGATGGCTCGGCGGTAGACGAGCGGATAGGCCACCAGGTCCCCGTACGTCTGCGGGAGGTTCTTCCTGTTCCGCTGTGCCCAGGTGAGCGCGGTCTTGCAGGAGTCCTCCGCGAACGCCGGTGTCCTGCCGAGGAGGACGATCCCGGCAGCCACCGCCGCGCCGGTTCCCAGGCGCAGGAACTGCGACCGTCCCGCTGCTCACCCCCACCGCGGGGTCGATGTACACCGCGCCGCCGGTCAGGTCGCTCAGCCGGACGGTGACGAGCACCTCTTCCGGGGAGCCCCCGTGGTCGAAATCGCCCAGCGCGACGCTTCCGACGGAAGCGGTGTCCCGGTTCTCCACGGCCGAGCCGTAGGTGCCGCTTCGGCTGAACGGCCCCAGGAAGCGCATCGACCCCTCGTACCCGGCGACGAGGACCTCAGGCTTCACGCCGGGGCCGGTGCTCTGCGCTGCAACGTCGAGGCCGTAACAACTGCCTGAGGTGGTCGCGGGCAGGTCGGTGCCGGACGTCTGGCCCTTCTTGACTCCCCAAAGGACCGTCACCGTGCCGGCGTCCCTGCCGTGCGCGGTGTCCTCGTACGGGGCGGGGACCACCAGATCCGCATAGCCGTCCCGGTTCAGGTCGGCCGTCGCGGCGGCGCCACCGAAGCCGTCGGCCGTCTCGGCCGTGCCGGGCACCCCCGCGGTGTTCGCCAGCACGAGGAACTGACGCCCCGGCTCCGGATCACACTCCAGTCTGATCCCCATGAGGTGCTGTACGTCGGCTTCGACGGCCCGGCCGCACTCGGCGAACTCTCCATCCAGCTGACCGTCCGGGACGGGGCCCGTACCGATTCCGCCTCCGAGTCGATGGCACCACCATGTCACCCTCGTCACCGGCGCCCATGCCTTCCTCACCCTGCGACGGCTCGCACATACTTCCCGCCGACCCTGCGTGCGGGTGAGTTCTGCCTTTCGTCTGGGTGCAGCGCGGTCATTTCGGACAGGCTGGAAGCGCTGCAGTACCAGCGCGGTGCGAGGACACGTGAGGGTCGACGTCAAAAGCACCCACGTGCTTCTCAGCAACGCCGTCCGCCGGCCGACGCGTTCGACACGACCTGCCTCCCCTGTACCCGGCCGACGCCGGTGTGGTCTTACATATGTCGCATCATCCGCCGGAGACCGCAGCCGGACCGAGACCGAAGTCCCCCCCCCACGCGCCGAAACGGGTATTCCATGCGCTTTCCGATCCGCCGAATGCTCCGCCCGCGGCCCTGGTCCGTCTTCAGTGCCGTGGTGATCCTGCTCGCCCTGGCTGTCGTCCCTGCCCAGCGCGCTCACGCTGTCAACGGGAGCACCTCGCCGTGTGCGCTGCAGGGACAGGGAACCGCGCTCAACGAGGGCCAGAACACCGACTACACCCAGTACCTGAATCCGATCGGCACCAAGAACATCGGCGTGGTGTACGTGGACTTCCCCGACACAACCGGCGCCGGAGATGTCGCGGACTACTACAACCTCCTGTCCCCGGCCGCCAACTGGGTGTGGGACGCCTCGTACGGCAGGACCTGGCTGAAGATGCGGACGGCGTCGAACCGGTGGGTACGGATGCCCTCCGCCTCCGACACCTACGGCTTTCCCGTCCCCTCCTACAAGCAGCACTCGCGGTACGTGACCGACGCGCTGCGGGCCGCGGCCGCCGCCGGAGCCGACCTGTCCGGGTACGACATGTTCTACATCGTCTCGACCGCCCACTCCCAGGTCTCCCGCTCCACCGCGTGGTTCGGGACCCCCACTGCTCCGGTCGTCGTCAACGGGACGACGATCCGCTGGGCGGTGACGTTCGGCACGGACATGTGGCACTGGGGCCACAAAGTGGCTGCCCACGAGACCGCCCACGCCTTCGGAGCACCCGATCTGTACGCCTTCGGCGGCGATCCCTACCCGTTCACCCGCGGCTGGGACCTCATGGGCTACCTGGCCGGCCGGGGTCCGCAGTACTTCGGCTGGACTTCGTGGAAGTTCGGCTGGACCGGTGACGATCAGGTCGTGTGCGTCTGGCAGCCCAGAACCCAGAACACCGCCACCCTGAACGGTGTGGAGTACACCGGCGGCACCAAGCTGCTGGTGGTCACGACCGGCCCGACCACCGCCTATGTCGCCGAGGCCCGCCGGAAGGCGTACAACGACTCCGCCGCCTGTTCCTCCGGCGTCATCGTCTACAGGGTCGACACCTCCGTGGCGAACGGCCAGGGACCGATCCGGGTGGTGCCCAACCCGAACGCCGCGGCACCACCGGCAGGCTGCGACCCGCTGGACATGGCCACCTGGCAGCCCGGCCAGACCTTCTACGACCGTGGCGCCAACGTCCAGTTCACCGTCCGATCCGCGGACGCGCAGAACAGCACGGTGAACGCCGTCAAGTGGTGACCTGTCACCCCTGTCCGGGTGCCAGGGCCGCACAGGCACCCCAGCACCGTCGCCCGCCGCTGAACATGCAGTCAGTGATGTAGGGGCGTAGAGGCGTAGAGGCAGCGGTAGCCGGCGGCAGTCATGTGGCCGGGTCTGACCAGGTAGAGGCGCCGGGGTCCCAGCCGCCGGAAGCGGCTGGCGGCGACCGCCACGTCGGCGGCGGCGCGCGGTGCCTCGGGTTCGCGGGTGAAGCTGCACTCGCCGGCGTCATGATGCCCCGCATGAGTTCCCGCGCCCGAGAGGGCGTTGCGCCCTAGGCTGCCAGAAAGGCTCCGGTTCGTTCCGCGTACTGCCGCACGCCCTCGGCCGTCTCACCCGCCCAGCCGACGTATCCGTCCGGCCGGACCAGAAAGACGCCCGGGCCGTACGACGCCGGAGCGGCGTGCAGGGATCGGAGGCCCGGCACCGACGCGCCGAGCAGCGTCCAGTGCGGGCCCCGGAACGTGTCGAAGAGGCGTACGCCGTCCACCGTGCCGTCCGGGGCACGGTCGCCCGCACGAACCCCGGACGGAGCCGTGCGCGTGTCCAGGCTGAGCGACGAATCCCGGTATCCGACCCCCAGTTGGACCGTCGACTTGCCGCGCTGTACCTCGCCGCGGTGCACCCCCGTCGACAGGTCCAGCATGGCGGCGGCGTTCGCTCGCCGCTCCTCCTCGTAGCTGTTCAGCAGTGTCTCCGGCGCCCCGCCCCGCAGCACCGCGCCCAGCTTCCAGCCCAGGTTGTAGGCGTCCTGGACACTGGTGTTCAGGCCCTGCGCCCCGGCCGGCGAGTGCACGTGCGCCGCGTCACCCGCGAGGAACACCCGGCCCGCCCGGAAGCGGTCCGCCAGGGCGGCGCGCGGCCGGAAGTCGGACGCCCAGCGCACCTCGGTCACGTCCTCGGCGTTCAGGTGGGTGTACCGGGCCACCAGCTTGCGGATGCCGTCGGGGGACACGTCGGGTTCCGAACCCTCCGGCAGGCGCGCCTGGAGCTGGAAGTCCTCCGTGCCGGCCAGCGGGCACAGCCCGAGGGCGCTGCCGTCGTCCTGCGGGAAGGCGTGCCAGTGGTTCCGGTCCAGGCCGTCCAGCCGCAGGTCCGCGACGACGAACGGTGCCGGGTCGACGGCCTCCCCTGTCAAGTCGATGCCCAGGGCCCGCCGGACCGCTGAGCGTCCGCCGTCGCACGCGACCACGTACCGTGCGCGGACCGTCGTACCGTCGGCGAACCGCACGCTCGCGCCGTCCGCGTCCTGCGTCAGTCCGGTCACCTCCCGTCCGAAGGCGACCGGCCCTCCCCCACGCTCGGCTTGGTTCGCGCGGGACGACCGCCACCATGCGGTCAGCCGCGTGTGCAGCACCTCCTGCGTCCGCCACTGCGGGATCATCCGCGGCTCGGTGTACGGCGTGCCCTCGTCGGCCTCGATCTTCTCGAACATCGACTGCTCGCCGACCCGTGCGCCGTCCTTCCAGATCATCCGGTTCGGGTAGGGGCCGCTCGCCGCCAGGACGGCGTCCAGCACGCCGAGGTCGTCGAGGACCTCCAGGGTGCGCGGCTGGAGCCCCTTGCCGCGCGATCCGGGGAAGAGCCCGGGCGCGCGTTCCACCACCAGGGCGTCCACCCCTCGCCGGGCCAGGTCGATGCCGAGGGTGAGACCCGTCGGACCCGCGCCCACGATCAGGACATCCATCATGATTCCTCCTTAACATTGTTAAGTCCGGGTACCAGAAGAGTGCCCTTAACGCCGTTAAGCTGTCAAGCTGTACGGCGTGAGTACGGAACGACGGGCGCCCCTGGACCGCAACCGGGTCGTGGACACCGCGCTGCGACTGCTGAACGAGGCCGGGCTGGAAGGGCTCACCCTGCGCGCCATCGCCAGGGAACTGGACGTCAAGGCGCCCGCGCTCTACTGGCACTTCAAGGACAAGCAGGCCCTGCTGGACGAGATGGCGACCGAGATGTACCGGCGGATGGTCGCCGGTACCGCCCTCGACCCCGCCGACACCTGGCGTGAGCGGCTGCTGAAGATCAACCGCGGACTGCGGACCGCGCTGCTCGGCTACCGCGACGGCGCCAAGGTCTTCAGCGGCTCACGCTTCACGGGCACGGGCCACGCCCCCGAGCTGGAAGCCAACCTACGGCTGCTGACGGAGGCCGGACTGACCCTCGCCCAAGCGATCGACGCGGGGCGGACGGCGCACATGTACACCCTCGGTTTCGTCACCGAGGAACAAGGTGTGCAGCCGCTGCCGGGCGAGCGCCGGGAGGGGTACGACATCGATGAACGCGCCCGGCGCCTGTCCGGCTTCCCGCTCGCGGCGGAGGCCGGGAAGCTGCTCTTCGACGACTACGACCGGCAGTTCGAAGAGGGGCTGGCGCTGCTCGTCGCCGGGATCGGGGCACGGTACGGGATCAGCTGAGGGGACCGCCGGCCGACAATGAGGCGAACTCCCGGGACAGCGCGGGCGTGCGCTTCAGCGCCTTCTTCAGCCGCAGGCCGAACGGTTCCTCCACCAGCCGGTGGAACAGCCGGGCCAGCACCCGGCATGCCGGTTCGCCTTGACCAGGGACGTCCCACGGGAAGCTGCCCGGCAGGCCGCCGCAGCCTCGCCTGATCCCTCACCCCAGCCGGGTCACCGCGACGGCCACATGCCCCTTCGCTGCTCCGGTCGCCGGATGCCGCGCTGCAAGCTCGCAAGGGACTGCTGCTCGGCAGGCACCGCCGAGGAACCGGAAGGAATCCCGGCTGAGAGACCGAGCACGGCGAGTCCCTGAGCACGAGCGACTGGCGATGAAATGCTGCTCCCAGCACAGCCCACCGCAATCGCCGAAACACCGGAGAAGCTGGACTCGTGATGCGTACTCTGTGGGGGGTGATCGGACCAGAGCGTTTGACTGTGTTCCTGACCGTTGTGACGGTGCTGATCGCCGTGCCGGGGCCGAGCGTCCTGTTCGTGGTGAGCCGTGGAGTGGCGCTGGGCCGAAAGGCCGCCGTGTCGACGGCGGTGGGGAACGAAGCGGGGTTGCTCGTTCAGGTGGTGCTGGTGGCGTTCGGGTTGGGGGAGGTCCTTGCCCGCTCCCTGCTCGCCTTCTCGGTTCTGAAGTTCGCCGGTGCGCTCTATCTCGTCCATCTCGGTGTTCACGCCTGGCGCCGACGCAATTCGCTGATGGTGAAGGATCAGACCGCGTCGGCGTCGGACCGTCCGGCGCGGATTCTCCGGGAGGGCTTCATCGTCGGGGTGAGCAATCCCAAGGGACTGCTGATCTTCGGTGCGGTGCTGCCGCAGTTCGTCGACGCGTCGGCGGGAAACGCACAGGTGCAACTGCTGCTGCTGGGCCTTGTCTGCGTCCTGATCGCGTTGGTCTCCGACGCGGCATGGGGCCTCCTCGCTGGAACTGCCCGCAACTGGCTGGCCGGTTCACCACGGCGGCTCTCCTGGATCGGCGGGACGTCGGGCGTCGTGATGGTCGGCCTGGGGATCCGGCTCGCGTTCAGCGGCCGGAAATGAATCGGGCCAGGACAGGAATGAGCCTGCCCGCCTCTGCGGCTCGGGCGCCCAGGATGTCGCCGGTCGGACAGCTGCTGGTGTTGCGGTTCCGCCGGGGGTGAAGGCGGTGAACAAGGTGCCGGCCGACGCCGGCGGGATTCAACCGGTCTCCGCAGCCGCTCCTCCCACCGCCGTGACGTCCACTACCGGTTCAAGCAGAGGCCGCGTAGCGGTGTTCTTCCTTCGGGCTCCAGCTCAGCTCGACGGCCCGGACACGACTGGGTTGTCGTACCCGTGGGTTTGCCACTACCGCGACGGGTCATGCGCACATCCAGTACCTCAGACCGGCAAGCGAGGAAGGTGAGCGACATGGCCGCCGGCGAGAAGGCCAGGGCCAAGGCCGAACAGGCAGTGGGCAAAGCCGCCCAGGCAGCCGGACACGCCGTGGGCAACCGCAAGTCGGTCGCCAAGGGCCGTGCCGCCGAGGCCGCGGGTGACGCCCGCGAGGCCAAGGAGACGCTGAAGAGCACCGGCCGGCACTGACAGACACGAGGCAGCGCGTCGGGGGCGGTCCCGCGATCGGGGCCGCCCCCGACACACGCCCTCCCCCGTCCCACATCACTGGATGGAAAGCCCCCGCGCTACGGGCCGGTGCCGCCCCGCCGTTCACGAAGTGATCGCGCTGCGCACCGGCGCGCCGGCGCCGCGTCCGTCGCCGACCCGGCCCGCAGTTCTCCCTCGTCCCCCTCCACCGCCCCAGCCCGGTCCGCCGGGCGGTCCCCGTGCGTACGAACGCGGGCGCGGGCGCTTGGCCGCCGTTGTCGCCGTATTCGTTGACAGCGTGCGCACGGGCCACGAAACTGGCCTGCGATCCGGTTGGGAGCGCTCCCATGTCCATGGCGAGGCGTCAGGCCGGACACCGGATTCACCGCCTGCTCGTCCGCCGTTTCGCGAGGAGCTTCCAGACGTGATCAGACGCCGACTGTCCGCACTGGCCGTGATGGCTCTCGCCGCGGCCACGCTGACCGCCGTCCCGGTAGGCATGGCCACCGCGGACGAGGTCGAACAGGTCAAGAACGGTTCGTTCGCCACGGGCACGGACCCGTGGTGGACGACCGGCAACGTCACCGGGGAACTGTCCGACGGGCAGCTGTGCGCGAACGTGCCCGGTGGCACGACCAACCGCTGGGATGCAGCGATCGGGCAGAACGACATCGCCCTCGTGAAGGGAGAGTCGTACAGGCTCAGCTTCAAGGCCTCAGGTTCACCGGAGGGGCACGTCCCGCGGGTGATCGTCGGGCTGTCGGTGTCGCCGTACGACACGTATTACGAGGTGAGCCCGCAGGTGAGCGTCTCGGGCAACACCTATGCGTACACCTTCACCGCGCCCGTCGACACCGCGCAGGGCCAGGTCGGGTTCCAGGTCGGCGGGAGCGCCGATCCCTGGCGCTTCTGCATGGACGACGTGTCGCTGGTCGGCGGCGTACCGCCCGAGGTGTACGAACCGGACACCGGCCCGCGGGTGCGCGTCAACCAGGTCGCCTACCTGCCCGCGGGCCCCAAGAACGCGACTCTGGTCACCACCGCCACCGAGCGGCTGCCCTGGCAGTTGAAGAACGGCGTGGGGGCGACCGTCGCCCACGGGCGCACGGTGCCGCGCGGGGTGGACGCTTCCTCCGGCCAGCACGTGCAGTCGATCGACTTCAGCTCCTACCGCAAGCGGGGCACGGGCTTCACGCTGGTCGCCGACGGTGAGACCAGTCGTCCGTTCGACATCAGCCCGGTCCCGTACGGGCAATTGCGGGCCGACGCGCTGAAGTACTACTACACCCAGCGCAGCGGCATCGAGATCCGCGACGCGCTGCGCCCGGGGTACGCGCGACCCGCGGGCCACGTCGGCACCTCCCCGAACGAGGGCGACGTCGACGTGCCGTGCCAGCCAGGCGTGTGCGACTACCGGCTCGACGTCAGCGGCGGTTGGTACGACGCAGGCGACCACGGCAAGTACGTCGTCAACGGTGGTGTCGCCACCTGGCAGTTGCTGAACGAGTACGAGCGCTCCCGGGGGGCCCGCACCGGGCAGCCGGGGAAGCTCGGTGACGGCGCGCTGGCCATTCCGGAGAGCGGCAACAAGGTGCCGGACATCCTGGACGAGGCGCGTTGGGAGCTGGAGTTCCTGCTCAAGATGCAGGTGCCGCAGGGCGAGCCGCTCGCGGGCATGGCCCACCACAAGATCCACGACGCGAACTGGACCGGGCTGCCGCTGCTGCCCAGCGACGACCCGCAGCAACGCGAGCTGCACCCGCCGTCCACCCAGGCGACCCTGAACCTGGCCGCCACGGCCGCACAGGCCGCACGGCTCTACCGCCCCTACGACCGCGCGTTCGCCTCCCGGGCGCTCAAGGCCGCCGAGTCGGCATGGGCCGCCGCGGAGGCCCACCCCGCGATGTATGCGTCAGACAGCGACGGGATCGGCGGCGGCGCCTACTCCGACAGCGACGCGAACGACGAGTTCTACTGGGCGGCGGCCGAGCTCTACCTCACGACCGGTGAGAAGCAGTTCGCCGACCACCTCCTGGCCTCCCCGCTGCACACCGCGGACGTCTTCGGCGCCACCGGTTTCGACTGGGGCCGGACGGCCGCCCTGGGCCGGCTCGACCTCGCGACCGTCCCCAACCGGCTGCCCGGCCGCGACCAGGTGCGCCGGTCCGTGGTCAAGGCCGCCGACGCCTACCTGGCGACCCTCGACGCGCACCCCTACGGCCTGCCGTACGCGCCCACCGGCAACTCGTACGACTGGGGTTCCAACAGCCAGATCCTCAACAACGCGCTGGTGATCGCCGACGCGTACGACATCACCGGGCGCGCCGCCTACCGTGACGGCGCGGTGCAGAGCATGGACTACATCCTGGGCCGCAACGCGCTCAACCAGTCGTACGTGACCGGTTACGGCGAGGTCGCCTCGCACAACGAGCACAGCCGCTGGTACGCCCACGAGCTGGACCCGGCTCTCCCGAACCCGCCGAAGGGGACGCTCGCGGGAGGGGCGAACTCCAGCATCCAGGACCCCTACGCCCAGGGGAAGCTCCAGGGCTGCGTAGGACAGTTCTGCTACATCGACGACATCCAGTCCTGGTCCACGAACGAGACCGCCATCAACTGGAACGCGGCACTCGCCTGGATGGCGGCTTTCGTCGCGGACCAGGGGAACAGCTAGGCCCTCTCGTTCGGATCATGCCGGGCTCGCGGGCCTGATCCGAACGAAAGACCCTAGCCTCCCCGAACCGGCCGGGGGGGGGGGGGGCCCCCACCCCCCCCCCCCCCCCCGGGGGCGCCCCCCCCCCCCCCCCCGCCCCCGCCCGGGGGGGGGGGGCGCC